>JAJYKL010000055.1 GCA_021788625.1 Chloroflexota bacterium
TGTCCCACGTTTCACCAGGGAGAACAGACGATGAACTTAACTCAATGGTTCCGTGACCAACTTCAAACAAGCGCGGGGTGGTTGTTCAGGGGAGTGCAGCAGGCACCGCCAGGGCGTCGGTGCACCCGCCCACCCGAGAGTCTGGGTGAGTGGTCCGTTGCACGTCACGTCTTCCGCATGGGGTATTACGAGCGTACGTTCGCCCTGCCCGGCAGGCGGTTCTGGCTCTCCAGTGGGCGTCCGATGGAGGTGGCAGAAAGGGCTGAGGACGCGGTGTGGAACGCCCACCCCCAGACCCCATGCGACGAGATGATGTTGCTGTGGGTGGCGGGCAAGACCTACCAACACGCGGCCGAGCACACCAGCGACGTGCTGCGGACCGCCCTGTTCTGGGATTTCTTTACCCCTCGATGGGAGGCCGTTGCGGCCGGATAGGGAGGTTCAGTATGTCGGAGGCGTTACAGGATCAGATCGCGAAACTGCGGACCTCACTTCACGGCCTGGAAGCTCAACGCGGCATGTTGGGTGATGCGATCGTCGGCCCGGCCCTGGCGGCCCTGCGCCAGCAACTGGCCGGGCTGGAGGAGCAGGCTGCCACCCAGGCCGCCCCCGCCGAGGAGCGCCGCCTGATTACCATCCTCTTCCTGGACATCGTCGGCTCGACTGGCATGGCCGAGAGGCTGGACCCCGAGGAGTGGCGTCAGGTGGTGCAACGGGTGCACGCCGCATTGGGCGAGGCCGTCACCGCCCATCACGGCATGGTCGCCCAGTACCTGGGCGACGGGCTGCTGGCTTTCTTCGGGGCTCACGAGGCCGATGAACATGATCCGGAGAATGCTGTCCGGGCTGCTTTGGAGGCACAAACGGCGGTCGCCAACTTGCCAGGGAAAGCCAAGGTTCAATTGCGGACCGGCGTTCACAGCGGGCCGGTGGTGGTCGGGGAGCTGGGGACAGCCGTGCACAGGGAATTCACGGCCAGCGGGGACGCGGTCAACCTGGCCGCCCGCCTGCAGACGGCTGCCCCGCCGGGCGGGGTGCTCATCTCCCATGACACTTACCGCTACGTGCGCGGGGTGTTCGACTTCACCCCCCGCCCTCCTTTATCCGTAAAAGGTAAAGCCGAGCCGATCCAGACCTACCTGGTCCGCCGGGTCAAGCCCCACCCCTTCCGCAGCACGGCCAGGGGTGTGGCGGGGGTCGAAACGCGCACGGTGGGCCGGGAGGCGGAGATGCGAGCCTTACAGGCGGCCTATCTGCGGGCGTATGAAGGGCATGGGGTCGTCTGGGCACAGCTCCTGAGCGAGCCGGGGGTGGGGAAGAGCCGCCTGCTGGAAGATATGAGCGAATGGATCGACTTGCGCGAGGAGACGACCCGGCTCCTACGAGCCCGAGCGCATCCAGACGACGTCAACCAGCCCTTCGCCCTGGTGAGGAGGCTGTGGTTTGATCGCTTCCAGATCGCCGAAGACGCCCCTTTGGAGCAGGCGGAGCACAAATGGGTGGAGCGCTTCAAGGAGTTTTGCGGGCAGGCGGACTGCGAGGAAGCGGCTCACGCGTTGGGGCTCCTGGTGGGGTTGCCCTTCCGCGACAGCCCCTATATCAAGGCCATGCGCACGGACCCGGCGCAGGTCAAGGGGCGCGCCTACGTGGTCAGCCGTAACCTGACCGAGGCCATCCGCCGACAGTCTCCGATGGCCCTGCTGCTGGAAGACCTGCAGTGGACTGACGCCGCTTCCTGGGAATACTTCGCCCAGGCATTCTTGGGAGGTGAAGATGACAGGCAACCCAACGGCCTGTTCATCCTGGGTGCCGCCCGACCGGAATGGCACCCTCCGCAGGAATTTCAAGCGCTTTGCCAGGCCTGGCCTTCCCAGTCCTCGCCTGCGGACCAAACGGGGGGTGCAAACGGCGGCCTGCTCATCTCTCTGGAGCCGCTGACCAGGCAGGCCACGCACGAGCTGGCTTGCGAACTGCTCCGGCGGGCCGTGGGGGTCCCCGAGCAGGTCTTCGACCTGCTGGTGGAGCGCTCGGAGGGGGTGCCGTACTTCACCGAGGAGATGGTGAACTGGTTCGTCGATCGCGGCATCCTGGACATCCGCTGCGAACCCTGGCGATTCCTCCCAGAACGGCTCAAAGAGCAGCCGCTGCCTTTCACATTGCAGCACCTGCTGCTGACTCGATTGGGTAGCCTGACCCCGCCAGAGCGCGCTGCCCTGCAGCGTGGGGCGATCTACGGGCGTCACTTCTGGACCGGGGGCGTGGAAGCCCTGGGGGTGCCGGTGGGGGAAGAGACACTGGAGCACTTGCAGCCGAGAGGCTTCATCGAAGCGCAACCCGAGTCCGTTTTCCAGGGCGAAACCGAATGGGCCTTCCATCACCACCTGCTCCAGGAAGTCACGTACGAGAGCGTACTGAAACGCGAGCGGGCCGCCCTGCACCGTGCGGCCGCCGGCTGGCTGGAGTGGCAGGCGCGGAAAGCCGGGCGGCTGGATGAGTTCGCCGGGCTGCTGGGCGAGCACCGCCTGCGCGCCGGGGAGCTGAGTGCAGCCGCGGACTGGTACCTCCAGGCGGGCCGCCAGGCGCTGCGGCAGGGAGCGCCACGCGAAGCCGAGCGGTTTCACGGGCAGGCCCTGGAGCTGCTCCCGCCCGTGGACCGCGCGCGGTGCTGGCAGGCGCAGCTGGGGCGGGAAGAGGCACTCTCCGTGCTGGGAGATGCGGCGGCATGGAGGAGTGGCATCGCCGCCCTGCTGGAGCTGGCCCGCACGTCCGAGGACGAGAGACACCTGGCCGAGGCGTACCTCCACCAGGCGCTCTGCAACCTTCGTACGGGGGATGATCCCGCAGGCGAACAGGCCTCCCGCGAGGCGCTGGCAGCCGCCCGGCGCTGCGGCAACGAGGCGATCGAGACGAAAGCCCTCGCTCTGATTGCGGTTACCGAATGTAATTTGCGCGATCAATCTGCGAGTATCGAGCATGTAGAGGAAGCCTTACGATTGGCCCGTCGGCTGGGGGATGACAAAATCCTGTCCTTCGCCCTCTTCGAAGCCGCCTATTGTTACGACGCATTTGGCAATTTTGAAAGAGCGACTGCCCTGCAGACCGAGCAGGTCGAGTTGGACCACCGCCTGGGGAATCGGCTCGATGAGGCGATGGGCCTGGGCAATATGGGTCATACATATGGTGCCTTAGGCCTCTATAAACAGGGCCGGGCATCCCTCGAACAGGCCATTGCCATTGGTGAAGCCTTTGGCGCCCGCCGCTCACTGGCGTATTATTTTCTGTGCTACGGGATGAGTTACCTGAATAGCGTGGGTGATCTGCGGGAAGCGCGCCGGTATGTGGAGCGCGCCCTGATCGAAATCTCCCCGTCCCAGGATGCGCGGGGGAAAATACAGATATTAAGCGGGTTAGGCAAGATACGGCTGAAGATGGGCGATGCCATCGGCGCGACACGGCGCCTTACCGAAGCGCGCGAGCTGGCTTTGAGCAAGGGAATATCCTCTTGGGCCTTCACGGTTACATCCCTATTGGCCGCCAGCAAGGTGATGCAGGGGCAGCTGGAAGAGGCGCGCACATACGCGACGGAAGCCTGGACTTACCTGAGAGAACATGGCTGGAAGGTCACGGCCGACCCCGTACTTATCTACCGTTACTGCGCCGAAACCTTTGACGCCCTGCAGGATGAAGAGCATCTGCAGGTAGTCCTGGAGAGCGGCCACCGATACTTAATGGAGATCGCCGACACCCTCAGCAAGCCGGAGTGGCGACAGTCGTTTTTGGAGAACTTGCCTGATAACCGGGATATCATGGAGATGTGGGAACGCAGGAAGCGGGAGACGGGGGGCTTGGAACAGCGATGATTGTGCCTCCTGCGGCCTGGCATCCGGTTACCAGGTCGCACATCCCGAACGCAGTCGCCTCAACTGCCGGAAATATCAAGGAGAGTGATATTTGTGTTCACTCTCCTTTGTTTTTGGCCTCAGGTGGACGCGACGGGGCTTGTATCCGCTTGAACAATGCCGTTAGCCAGCATAACAGTGCGGCTGGTAACTCCCGCCTGGGGATTTCACTCGCCGGGCGGGAGCGTCATCGCAGGGCTGGCCACTTGCAGTCCCGATCAGTTGCCCGCTGGGATCGCTCGCCAGGGATTGTCGCCAAGTGGCAGCAATTTCACCATCATCTAGCGGGGTGAAATGCGAGTTCATCTGTGAAATCCATGTAATCCATGGCTAACCTAATCTCCCAGCAGACGGTCCATGACGCGCCGCTTGGCGGCCTCCACCAGCAGCAGGTAGGTGCCGGTCGCCAGCACGAGGAACAGGAAGTAGCCCAGAGGCAGCGGCGTGAAACCCAGCGTGCCGGCTAGCGGAGTGATCGGCAGGATCAGGCCGATGATCACCATCAGAATCGTGGTGATGGCCAGCGGCGTGCTGGGCCGGCTCTTCAGGGGGTTGCCGCCGGTGCGGATAATGAACAACACCAGGGTCTGGGTGGCCAGCGACTCCACGAACCAGCCGGTATGGAACAGCACCTCGCCCGCGTGGAAGACGTACAGCATGACGCCAAAGGTAATGAAGTCATAAACCGAGCTGATGGGGCCAATGAGCAGCATGAAGTTGCGGATCATGCTGATGTTCCACCGGCGTGGTTTGTGTAGAAACGACTCGTCCACGTTGTCGGTGGGGATGGTGATCTGTGCCAGATCGTAGAGAAAGTTGTTCAATAAGATCTGCGTGGGCAGCATGGGCAGGAAGGGCAGGATAATCGACGCGCCGGCCATGCTGAATACATTGCCAAAGTTGGAACTGGTGCCCATGAGCAGGTACTTCATCACGTTGCCAAATGCCTTGCGACCTTCGAGGACACCGGCATGCAATACCTTCAGACTTCTCTCCATCAGGATGATCTCGGCGGCACCCTTGGCGACGTCCACGGCTGTCGCCACCGAGATGCCGACATCGGCGTTGTGCAATGAGGGTGCGTCGTTGATGCCATCACCCATGTAACCCACCACGTGACCGCGCGACTTGAGAGCCATGATGATGCGGTTCTTCTGCGATGGCGAAACGCGCGCGAACACGGTGCCTTGCTGGGCAATATGAGCCAGTGCCGCGTCGGTTGCCCGCGCAATCTCCTCGCCCAATACAATGTGCCCCGGCTCCAGCCCTACCTGCTTGCAGATGTGTGCGGCCACCAGGTCGTTGTCGCCGCTGATGACCTTCACCTGCACGCCATCCAGCGCCAGTTGCCGGATCACCTCAGCCGCGTCGGGCAACGGCGGATCGACGAAGGCCAGGTAGCCAGCCAGGATCAGCTCCTGCTCATCCTGTACATGATAGGTGGGCTGCTGGGGAGCTTCGCGGTAGGCCACTGCCAGGACACGAAACCCCTGTGCGCTTAAGTTCTGGTAGGTCGCCAGGCTGTGCGTATGCGCATCGGCATCCAGGGGGTGCACCTGTCCTCCCGCCTCATAGGCGGTGCTCGCCTGCAACACACCCTCGGGCGCGCCTTTCGTCACCATCAGGCGGCGCCCGCCAGACGCGAGCACGATGGATAGCCGGCGTCGCTCGAAATCGAAGGGAATCTCATCCACCTTGGTAAAGTTCTTCACGTCCAGTTGCCCCTGCTGCAGCACCTCCGGGTCGAGTGGCCTGGCCTGCACCGAATCCAGGATGGCACGGTCCAGCTCGTTCTTAATGCCTGTCTCGAAGCTGGAATTCAGGAAGGCCAGCGCCAGCACGCGGAGAGTGGGGCTGCCCAGGGAATCCACCTGGCTATCCAGGGTCATATTGCCGCTGGTGAGTGTGCCGGTCTTATCACTGCACAGCACGTCCATACTTCCGAAGTTCTGGATGGACGCCAGGTTCTTCACGATGACTTTCTGTCTGGCCATATGCACCGCTCCCTGCGCCAGGGTCACGGTGGTAATCATGGGCAGGAACTCAGGTGTCAGGCCGACGGCCAGCGAAATGGCGAACAGGAGCGTCTCCAGCACCGACTCGTGGCGAATGGCGGCGCTGACCATGAACACAAACAGGACCAGCAACATCACCAAGCGCATGATGAACATGCCAAACTGGCGCGTGCCGCGATCGAACTCCGTTTCAGGTGGGCGTGCCGCCAGGCGGGCTACGATGTCGCCAAACGACGTGTTCTTCCCTGTGGCTACGACCAGTGCGGTGGCCGTGCCACTCTCAATGGACGAACCCATGAATACCATGTTGCGCGAGTCGGCGGGGTTCTCGGACGATCCATCCGATTTACCCGTGCCGGAAGCGTCCGACTCCTTCTCGGCCGGAATGGACTCGCCCGTCAATGCAGCTTGATTGGCATGCAAGTCTCGCGACTCGATCAAGCGCGCATCGGCTGGTACCAGGTCCCCGGCAGAAAGGCGGATGACGTCGCCCATCACCACTTCCCGGCGAGGCACTTCAGCCCAGATGCCGTCGCGTAGAATGGTGGCGGTCAGAGCCACTTGCGACTGTAGTTTGTCCGCCGCGGCCTGGGAGCGGTGCGTCTGGAAAAAGTCGAGCGCCGTGCTCAGGATGACGATGCCGACGATGATGAACATGTCGGTGGGATCACCCAGCACGGCCGATACGACGCTGGCTGCCAGCAATACGAGCACCAATGGATTTGTTAGTGATGCGAGGATCTGTCTGACCGGGCCAGCGCGCCGGACGGTGGTCGTCTCGTTGGGCCCGTTCTGGACCAGTCTCCTGTGCGCTTCCCCACCCGTTAAGCCCTTCTCTGAACTACCCAACTGCTGATACAACGCTGCGAGAGATTCCTGAGCCATTATCACCTCCACCGCGTCATGAACTGCAAAACCACACCCCAATGCTGCAATGATAGCTGCATATCGCTGGCGCGGAGAAATTCGGCGACCCGGGCGGTTACTCGCAGGCAGGCCCTCCCTCTTGGAAAAAAGAATGCGGAGGCGGAGTTGCACCTCCCGCCTCCGCGCACGAAATCCGCCTAGTGGATTGCAGTGACGCTGGCTGGCACGCCCTGCACTACAGCTTGATCTCGACGCTCACCATGCCGTTCTCCGCAGGCTCTGCGAAATGGAAGCCAACCTTTTCGCAGATGCGGCGCATCTCGTCGCAGGTCGGCAGCAGGTCGGCCGACACCTGCTTCACGTGCTCCTGTCTGGCCACGTCCAGGAGCCGGCGCAACAGTTCTGTGCCCAGCCCTACATGCTGGTAGTTGTCGGTGACGATGACGGAGAAACGGGCTTCATCCGCGCCGTGCACCTTAGTCAGGCGGCCGACACCCAGGATGTGGCGCTCGTTGTTGGCATCCCGGTATACGGCCACCAGCGCCATCTCACGTGCGTAGTCAATGAAACAGATGCGCGTCAATCGCTCATGCGCAATACGCTGCCCCAGGCTCAGCGCCTGGAAGTAGCGAGCATAAACCGTCCGGTCGGAGAGTGTGTGGTGGAACTCGACCAGCAGAGGTTCATCCTCCGGGCGGATCGGGCGAATATTCACCTGCCTGCCATCGCGCATCGTAAATGGGCCGACGTAGCGGATCGGATACGCGCGGATCGCCAGCCGCGGCAGCTTGTCCTCGCTGACGCTCAGGTCATGCAGTACCACGCGTGCATCCAGCGCCAGCAAGCTGTCAGGCGAAGCCAGCAATGGGTTGATGTCCAATTCCTTGATCCAGCGCTGCTCAGAGATGAGCTGACTGAAGCGTACCATCAGTTGCTCCAGCGCCGCCAGGTCCACAGACTTGCGTCCGCGCACGCCCTTCAACGCCTTGTAGACCATGGTCTGCGACATCATGCGGCGAGCCAGCGTAGTGTTCAAAGGCGGGAGTGCCAGCGCGCGGTCCTTGTACACCTCCACCAGTTGACCTCCGGAACCAAACAGCAGTACGGGACCGAACTGCGGGTCGATGCTGGAGCCTAAAATGAGCTCATACCCATCCAGCCGGACCATGGGCTGCACGGTCACACCCATGAAGTGTTCGGAGCCCACCTTCTCCTTTACAGAGGTGGCGATGGCGTTGTAGGCACGCCGGACGGCGTCGGTATCGCGCAGGTTCAGTTGCACGCCGCCCACGTCGGTCTTGTGAGTGATCGTTTCGGAGTAGAGCTTGAGCACCACCGGAAAGCCAATCTCGCCGGCCAGTTTCACAGCTTCGTCTTCGTCATGGGCGATGCGGGTATCCACAATTGGAATGCCATACGAAGCCAGCAAATTCTTGGACTCGAACTCGGTCAGGATCGTACGGCCTGTCTTGCGTACTTCCTCGATGATCGAACGGGCCAGATCGCGGTTGGGCTCCTGGCCGGTTGTGTCGGTTGGCAGCGGTGTCTCATAGATGCCGCGCAGGTTGTAGGCGTAACGCCACATGTTGTTGAACATGCGGGCTGCGGTATCGGGGTGCGCGAACGTGGGAATATTGGCGCGGTTCAGGATCGTCTCTCCAGCAGCCACCTGCGGGCCACCCATCCAACTGGCCAGCACCGGTTTGCCCTCGATGTGAGCGAAGGGCCGCAATGCCTCGGCCGTCTGCGTAGGGTCGGTCATGGCCTGCGGCGTAAGGATAATCAGCATACCGTCGCTATTCGCGTCTCGCGAAGCGATTTCCAGCGACTTGGCGTACCGTTCAGGCTCGGCGTCTCCGAGGATATCGACCGGGTTATTGTGGCTCCACGCCGGAGGCAGCAGCTCGTTGTAGGCTTGCATCGCCTCGGACGAGACCTCCGCCAGCTCACCGCCGGCGGTAATCAGCGCGTCGGTAGCCAGCACACCGGGGCCGCCGGCATTCGTGACGATGGTCAGGCGCGGACCCTTGGGACGCGGTTGCTTGGAGAGTACCTCGGCCATGTGGAAAAGGTCAGCAATGTTATTGATGCGCAGCACGCCGCAGCGGTGGAAGGCAGCATCCAGCACTTCATCAGAGCCCGTGAGCGATCCGGTGTGAGAAGCGGCGGCACGGGCCGCACCCTCGGAGCGGCCAGGCTTGATCACGATGATGGGTTTCTCCAGCGCCACCTCGCGCGCTGCTGACAGGAAGGCGCGCGCGTCGCCGATGGTCTCCATGTACATGACGATGGCCTGGGTGCGCGGGTCGTCGCCCAGGTAGTAGATCAGGTCACCCCAGCCGACGTCCAGCATGGAACCGATGGAGACAAACGCGCTGAAGCCCACATTTTCACTGAAGCTCCAGTCCAGGACGGCCGTGCACAGGGCGCCGCTCTGGCTGATGAAGCCGATGTTGCCCGGGCGCGCCATGGCACTGGCGAAGGTGGCATTCACCCCCGTAAGAGGGCTCATCACCCCCAGGCAGTTGGGGCCGACGATGCGCATATTGCCGCGCCGGGCCTGCTCGAGCACCTGGCGCTCCAACTCGGCGCCTTTCGGACCAACCTCTTTGAAGCCGGCTGAAATCACAATAGCGCCTCGCACGCCGGCGTCGACGCACTCGCCGATAATGCCGGGCACGGTTGCGGCAGGGGTCACAATTACTGCCAGGTCCACTCGCTCAGGGATGGCTCTGATGTGGGGGTAGGTCCGAATGCCCAGAACGCTGGGGCGTGACGGATTCACAGGATAAACGGTGCCACCGAAGGGGGTGCTGATGAGGTTCCACAGGATCGTGCGTCCGACGCTGCCAGGCCGTTCGGTCGCACCGATTACGGCTACGCTCGAGGGTGCGAAGATGGCGTCGAGGGGTTGCCGTTCAGAGCGCAGCACAGCAGCGGGGATCGCCGGCTGTTGGATTGAGGGATTCATGTTGTCAATTCTCCTTAGATATTCGTAAGTGCGATACGCGATTCGTTCGAAATCCGCGCCCGGAGGCGCAGGTATGCCCGGTCAAAACCATGTGGCATGCGTACAACGCACAACTGGTATTCTGTCACACCTGTCCGCATGGGTCACCCGCACCTCTGCCACGGAAGGTGCAAAGGGGACGTGTCTTATACGCTGGACCAGCTGAAACGCACGTATATACCTGTTGCCACGATGTAGGCTTCGCTTAGTGCGGCTTGCCGTTCACAACATGGCTCATGGCACACATGGTGAGCCGGTCGTCCTTCGACCAGCTCAGGATGATCATGGTGAGCCTGTCGAACCATCCTTCGACCAGCTCAGGATGTACCCTTCGACCAGCGTAGGATGATCATGGTGAGCCTGTCGAACCATCCTTCGACCAGCTCAGGATGTACCCTTCGACCAGCTCAGGATGATCATGGTGAGCCTGTCGAACCATCCTTCGACCAGCTCAGGATGATCATGGTGAGCCTGTCGAACCATCCTTCGACCAGCTCAGGATCAATGCCCAATCCTTTGCGTGCCACCGCAAGCCGCTTAAAACAAAACCATTTTACAACTTCGAGCGAATCCCATCCGAAGGGTATTCAAGATGCCTGATTGCGCAACAGGCAGCCTTGACGCGATTTTGACCCATGCTATCGGGAGATTAACACCATTTTGATCAATTCTGCGATTTACTGTATTCCACAGCATATCCGCGCGAGAATCGTCCGGGCTGATGGTGCTCAGATGGGTAACGCGTAAAGGGACAAGGAGAGTTGAGGCATGGATATAGGTGTACCCGAACTGCTCATCATCGCGGTACTGGTGATTTTGTTATTCGGCGTTGGACGGATCGGGAAGGTCGGCGGCGAGTTGGGCCGGGGCATTCGCGAGTTCCGCAGCGCTTTACGTGAGGGTGAGAGTGAGTCGACAAGCAGCGTGCCGGCGTCTGACGCAGCCGCCGCTTCTGTGAAGGCGCCGATGGCGGCGGTGCCGGCACAGTCAGAAGGTGGCGAAAGCAAAACCTGACTTGATGTTTACCGCTCTCTCCCTGGCTGTGCAGCATTGCGGTACTGCCCGATGACCCAGGACAGGTTTTCGCTCTTGGGATGGGGTGTTTGAAGGGCAGTACCTCGGGGCTGTACGGATTATTAGGAAAGGTCAGACGCGTAGCAAGCGTCTGACCTTTCTTTTTCGTCTGGTGCAAAGCTAAAATGGAGGGCGATGACGCGAGATACCAGTCGCCCGGCGGAGCCGCCGCCCTCCGCTCAGCCTCCGCCTGCCAAACCGGTGCCACGGCCGGTGGGAGCACCAGCGGTCCCGCCCACGCTGCGCCAGCGGCTGGAGCATCTGATGGACGTCATCCTCGGCATGGATCGCGCGCAACCGGCCCGGCGTAGCGCGATTCTGGCCCAATACCTGTGGGCCGTGTTAGCCATCGCTCTGTGCACTGAAGTGGGCCGCGTCATGTTCCCGTTCCCCTACTTTGAGCTAGACAACGTGGTCATGATCTATATGTTGGGCATCGTGGTGGTGGCACTCCGCTACGGGCGCGGTCCAGCGGCCCTGGCATCATTATTGACGATCGTAGCCATCAACGTCTTTTTCGTGCCACGCTACCTGGCCACCGTAATGGCTGGGGCTCAAAACCTGATTACCTTCGGGTCCATGTTCCTCATCGCCATCGTCATCAGCAGCCTGGCGGTGCGGACCAAGCAGCAGGCTGAAGATGCCCGCCAGCGCGAAGAGCGCGCGGCCGCCCTGTATTCCCTCAGTGGCGAACTGGCCGGCACCGTTGACGTGGATGACCTGATCCGCATAGCGGTGCAGCACATAGGTGATGTATTCCATAGCCTGGTATTGATCATGCTACCCAACCCTGGGGACCGTCTGCTCATCATGGGCGATGAGGAAATGGTCAACGGCATGGACCTTGATGCGCAGCGCGTGGCGGAGTGGGCACTGGATCAGCAGCGCATGGCCGGCCTGGGCACTGAAAATGCCCCCGAGAGTGACACGCTCTATGTGCCGCTCATCGCCTCGCGCGGAGCCGTGGGGGTGCTCTGTCTGCAACCTGTGGCACGCAGCGCGGTGCGCCGGGCACCCACGCCAGAGCAGATGAACCTGCTGCAGACCTTTGCCAATCAGACAGCCCTGGCTGTTGAGCGTGCCCACTTGGCCGAGGAAGCGCAACAGGCTCAGGTGCAGGTGGAATCAGAACGTCTGCGCAACGCCCTGCTCAGCTCGGTATCACACGACCTGCGCACTCCCCTCACTGCCATTAGCGGCGCTGCCAGCACCCTGCTGGAGAGCGACACGCCTGTTCACCCGGAGAGTGGACCGGAAAGCGGCACCCTGGATGCCTCCACACGTCGCGAATTGCTGCAGTCCATCTATGACGAAGCAGATCGCCTGAACCGATTGGTGCGCAATCTGCTGGATATGACCCGTCTGGAAGCCGGCTCTGTGCAGGTACACAAAGAGTGGCAGTTAATTGAGGAGGTGATTGGCGCGGCGCTCACCCGCCTGGAGAAGCAACTGGCCGACCGTCCTGTCGTGACCGACCTGCCGCCGGACCTGCCGCCCGCGCTCTTCGACGGAGCGTTGATTGAGCAGGTATTGACCAACCTGCTCGAGAATGCTGCCAAGTACACCCAGCCAGGCAGTCCCATCCAAATCTCCGCGCACGTGGCAGACCAGGCGCTACGGGTTGAAGTCGCCGATCGCGGCCCGGGCCTCGCACCAGGCGATGAACAACGCGTCTTTGAAAAGTTCTACCGTGCGAAACAGTACCGGGCGGAAAGCTCGGGAAGCGAACGTGGCACCGGACTGGGGCTCACCATATGCCGGGGCATCATCAACGCACACGGAGGATCGATCTGGGCTGAGAACCGTCCAGACGGCGGTGCCGTCTTCTGCTTCACGCTCCCTTTGGGCGGGCACCCTCCGGAGGCGGAGCTGCCCGCGACCGAGAACTCAGACTTCTCGGCCTGACAGCGCAGTAACGAGCGGTTATGGGTTATAACTAAGGTGACATGAGTGAACAACCGTTCGATCCGGCGGTGACTGTACTGGTCATCGAGGACGAGCCACAGATACGGCGCTTCCTGCGCGCTACATTAGCCAGCCACGGTTACAAGATGATTGAAGCCGCCTCTGCACAGGAAGGGCTGGCGCAGGCCACCTCACGCCTGCCTGACCTGGTGATCCTCGACCTGGGCCTGCCCGACATGGATGGCGTCGATGTTGCAAAGCGGCTCCGCGAGTGGTCCACGGTACCCATTTTGGTGCTCTCTGTGCGTGACCGCGAGAACGACAAGATCGCCGCGCTTGACGCCGGAGCGGATGACTACCTCACAAAGCCTTTCGGCGTAGGCGAACTGTTGGCGCGTATGCGGGTGGCGATGCGCCATTCTACACAACTCAACCAGGAACCAGGCGACCCGGTCTTCAAGACAGGTGGCTTGCAGGTGGATCTCGCGCGCCGCCAGGTGCTCTTGAATGGTGGTGAAGTACACCTTACCCCAATCGAGTACAAGTTGCTTACCGTGCTGATCCGGCATGCGGAAAGGGTGGTGACGCACCAACAACTGCTCAAAGAGGTATGGGGGCCGGCCTGTACCAATGAGACGCACTACCTGCGTGTCTATATGGGCCAACTGCGCCACAAACTGGAGGCCGATCCGGCGCGCCCTCATTACTTGATCACCGAGCCTGGCGTGGGCTACCGCCTCAAAGTCGAGTGAAGTACGGTTGGTTTTCCTATTGACAAATGATAAAGCACGCCATATGATTAACTATGCTTAACTAATTAGATTAATTAACAATAAGTATAACTTAATCATAAATGAGAATTTATTATGCAACCAGCTGATCCGTTGATCGCCACGTTCCACACGTGGATGGAGGTCTTCATGCGCCGTTCCACTGAAGACTTCTTCCACTACAGCAAGAAGAGCGGTCTCTCCATGCCACAGATCGGCGCCCTGTTCCAGATCCATAAAGGAACTGACAGTGTATCCGATCTGGGCGTGGGACTGGGTATAACCAGCGCCGCTGCCAGTCAGATGCTGGAGCGCATGGTGCAGTTTCACCTCATCGTACGCACCGAGGACCCGCAGGACAGACGTGTGAAGAAACTCTTCCTGACTGAGAAAGGCCACCGGGCATTGCAGGAAACCATCGAGGCTCGCGAACGCTGGTTGGAAGACCTGGTCAGCATTCTATCTGACAGTGAACGGGAACAGGTCATGATGGCGCTGAATACCCTCATCGAAAAGGCGAACCTGGTCAAGCAGAATACACCACAGGCAAACTAGCCCATGAGCTTACCCAAGCTAACTGAATTCTTCATTCGATAATTGCATGCTCCGAATAATCAAATATTTAAAACCTTATTCTTCATTGGTCGTGTTGGCCATCCTCCTGCTGTTCGGGCAGGCGGTTGCCGATCTGGCGTTGCCCACCTTCATGTCGAATATCGTCAATATTGGCATCCAGCAGGGCGGGGTGGAGAATACCGTGCCTGGAGCAATCCGCCAGAGCGAGATGAACAGGCTCGTGCTCTTCATGAGCGCTGCCGATAAGCAGCGTGTTCTCGCCGATTACACCCTGGTCAACAATACATCGCCAGACTATGCCACGCTCGTCACGCAATACCCGGACCTGGCAAAAGAACCCATCTATGTGCTCAAGTCCATTGATAGCGCCGAGATGGCTGCGTTGAACCCCATCCTGGGCAGGGCCTGGCTGGCAGTCTCTGGAATTGAGCAGGTGATGACTGATCCGTCCAAGGCGGCGGCCATGGCACAGAGCATGGGTATCAATCTATCCAAACTTCCTGCTGGGACGGATGTCTTCTCTCTGCTCGCCAGGCTTCCACCCGCGCAAATCGCCCAGATAACAGCTGCCATCGATAAGAAGGTTGCTATGATGGGCTCCAGTGCGATCACCCAGGCGGCCGCCGCACCCGTGCGAGCCGAGTACATCGCGCTGGGCGTAGACGTTAGCAGCCTCCAAACGAGTTACATTATGCACACCGGCAGCCTGATGCTGATGCTTTCGTTGCTGTCGGGGGTCTGCATGGTTGCCGTCGGGTACCTGTCGGCCCGGGCAGCGGCTGGAATGGCACGCGACCTGCGGCGTAATGTGTTTACCCGGGTAGAAAGCTTCTCCAACACTGAGTTTGATCGCTTCTCCACCGCCTCATTAATCACCCGCTCCACGAACGACATCACGCAGATCCAGATGGTGGTGGTCATGATGTTGCGCATGGTTATCTACGCGCCCATCATGGGGATCGGCGGCGTCATTTTGGCAATCGGCAAGAGTGCTTCCATGTGGTGGATCATCGCCCTGGCGGTCGTCGTACTGGTCGGCATGGTCGTAACGATCTTCTCGATTTCCCTGCCGCGCTTCAAGATCATCCAGAGCCTGATTGACCGGCTCAACCTGGTCACCCGTGAAGCCCTTTCGGGCATGATGGTCATCCGAGCCTTCAATATGCAGGGGTTCGAGGAGGATCGCTTTGACAAGGCCAACCAGGATCTGACCAAGACCAATCTGTTTGTCAACCGTGTCATGGTCATCATGATGCCTGGGATGATGCTCATTATGAACGGTCTGACGCTGCTGATCCTGTGGGTCGGTGCACATCAGGTGGCGCAGTCCGCGCTGCGGGTTGGCGACATGATGGCTTTTCTGCAGTATGCCATCCAGATCGTGTTCTCGTTCCTCATGCTCTCGATTATGTTCATCATGCTGCCCAGGGCTTCGGTGTCGGCCGACCGTATCGCCGACGTGGTGGAAACCGAGCCGGTCATTCGGGACCCGCAGAACCCGCGGTCCCTGGGCGCCCTTCGACCGGTTCCGGGTGTGCCGTTGAAAGAGCTGGGCACAGTGGAGTTTCGCAACGTGTCGTTTCGCTACCCCGGCGCGGAGGAAGACGCGCTGCATAACATCTCCTTAATTGCTCGGCCAGGACAGACCACAGCCATCATTGGAGCCACGGGTGCGGGCAAGTCCACGCTGGTGAATCTGATCCCGCGCTTCTATGATGTGACCGGTGGTTGTATCTGTGTGGATGGCACGGATATCCGACAGGTGACACAGCATGACCTGCGGGAGCGGATCGGTTACGTGCCGCAAAAGAGCACGCTATTCTCGGGTACCATCGAGAGCAACCTGCGCTACGCGGACGAACAGGCCGTACCCGCAGCCTTGACTGAAGCAGCTGGTATCGCCCAGGCGATGGAGTTTATCAATGCCATGCCAGAGGGCATGGCGGCAGAGATATCGCAGGGAGGCATGAACGTCTCCGGCGGGCAGAAGCAACGGCTTTCCATCGCCCGCGCGCTGGTCAAGAAAGCACCGATCTACATTTTCGACGACAGCTTTTCCGCGCTGGACTTCAAGACCGATGCGGCCCTGCGCCGGGCGATGAAGGCGAAAACCGCTTCCAGCATTCTATTCATTGTGACTCAGCGCGTGTCCACCATTATGAACGCTGAGCAGATCCTGGTGCTGGATGAGGGTCGCATCGTAGGTGCGGGCACACATGGCGAGTTAATGGAGAACTGTCCGACTTATCGTGAGATTGCACTTTCGCAATTGAGTATGGAGGAATTGGCATGATGGTCGTCAGACACGAGGGCTCGGGCAGTCCGCCCCGGCGTGACTCGACCAGCGGGCGTCCACCCGCGGGGCGCCCATTTGGTGGACCGGGTATGCGCGGCATGGTAAAGGGGGAACGTGCACGAGACTTCAAAGGCACCATGCGGAAGCTGGTGCAGTATCTCGGTGCTTACCGGCTGTCGATCCTGGTGGTGCTCATTTTTGCTATCGCTTCCACTTTGTTCTCGATTGTAGGACCCAAGATTCTGGGGCAGGCGACGACTGAGTTGTTCAACGGCGTGATGAGCCTGCTGGCCGGCACGGGCTCCATCGACTTCGCTGCCATTGGCCACATCCTCCTCATTGCGCTCACCCTGTACCTGATCTCTGCCGGGTTTGCTTATGCCCAGGGCTGGGTCATGGCCGATGTATCCATGCAGGTCAGCTATCGCTTCCGCCAGGACATCGCCGTAAAGATCAACCGCATGCCGCTACGGTACTTCGACGGTACGAACCATGGCGAGGTGCTTTCTCGCATTACCAACGACGTGGACACGGTGAGCCAGACCCTGAACCAGAGTCTGACGCAGATCATCACCTCGACGGTAACGGTGGTGGGCGTGTTGATCATGATGATCAGCATCAACTGGCTGATGACCCTGGTGGCTCTGTTGATCGCGCCTCTGTCACTGCTGATGGTCACCTTCGTGATCAACAAGTCGCAGAAATACTTCATGCAGCAACAGGACTATCTGGGGCACGTCAACGGCCATGTTGAGGAAATGTACGGCGGTCACACCGTCATGAAAGCCTTCAACGGCGAAGCGAAGAGTGTCCGGCAGTTCGACCTGTTCAACAATACGCTCTACGACGCAGCATGGAAGTCCCAGTTTCTTTCGGGCATGATGATGCCGATCATGAACTTCATCGGCAACCTGGGGTACGTGGCAGTGGTCATTCTGGGAGGGTGGCTCGCTATCCGCAACGCCATCACCGTTGGTGATATCCAGGCGTTCATCCAGTACGTACGCTCCTTCACGCAACCGATTTCGCAACTGGCCAACATTTCCAATGTACTCCAGCAGACAGCCGCGTCGGCCGAACGCGTGTTCGAGTTCCTGGCCGAGCCCGAAGAAGTTCCCGAAACCACCAACCCCATCCATCTGGCCACCGTGCAAGGCAATGTAGAGTTTCGGCATGTGCACTTCGGCTATAGCCCCGATAAGGTCATCATCAACGACTTCTCTGCTGTCATCACGCCCGGCCAGAAGATCGCTATTGTCGGTCCAACCGGCGCGGGCAAGACGACCATGGTTAAACTGCTTATGCGCTTCTACGATGTGAACAGCGGAGCTATCCTGGTGGATGGTCACGACGTGCGAGACTTCTCGCGACGCGACTTACGCAGGTTCTTCGGCATGGTGTTACAAGATACCTGGCTCTTCAACGGTACGATCATGGAGAACATCCGCTACGGCCGGCCCGATGCGACCGACGAAGAGGTCATCGCCGCTGCCAGAACCGCCCACGTGGACCACTTCGTCCGTACCCTGCCAGACAGCTACCAGATGGAATTGAACGAGGAAGCTTCGAACGTGTCGCAGGGCCAGATGCAGCTTTTGACCATCGCCCGCGCTGTATTGGCCGACCCCAAGATACTCATTTTGGACGAAGCGACATCAAGTGTGGACACACGTACGGAGGTGCTGATTCAAAAGGCGATGGATAACCTGATGAAAGGCCGCACCAGCTTCGTCATCGCACACCGCCTGTCCACCGTGCGCGATGCCGACCTGATCCTGGTGATGCGTGACGGCGACATTGTGGAGCAAGGCACGCATGAGACACTCCTGGCGCGCGGTGGGTTCTACGCTGAGATATACAACAGCCAGTTTGAGCGCGTGCCGCAATCCGACTACGCCTGACGTGGATTCTCACTCGCGGCTTTGACCGGCACGCGGAGGGGAGCGTAGTTGGTTCCCCTTGAGTGCCGGTTTCTCACCCCCACCCATGTCCGGCATGCCAGCCGATCTGAACACCGCCTACCGGATTGCCTTCGGCATTGTCGTCGCGGGGGCACTGCTCGTCGGCTTGATTGTGCTGAGCCAGATGATCGCGTGGTACCGCCTGTCGCGTTGGGCACGGCAGGAGGGCGTGCGGCTGGTGGATTTCCGCGCCATTCCGATCGGGCAGGTTCCACGGTCCCGACAGCGCAGCCGATTGTGTCAGGGTTACCGCGTAGTGGTGATCGATTCCTCAGACCAGCGACGCAGCGGCCGGGTGTTGCTATCCCGAAGCTGGTTGGGCCTGAAGGCGCAGAAGCCTGAGGTCGAGTGGGACGCTCCGCAGCAGGGATGAACCCCCATCAGGACCATCATAAATCCCTGCAGTCTGACTGTTTTCGACCAGTTAAGCGCGGCCTGTCGATAACAACAAGGTTCCCGACAGTCATGGTGAGCCTGTCGAACCATCCTTCGACAAGCTCAGGATGTACCCTTCGACAAGCTCAGGATGTACCCTTCGACAAGCTCAGGATGTACCCTTCGACCAGCTCAGGATGATCATGGTGAGCCTGTCGAACCATCCTTCGACAAGCTCAGGATGTACCCTTCGACAAGCTCAGGATGTACCCTTCGACCGGCTCAGGATGATCATGGTGAGCCTGTCGAACCATCCTTCGACAAACTCAGGATGATCATGGTGAGCCTGTCGAACCATCCTTCGACAAGCTCAGGATGAATGCCCAATACCTTGTGATCAATCGCAAGCCGCTTTAGAACGCTGAGCCGCCACCGCTCTGCGCCGATTCCGCCGTATGACGAGCCAAGCTCCAGGCGCCTGGCTGGTAAAAACAGTGACTGATGCAGACTATGGCCTTCGCCGCGATTCGTGCTCGGGTTCCATCGCCGGCAGGCGTCAATGAGCGCTCAGATTACGCGCCATGCCCAAGGGCGATACGAACCATACAGTGCATGGGGACACAAGGGATAACTAACGCTTCCCCTGTTGATTGAGCCCCAACACCGCCTCCAGCCCAATGTTCACCACACCCATGATGATGCCGCCCACAATCGCCCACAGCAGGCTCTCCACATACAATCGACCGCCGGAAAGGGATGATGTGAGCAGCAACATGAAGCCGTTGATCACGAAGATGAACAGCCCCAAGGTGAGGATCACCAGCGGGCAGGTGAGCAGCGTGACGAGCGGCTTCACCAGAGCGTTGACGATGCCGAAGATCAGCCCCAGCAGCAGATACGTGCCGATGTCATTGCCTTCCACGACTATATGCGGCCGCAGCAGGTAGGCCGTCACGGCGATGGCCACGGCACTTACGACGATGCGAATGATGATTTTCGTCATGGTTGTTACCTTTGCCTGAATCCGGCGGGTTACGTCATTCCCCGAGGTCGACGGTCATCGCGCTGGGTGAGGTGCTGACGCTGTACAGCGTCAAGCCACTCCCTGCCAGTGTGCTCGACACCGCGCGGTTCACTCCGTTCTGTAATAGACCCTCCATCTGATCGATCTGTGGTTTCACCAGCGCTGTCGGTACACTGATTGGGCCCAGGCTGATATTCGTGACATGGGTCGTGATCTTCCCATCCTGCACCTGTACCTGCATGGTTACAGTGGGGCGCACGGTCAGCGTCTGGCCGCTCAACTGGATGGGCACACCGGCTGTGAAGATCATGACATTGGGTGCCTGCAGCGCCAGTTGTGGTTGCGAGTCGGCCATCCCGGGCTGGCTGGTTACCAGGGTATTCAGTTCCTGATTCAGGTAGCGCGCGTCCACCGTTACCTGGACCACCGCCGTTCCTGGGCCAGGCAACGGCCCATAGAGAGTTGAATTGGGCACCCCTCCCAGCATGGTGAAGGCAAAGACGGTCAGTGCGCCGAGCAGGATGCCAATAATGAGACCGAAAATGAAACGGATCATGTTTGTGTTCTGACTACTTCCTTATCATACGTAATAACGAAGCCGCTGGTTGCAGTAGCTGGCTTCGCACCGTCAGGTGCGTGCGCCAGGTGCGTGCGTCAGGTGCGTGCGCGTCAGGTGCGTGCGCGTCAGGTGCGTGCGCGTCAGGTGCGTGCGCGTCAGGCGCGTGCGCGTCAGGTGACCTGCAGCGGCGAATTTCGCCCGATGCCGAATGGCTTCACCAACATTAACCCCATGACGAAGCCGCCGATGTGCGCGGCGTAAGCTACACCTCCCCCGGCGGAAGGATTCCCCAGCAGGCCGAGCTCGCCGATCAGTTGAAAGACGAACCACAGGCCTACCGCCACCCACGCTGGCACCTGGGTGAAGAAGCGCAGCAAGTACGCCCCCATCAGAATGATGTGGTAATCAATACAGGGCGTGATGGTTCGATCGCTGTTGTCATCGCTGATCGGGATGATTAACATCAAGATGAATTATAGGGTGCCGCTGACGAGATCCCATATCTCCTGGAACCCAGCATTTTATGTATGGCCTCTATAGGATGAGCGTATGTGCCTGCCGGTCGTCGGGCACGCTGACTACCAGCGTACCGTGATCGACGTGGTGTGCTACTGGCACCGCGTCGAGTGTCGTGTCGCGTTCGGGCCAGTCGTGGAAAATAAACGTCCAGGTGTCTCGCGCATCAGCATATTCGCCCTGCACGGGGAACCAGTGCAGGGCGAGGTGTTCATCCGTCGCACTAAGCTGGAAGGGCGTCACGCGCCAGCCTTGCGGTCCGCGCTCGTAGGCGCGCGTGCGGCCGTCGTCCTCGTAGAAGTCCAGCTCGCCCTGACCCGGCCAGACGTGCAGACGCAGGGAGGCGCGGTCCACGGCGCCGGTGTGCTGCGCCACAGCCCACATGGGCAGCATGGCCCCGCCGCGCACGAAGAGCGGCAGCTCCTCCAGCGGTGCCTCGGCCATCACATGTGCCGGCCCTGAATACGATTCGATGTCACCCTCCGGGCTTCCAGGGCGCCAGCGGTACCAGGTGTCAGGGCCGGGCAGGTAGACCGTGCGAGCCTGCAACCCCGGTGAGAGCACCGGTGCTACCAGCAGATCGGGGCCGAGCAGGAATTGATCGTTCAGGTTATACGTGCTTGCGTCGTGCGGATAGTGCCATACCAGCGGACGCATGATCGGCGCCCCCGTCTGGGAAGCGACGCGGAACAGGTTGTATAGGTAAGGAAGCATCTGGTAGCGCAGCTCGATGGCATGCCGGCAGATCATCTCCACCTGCGGGCCAAACTGCCACGGCTCCTGGCGGGCCGATCCGATCATGGAGTGATTGCGGCAGAAGGGGTAGAGCGCGCCTGCCTGCATCCAGCGCGCCAGCAGCTCGGGGTTGGTATCGCCTTCGAAGCCGCCCAGGTCCACGCCCACAAACGGCATGCCCGCCAGTCCCAGGTTCATCAGCATCGGCAGGCTGGCTGCCAGGTGCTCCCAGAGGGAGCTGTTGTCTCCACACCACAGGGCGGTCACCGTCTGCGCGCTGCTGAAGGCTGCGCGGGTGAGGATGAACGGGCGCGAGTCGGGGTCGTGTTGCAACATGCCGGCATGGGTGGCGCGCGCCATCTGCAGACCATAGGTGTTGCGGGCGGAAGCATGCGGGAGTTTCCCGTGCGCATGCCGCACATCCTCAATCGAGCCGCTCAGATCGGTGCTGGCTGGTTCGTTCATGTCGTTCCAGATGCCGGAAAGTCCGTAGTCATCCAACCACTTTTGCACCAGCCCGGCCCACCACTCGCGTGCCAGCGGGTCATGAAAATCGGGGAAGGCGCTGCGGCCAGGCCACACCTTGCCGTTGTACTCCCGGCCGCTGCTGTGCCGGACGAAGTGACCATTGCGCTTGCCCTCGCGATAAACGTCGTAGCGCGTGTCCACCTTCACGCCGGGGTCCACGATGGTGACGCCGTGCATACCCTGTGCCGCCAGATCAGCCATCAGGCAGGCCGGTCGGGGGAAGCGGCGCCGGTTCCAGGTGAATACGCGATAGCCATCCATGTAATCGATGTCGAACCAGATCGCGTCACTCGGAATACGGCGGGCTCGCAGCTCCTCGGCTACCTCGCGGATGTCGGCCTCCTGGGCATAACCCCAGCGACACTGGTGGTACCCCAGCGCCCAGAGTGCCGGCAGCTGGATGCGTCCGGTCAGGCCAGTGTACTGTCTCAGCACAGCCGGGAGGGTAGGCCCAGGCAGGATGTAGTAGTTCATTGTGCGCGCGGGTGCGGCGAACTCGTATGAATCCCTGGAGCGGAAATCAAACTCGGTGAATTCCGGGTTGTCGACGAAAATGCCGTAGCTGCCGCCTTGGCCGTGCACGATGAAGAAGGGGAAGCTGGCGTACAGGGGATCGGTGTCGTTGCCAATGCCCCAGCGCTCCAGGAAGACGTCAGTGTTCTTCATGCGATAGCGGCGGAAGTGCCTGTCCAGCCAGCCGGTCTTCTCGCCCAGTCCGTAAATCACTTGATCCGGCCGCAGCGCCTTGCGCACCACGACAAACGGCCCGCGTGTGCCCACCTCGATATCCGCGGCGAACGGCTCGCCTTCGTGTCGCGCCACGCTGAGCGCAAACGGGCTGCCCGTGACCGTTGCTGTGAGTCCATCAGCGCGCAGGCGGGCGCCTGCTTTGGTACGGCTCACGCGCGCGGCCGGCATGGGCGCTTCGCCCGGCTCGACGGCCCACGACTCATACTTGTCCAGCACTTTGCGCCCACTGAGGCGCACGCGCAGAATGCCATCAGGCAGCGCGGTCAGCTCTGCCACGCCGCGCGCACCGGTCAGCGTGATAACGCCATCTACGTGGTTGATATCGGTCAAGTCGGTGAGGGAGCGGAATGTGGGGGGCATAGTACCGAGTCTCCTTTGGTTCAGTTTGGTTTGCTAGTACTTGAAAACCGTAGGCATATACCAGTGATAAGGCCAGTAGATCAGAGGGTCGCCGATGATTGATATGCTTCGGCTAACCTGATTAGCTACATAGACGAGGTGGGTTACAGAGTCAAGTGCGACGTCAACAGGCGCACGTCCAACGGGAATTCCCTCGATCACCCGCGTGCCAGACAGCACCGTCACGTCGCTGCTGTAATAGCTGGACACATAGACGTATCCACTTGTCGCGTCCACGCCGATGGCTGTTGGATACAGATTCATTGCGATATTAATGATGACTTGTGCTCCCGACAGGATGGTCACATCGCTGCTCTCCAGTTTGATACGTAGGCATATCCGTTATATGGGCTTACGCCAACCGATTGCCCGCCCAAGCCTGCCTCGATAGTGTTGAGGACTTCGGTTCCCGAGATCACCGTCACACCCCCACTAGCGGAATTCGCCACGTAGGCATATCCGCTAACAGGGTTCACGCCTATTGCCACCGGAATCATGCCCGCCTTCAGGGTGGTGATGACGTTTGTTCCCGAGAGCACCGTTACATCCCAGCTGCTTCGGTTGACCACGTAAACATAACCGCTGGCTGGGTTCACGCCGATGGCTATGGGAAGTGAGCCCACCGGCACTGTAGTGATTACTTTTGTGCCGGACAGCACCGTGACATCATTGCTGACGGAGTTCGCCACATAGACGTAACCGGTAGCCGGATTCGTGGCAAACCCAAACGGCCCTAGGCTTATCCCCTCCGGGCCTGGCAACGACACTGTGTCTACCACTTGCAGGAGCTGTGAATCAGAGATGAAGGTTGTGCCGGCCATCTGTGTTGCGGATATGACCTCCGCGTTCGTTCTGCCGACACCGCCCACGAGGATCAGGACGGTGGTGATCAAACCAAGAACGAAGACCCCTGCCAGGGCTATATGTGCGACGAGTGCAGTGGAGAGCCGTTGTAGTAGAACGCGCATAAACCTAACCCCTTGAGCGACGATGTTCTTGCGATATGCGAAATGCGCCTGGAATATCAGCGATGAACTGAGCATGACGGTCAACGCCCGATGCCGCTACAGTTATATGGATAAGTCTATACCTGTATCTGAAGTGCAAAAAGCACAGCCCGTTATACTCTTGTTACATGGCGAACCTGCAACTCATCCACACCATCGGCGAGGACGTGACGGCGCGCTGGAACGGAGCCGAGCTCTTCCGCTACGTCTACCGGCCGCGTACCCCGGCGGGCGAGTCGCCCCGCCCCTACCTGCACCCGGTGCGCACCCTGGCCGGCGAGCTGGTGACGCTCTTCCGCCCGCACGATCACACATGGCACCACGGCCTCAGCATGACCTGCGCGAACCTGTCGGGCGAGAATTTCTGGGGTGGGGCCACGTACGTGCGCGACCGCGGCTACGTGCAGCTGGATAACAATGGCCGCACCGAGCACCTGGCGTGGGACGACCTGCAGGGTGACGGTGCTCAGGCCCGGTTGGCCGAGCGCTTACAGTGGGTGGCGCACGATGGCGAAGTGTGGCTGGCGGAACAGAGGTGCATCCAGGTGAGCGAACTCAACCCTGCGGCGGGTTATTGGGTGCTGGCGTGGGAGAGCCGCCTGACCAATCGCACCTCACACACGCTGGCCTTCGGATCGCCTACCACGGCTGGGCGGCCGCTGGCCGGCTACGGCGGACTGGTATGGCGCGGACCACGCTCGTTCACTGGCGGGAGCATCCTTCTGGCGGGCGGTGCGGAGGGGCCGGAGGTGATGGGCCGGCGCGCGCCGTGGATGGCCTACGTGGGCACGCACGATGGCAGCGGCGCGCAGACCACGCTGATCTTCGCCGATGACCCCGGTAACGTGCGCTATCCTACCTGGTGGTTTGTGCGTAATGACCCGGCTCTGGCCAGTTTCGCCTTCTCATTCGACACTCTTCTCCCCGTGGAGCCTGGCGCCGAGCTCATCCTGCGCCACCGCATCGTCATCGCCGACGGCGCCTGGGACCGCCAGCGCATCGAGGACTCCATGCGCCTCAGACGCACAGAGAGCAGTGAGTAGAAACGGGAGCTGGACACTGGAAACTGAAACTTGATTTCGCACAGAGACCACGTTTCAAGTTTGGTGCGTTGCAAATGCACTCATGAACCATGAAGCCTATCGATGAGCTTGAAGAGTGGGCCAATCAGCTGCAGGCGATCGCAGCCGAGCCGCTGGAGCTGTGCCCGGATTTCCCTCGCATCGCCCGGCGATTCGAAGCCTGGTGGGCGCATGACTGCCTGGACCGGCCCATCTTCATCGGCACCGTGAACGCGCGCCCCGAGCGGGAGATCACCCGCCGGCTGGAGGTGATCGAACAGCCCGATGCATGGTTCGCCATGAAGTATGCCGATATGCTGCAGACCCACCGTGTGGGTGACGCGCTGCCATACATCCGGGCCGACTTTGGCGCCGTGCTGTTGGGTGGCATGCTGGGTGCCCGGGTGGAGTTTAGTGCCGACACGACGTGGACGCACGCCTTCATCGACGACGACTGGTCCAACGCGCCCGACTGGCGCCTGCGCGACGACAACCACTGGTGGATGCTGTTGCAGCAACTGGCTGAGCGGGTTGCCGCTGATGCGCGGGGCCGCTACCTCTTCTGCACACCAGACCTGGGCGGTTCCGCTGATGTGCTGCTGAACCAACGCGGCTCCGCAGCCCTGTGCCTGGACGCCGTCGAGCGTCCCGGGCACATCGTGCAGGCGGTGGAGGCCATCTATCCCTCGTGGCGCAAAGCATTTACGCGGCTGTACCAGATCACACTGGGGCATGGCAGCGGGTTGATTCACTGGCTGGCCCTGTGGTCGAACCGGCCGTACATGATCCCGGCCTGCGACTTCAATTTCATGATCGGACCGTCGCAATTCGAGCACCTCTTCCTGCCCGACATCGTCCACCAGGCCGAGACGGCCGGCCGGGCAGTATTTCACCTCGACGGTCCCGGCGCGGCCCGCCACATCGACGCGCTGCTGGAGGTCGATGCCCTGCAGGCCATCCAGTTCACCCCTGGCGCGGGTTCGCCTTCCGCGCTGGCGTGGGTGGAGATGTTTCGCAAGATCCAGCGCAAGGGCCGCTCGCTCGTAGTCATCTGCCCGCTGACTGAGGTGCTGGACCTGTGCGCCGCCCTGCGTCCAGAGGGACTGGCGCTGATTGCGGACGATATCCCCTCGCCCGCGGCGTTGGATGCGGTGTACGAGTTGCTGCTGGCTCAGACGCAAGACCGGCGACGGCACAAGGGATGAAGAGACGAAATGGCAACGGCGGCGCACCCTGATCCGATAAACCGTACCGAAGTGGACGAACGCAGCCGCATGACGGGCAGGCCATCGGAGATGGAAATCCTCGTGGTGTCCACCCACGACCGATACCGGCGCCTGGCGGTTGAACGACTCACCCCATCGGACGTGGTGCTGGAGATCGGCTGCAACAACGGCGGGGCGACCCGCATCCTGGCAACAACCGGAGCCCGTGTCGTGGCGGTCGACAAGTCCGCCTCACTGGTCCGCGATCTGAAAGAGGAGCTGAAGGCCCTGGACAACGTGACGGTGGCGTGCGTGGACGGCCGGGATGTCACGAAGCTGCTCGCCCTGCTGCCCGACCCGACGGCCATCTTCATCGATATCGGAGGGGATGCACGCCTGGACCATGTAGCCCTGCAACTGCGGCTGTGCCTGCTGGCCTTCCACGCGGGACTGATCGTGGTGCGCAGTATCGAGCTGGCTACGCTGGCTTCGTTGATTGGGTGCATCGAAACGCCCAGGGCGACGGGCGTGTCGTTTTGGGGTGGCCCAGGAGATGATCCGGCCAGCGTCTCGAGTCTGCTGTATCTTTCTCGCGGCAGCAGTGTCGAAAGCCGCGTGCTGGCCGTGCATCTGATGAGCCAGAGTGCTGGCGCAGCCACGCGTGAACGGTTGAGAGAGATGCTATCTGACCCCAACCCGCGAGTAAGAAAGGCTGCCCGGTGGGCCTGCGCCCATCCACCCGCAACTGGTACCGGAGCACCCAGTGGCAATCCGGGCCAGTGAACAGGTGGAGACGGATGCAGCAAAGGGCTCACAGCCTGAGCAGATAGAGCAAGGTCTGCCGGTCACGATCCCGAGTGGGCGGTGCTCAGTCTGGGATTGCCTCGCATCAGTGGACACGCGGAAAAGAATGAGGGTGACCATATGACCAGACGAATATTTACCCAAGAGTTTAAGGACCAGGCGGTCAACCTCACGTATACGAGCGACAAGAGCGTGCGGCAAATCGCGGACGATCTGGGCATCAACGCCAACATGATGAACAGAGTGGGCGGCGCTACGGCAGCCCGCGCGTGGCTCGCCTGATGGCCGGTCGTGGCCTGTTTGCCCGTAAAAAGAGGCATTTTGTGCACACGACACGGGCCGATCCCACCCATCAGCCGTCCGCCAATCTGCTAGCGCGCGACTTTCAGGCCGATCCGCCCAATCGCAAATGGGTCTCCGACCTCAAGCACATCCCGACCGACGAAGGCGATCTGTACCTGGCGGCCACGTTGGACTTGTTCTCCCGCCGGGTGGTGGGCTGGGCGATGGAGGACACGCTGG
>JAJYKL010000056.1 GCA_021788625.1 Chloroflexota bacterium
GATGGAGCAGGCCTTATCGACCCCTGTCGATCCACAGTCCCTGCCACGTGTCATCTTCCCCGGTGGGGGGCGCATCCAGATCGAAGGCCTTACCGTCGGACACGAACGCTGGCAGGTGGTGCGTGCACTGCTTGAGCGATACAGCGATACTTTTGGCGTGTTATTGGCTGGCGTGCGTGGCGAGCGTAACCTGCCAGTAACACCCACTCACCAGTTCTTCGCAGCGGGAGGCATTTCACGCAGTGCCATCTGGCTACGCACTTTGAGCGAACGTTTTGGCGTGCAGTTCCACCGTACAGCCACCGAGCAGCCAGGATTGGTGGGGGTGGCGCGGATCATCCAGCACAGAATCAAACCATGAGCTCACCTAATAACCAGGTCACTCTGCGGCAGCGTTTCATATCTGCACTCGCTGGTGAATTCATCGACTGGCCCATCTACGCCGCCTATGACTGGTTCATCCGAAACCGGCAGGAAGTAGATTGGAACCCGCTCTTGAGCGAGGGGCTTGGGATTATTGGTCATGCGGAATTCCTGCAGATTGACCGTCCCCATGCACAGATCACGGAGACTACCAGCCAGACCGAACGTGGCATTCGCCGTGATGTGTATTGGGAAACAGACGTTGGCGAACTGCACGAATGGTTCCTGGGTGAGTGGCGCCAGGAGTACCTCATCAAAACTCCTGACGATTACCGTATCATGCTGAGGGCGCTTGATGGACGGCGGGCCAGCATGGCGCCTGAAATGTACAGGCAGGTGGACAACTGGATCGGTGAGCGAGGAGTGACACTGGGTGTCTTGAGCCGCACTCCACTGCAAGAGGTACAGATCGACTTGGCTGGTCTGGCACGCTTCTCGCTGGACCTGGCTGACGAGTGTCCGGCTCTGATGGAATTGCTCGAACTGATGACCAGCCAGTTCCTGGAAGGTATCAAACTGGCATGTGATGGTCCGCAGACCTACATCAAGCTCTGGGAAAACCTAAGCATCGAGACCATGGGCCCGGCGTGCTACCGCAGGTTTCTGGTACCGCTCTACCATCGCATCTTCGACATCCTCAACCCAGCTGGTAAACGCCTGGTGGTGCACTATGATGGCAAATTGCGGATCATCGCAAACCAGATTGCGGAACTGGACTTTGACGGTATCGATTCCTTTACGCAACCTCCTGAGGGGGACATGTCAGTCGCTGAAGCACGGGCTTATTGGCCAGGCAAGTTCTTGTGGGTGCAGCCCAACCTGGGCTGGTATGCACTCCCCGAAGAACAATTTCTGGCACGCGTAGCCCAGGCCGTACGCGACGCGGGACCACGTCGCTACTGCCTGATGATCAGCGAAGAAGTGCCGCCTGACTGGCCGCGTACCATCCCTGCACTGCTACGCGCTCTGGAACTCATGAGATAAAAACGGTCATGGACCTGCTACAAAGGCCAGATTGGGAACAGACCAAACAGCGCCGGAGCGCAGGACGGGCGCATGAGCGACAGAGTCGAGGTGTCATCGGCGTCAATGCACCCAGGAATGGTGCATCCTTTTGGCCGCCCCGGCGCGGTCTATCCTGCCGATGGCTTACTGGTTGGACTATCCTTACTGGCATGCGTGGAATGAATGCGGCACTTGGTCCGTGGTGGCGAGGCGATCCCAGTGCAAAACACCATGTGGCCGGTATGGGGTGCATGGCCGCATCTCCGCGCACAGGCGGTTCTACCAGTTACCTCACGAAAGCGTGCCAGTGGCGTGTGAACGGTTACTCTCATCACCCGAAGGGTGATGCAGTATAGGAGTTGGTTAATGGAACATCGATTCGAATCCCTCACTTCTGAAGAACTTAAGCCATTCATCGCTCAGAAGGCGCTCATTATCATGGGCATTGGGACGATTGAAGAACATGGAGCTCACCTGCCCACTGGTACCGACTGGTTCATCACGCAACGTTTCACCGATGATCTGGCCGCCTTCCTGCAGAAGAATAGCCAGGTGCCATTTCTGACCTTGCCAGCCATCTGGACAGGCTACTCCGCAGCGCTGATGCAGGCCTGGCCCGGCACGATCCGCATGACTACCCGCACAGTCATGGATATGATGCGACAGATCATCGGGTCGCTGTGCGAGATGGGCTTTGACAAAATCCTGATACTGAACGGCCACGGTCATCATGCAGAATTGTTGCGTGTGGTGGCACGCGAGGTAGCGGATGATTATGGCGTTTTCCCAGCCGTGACCAATTTCTTTTCGCTGGGTGCTAAAGAATACAACGCGGCACGTACCGGACCGGCCGGCACCAGCATCCATGGCGGGGAGGATGAAACGAGCGTGATGTTGCATTACGGCTATCGCGTGGATACGGAGCACTATACAAAAACTGATTTCGTCCGCTATCACACTGAGTTCATGGCTGGCGATAATTTCCTGGGCTCGACCAAGTTATTCTGGTCGACCTGGGACTATAACCCCAGCCAGACTGGTCTACTTGGCGACCCGACCTATTCCACGCCAGAATTGGGTAAGGTTCTCATCGACGCGTGTGTCCGAAACCTGGCGCGCTTTATCGAGGAATACTGGAATGCAAGGCACTCGATTCAGGAGTAATCAAGCATATGTCCCATAAAGTAAAAGTTGGTGTCTTCGGTGCCCGACGCGGTATGACGATGATTGGCGTCATGGCCCACCATCCTGATGCTGAGCTGGTCGCCGTGTGTGATTACGACGAGCACGTACAGGCGGGCATAAAAAAACTGGCTGACGACCAGGGTACTCATGTTACCTGTTATGACGATTTTGATGCGTTCATGAACCATGACATGGATGCCGTCGTGCTGGCTAACTATGCCACGGAGCATGCCCCTTACGCCGTGCGCCTGCTGGATTCAGGACGGCACGTTACCAGTGAAGTGCTGGCTGTGCAGACCCTGTCTGAAGCCGTGGCACTGGTGGAGGCAGTCGAGCGAAACCCCAGGCAAGTCTACACCTATGCTGAGAACTACTGCTACTTCCGTGGAACAATGGAAATGCAACGGCTTTATCGTGCGGGTGTAATTGGCGAGTTCTTGCACGGTGAGGGGGAATATGTGCATGACTGCGAGAGCATCTGGGTTGGCATCACGCGCGGTGAGAAAGACCATTGGCGCAACTGGGTGCCCTCCACCTTTTATTGCTCACACGCCATTGGACCCATTGTCACGATCACTGCAACGCGACCGACCAAAGTGGTGGCTTTCGAGAGCCCGAACGTAAATAAACGCCGTTTCGGCTGTCGAAGCAGCGATGGCGCGATCCTGGTGTGCCAGATGAGCAATGGTGCTACGGCTAAGTTCCTGCCCTGGGCGAACTATAAACGTCTGCCGGAATCCATCTGGTATGCTGTGTATGGCAGCAAAGGCATGATGGAGACAGACCGTTGGGGTGAGGTGTTCAACCGCATCAACCTCTACGTGGAGGGCGACGAACATGCCACAACCAACACCGCCTATTCACCCAGTCCGCACCTGGAAACAGAGCTATCACGCACGATCGGCGGGCATGGTGGGTCAGACTTTTTCACCATGCACTTTTTTCTGGAAGCCATCCTGGATCGACCAGGCAAAGCTAACGCCATCGACGTGTATCGAGCGCTCGATATGACTCTGCCGGGTACCCTGGGTTATCGTTCGATCTGGGAGGGTAATGTTCCCCTGGTGGTACCAGACCTGCGTGATAAAGCTGTGCGGGAAGCGTACCGCCATGATACGTGGAGCTGTGACCCGAAGCTGGCTGGTCCCGGCCAACCCACGTCCAGCTCCTCGTTTGGTCAAGTCAGCGTGCCCGATTCCTTATACATGCAACAAGCGAGCTCAATTGAAAAAACGTAGTTTCACTGTACAGATGTAAATTACGCAGTAGCAACTTCGGACTTTAACCAGGTTACCTCACAGAACACGGATCGGCGATTATGGCGCAGCATACAGGTGAGGCGGGCATCCGAGATCATTTTTTCGCAAATTAACCCTATGTACCTGATCCTTGCCAGTGGCACGTTCCTTCATCGATCATATATAAAGGTGAGCAGCTCTTTTGAAGGGAAAAGCTGGATCTGCTGGTGGCGGATGTGGCTCAAGTTGACGTTATTTGGATGAGCGCATGATGGGTGAGAGTAAATACTGTAGTCGCAATGAGCCCTCTGCTTCGGCGTGGTGAACCTGTGTTCAAGCAACCTACAACCAATTCGGCCCAATTGGCGCTGGATACGATTCTGCAGAAACCGGTGCTGGGCATACCAAGCTGGCTGTTGAATGTCATGGAGCAGCGCTGCATCGAACGGTTCGCGGGTGTCGGTCCGGGAGAATACCGGCGACATCCTGACGATGTTTATCTGACCTTCCAGCGCGCTGTTGGCACCTGCCTGTTGGACCAGTACCTGGCCGATAACCCCCTGACTATAGGCGACCACGGCTTCGAAAGCACCCCTCTCGGAGCGACCACCGGCGCCAACCAGATTGTCGTAGACGGTTACACCATCGATTCGCCTGAGGCATTGGTCAATCACCTTGAGCATGTGGAATTCGTGCGCCTGCGTGAACGAATTTCCAACTTCGACATGCCCACCCGAGTGCGTGAAATCATCGATGGTGAGCGAAGGGTGCAAGAGTTAATCGGTCCAAGTATGCTAAAGAGCGGATATGAGTTCATTCAATTTCCCACCTTCGCCTACGGCATCTATGGCTACACCAACTATTTCATGGCCTATGGCTTGTATCCCGAGATCATCGAACGCCACTTCGCACTGCAGGCTGATCTGGCCACGTTAAATAACAGGGCGGCGGCCGCAGCCTACACCGAAGGGAACCTGCCACCTTTATTTAGGCTGGACCATGATATGGCAGACTCGCGCGGCACACTGGTGGATATCCGCTCATTGGACCGGATATGGTTCCCGCATTTTGCACGCTGCCTGGAACCACTCTTAAGGACGAATGTTCGTCTGATTTGGCATTGCGACGGCAATCTTATGCAAATGGTGCCGCGCCTGCTGGAAGTGGGCCTGCATGGCTTCCAGGGTTTCCAGTATGAAGATGGCATGGACTATCCGCGAATCTGCACCATGAAAACGCGAACTGGTGAAAGCCTCATCATCATTGCGGGTGTGTCCGTAACGCGGACCTTACCTTTTGGGACGCCTTCGGAAGTTCGGAGCGAAATCGATTGGCTCGTCGAGTATGGTCCGCGCACGGGCCTCTTTTTGGGTGGGTCCAGCTCCATTGCGCCTGGTGTGCCCTGGGCCAATCTGCAGATCATGGTGGAAGCTTTCAGGTATTATTATCAGTGTGGGCGTTCCGGGAGATGATCCGGGTATAACGTTCGTATAATCTCCTGGTGGCTGATGCGTTCATCGGTTGAGCGCACCACGAACGCTAGATGGTAACGCATGACGCAACAACAAGAGGATTACTACAAGATATTACAGGTTGATCCCTCCGCAGACCCTGAGGTGATCACAGCAGCATATAGACGCCTGGCGGTGAAATACCATCCAGACACGAACCCGTCGCCCGACGCTCTGCCCCGCATGCAAAGAATCAATGAGGCCTATTCCGTATTGTCGGATATGAAGCAGCGGGCGGCTTATGACCGCTCACGCGGATACGGAGCAGGCTTCCACCGGGCCGCTGCGGCCAACGGCCAGCGTGGTGAAGACCGCACGATGCAGGAAGCTGAGGCGAGCTATATCCGTGCAAAACGAACTGCTGAGGACCTCTGGAAGCGCGCCCAACGGGACGCCGAAATAGAGCATGACAAAGCGGTACGCGAAGCAGAGGATGCCTGGTCTCGAGCTAAACGGCAGGCTGAAGAGAATTACCGGCATGATCAACGCGATGCCGATATTGCCCGCGACAAGGCGCTACGCGAAGCGGAGGAGGCCTGGAGCCGAATCAAGCGCGCGACGCAGATGCCATCGGGAAAAGCCTGGTCGCCAGATTGAAGCGCTCCCCCTCATAGAATTCAAAGCGCGTTGCTGTTCCACAGCGGTGGCGTGCAACTCTGCATGCCTGTTGACCAGCCGACGCGAGCCACCAAACTTCGTACCCGTTTATATTGATCCTGGCACCGGCACTGTACGCAGCGCCGCCAGGCAGAGGAAACAATGAATAATCGACAACGGATTCTTGCAGTGCTGAACTACGAAGCCTATGACCGCCTCCCAGTTGTACATTTTGGCTTCCTGGATGAGACTCTGGAACGCTGGGAGGCCGAAGGTCACATAAATCGCGCTGATATGCCACACATTGGCGATGAAAGCCCAGACGAGCAGAAACTCACACGCATGCTGGGCTTCGACTGCAATTACCATAACGTTTTCACGCCCTCGGTACGTATCGAACCGCATTTCGAGTCTAAAGTGCTGGAGGAGTTACCGGGTGGATATCGTAAAGTCCTCAATGCGGATGGCGGTATCGTACTGGACAGCGACGACAACTCTGCCATTCCTGCTGCGATCGACCATATTTTGAAGGGCCGCAAAGAGTGGGATGAGATTTTCCTACCGCGTCTTAAGTACTTCCCCGAACGTGTGACACGCGCCAGGGTGAACTGTGCCGGAACATATAAGCGCTTCGACCAGGGCGGTCGCGAGTATCTGAGCGATCCCAACCGCCAGACGCATATTCTGCTTCATTGTGGCAGCCTGTATGGTGTGCTGCGCGATTACATGGGCATGGAGAAGACATGTTACCTGCTGGCTGACGATGAAGTACTTTATGAGGAGATGATCGAGACGAACGCCAATCTGTGTTACCAGTGCACCGAGGCAGCTCTGAACACCGGCGTTCCATTCGACATTGGCCACTTCTGGGAAGATATTTGCTATAAAGCAGGGCCACTGGTAACCCCCAAAGTCTTCCATAATCTGGTTGGCCCGCAATATCGCCGAATCACGGACTTGCTGCACAATCACGGCATAAACCTGGTTTCACTGGACTGCGATGGAAAGATCGATGCATTGATTCCCACCTGGATCGAAAACGGAGTGAATGTCATGTTCCCGATCGAAGTGGGGACATGGGGTGCCAGCCTAAAACCGTGGCGCCAGAAGTACGGTAAACAGATCCGTGGTGTGGGAGGTATGGCCAAGCGCATCTTTGGGTTTGACTATGCCGCCGTTGACGCTGAAGTGGAGCGCCTGAAGGAACTGGTGGATATGGGGGGCTACCTGCCGTGCCCTGACCACCGCATTTCACCCGACGCCAAGTGGGAGAACGTGCAGTACTACTGCGACAAAATGCGCAAGACTTTTGGTGGCTAGGGCATGACGAAGCAGCCAAATGTCGTCGTCTGTATGTGCGACCAGTTACGCGCCTCTGAGGTAGGCTGCTACGGCAATCCAGTAATCCACACTCCTAATATCGATCGTCTGGCGCAGGAGGGAGTTCGCTTCGAGCATGCCATATCCAACAACCCCGTCTGCATGCCAGCGCGGTCGTGTCTACTCTCAGGCGAATACAGCCGCACGTGTATGGGTAGCCTGGGCAATGATGTGGAGCGCGATGCGCAGGGGCGCGCCATCCTGCCCGAGTATCCCGTTTCAAGGCGAGTGCACCTGCCGGACCCGACACTGCCTGAGCAGTTACGGTCCATCGGATACGAAACAGCATTAATAGGCAAATGGCACGTGAAACCTGCGCCACTGTTGGTGGGGTTTGACCATGCCGTATTCCCACGCGTGCATCACCGCTATACAGGTCAGACCTTTATCGAGGATAGCGGGGAAGGTGAGGTTGTAGATGGCTACAGCCTGGACTATGAAGCAGAACGGGTGGCTCGCTACCTAAGCACCACACGGGAGAAGCCATTCTTCCTCTTCTACAACATCTCACCCCCTCACATGCCGGTCGACGATGCTCCCGAGCGAATTCGGCGCATGTACTCACCCGCTGAAGTGCCTCTGCGTCCGAACGTTTTCATTGACGGACAGGTGGCGTACGACGAGAACTGGTTCAAAATCTACCTTTGGGACTTCCTCTACTACCAGGAGCACCTGCCCCATACGCGTCGAATACCGGAGGGCTTTGACCTGCGCCACCTGACCGCACTGTACTACGGCATGACCACATGGGTGGATGAAATGGTAGGCAGGCTGATGCAAGGTTTGCGCGTAAATCACCTGGATGAATCCACCATCCTGGTTTTTGTATCAGACCACGGCGATAACCTGGGCAGCCATCATACATTCAACAAAGATACGCTGATGGAGGAATCCATTCGCATCCCCCTTATCTTCCATGCACCGGGGCGCCTGTCACCGCGCCTGGTCAACACACAGGTGGCGCAGATCGTGGATGTGATGCCCACTTTGCTGGCTCTGTGCGGCGTAGCCGCCCCTACGCCAGTACAGGGACGTAACTTGCTGCCCTGTCTCACAGGCGAACAACTGACCGTTAGCGATGGTTGCGCTTATATCGAAACCAGTCAGGGGCAGATCGGTGTGCGCAGTCCGATGCACCTTTTCGGGTTGCAGCTGGATTCTGCTCACCAACCTCTGACAAGACATGGTTTTTTTTACGACTTGCGGCAAGACCCGTATGAGGTGAAAAACCTGTTTGGAACGCCCGAGCAAGTAGAAATCGCGAATACGCTGCAGGCAAGTCTGGAGGAATGGAACCAGCATACCCCCTGGTTAAAGGCAAGGGTATCAGTGTGAATGCCATCGAACTCAAGACTCATCGTTTGTTGTCATTGGGACGGGCGGTCATCGTAGCCTGTGACCATGGCGAATTTGACGGGCCCATCCCGGGCATGGTGAACTTACGGGAGACGATCCAACGCATTAGTAAAGATGTGGATGGCGTGCTACTCAGCCCGGGTATGCTGTGCCACGTCGGCGACTACTTCGCCACCAAGGGTGCACCGCTTGCCATCGGGCGCTTGAACTGGGACACTGTCTATTGTTTTCATTGGGGATACCACGACGCTCCCGCTGTCGAAGCGTTCAGCCCCAAAGAAGCCCTTGCTCTGGGTGTTGAAATGGCGTTGGTTTCCCTGACTCTGAAGACTGGCAGCGAAAACCGTGACGCGCACAATGTCGAAGTTTTTCGCCGTCTGACAGCTGAGTGTCACCAGTTGGGACTACCCGTCATAGGTGAGTATTTTCCTGCCTACAGCGACGATCTGGTCCCTGATGAGCTGCACGCGCAAGTGAAAATTGGCACACGAATATTAGCCGAGTTGGGTGCAGACATGATCAAGACTTTCCATACCAACAACTTCGCCGAAGTGGTGGCTGGATGCCCTGTACCGGTTTTTGCTCTGGGCGCAGCCAGGTTGCCCACTCCTCTGGATGCGTTGCGACTGGCACAGCATGAGATCTCAGATGGTGCGCAAGGCGTGGTATTCGGACGCAATGCACTGCAGGTAGACGAGCCCCTTAAGTTTCAGGCGGCATTGATCGAAGTAGTAAAGCACGGTGCGCAACCTGAGCGGGTCTGGGCGGCCTCATCTTAAGGATCAGCTCAGCCGGCAAGCCAGAGTGAAGGACTGGACCAGTTTCGAGCACCGGAGTGAAAACGAGTCCATGAAGGAGCTATTCGAAGTCAGGCCGAGTGATCGGATGTTCTATGATGCACACCTGCGCGACTGGCTACCCGCACGTATGATCGATGTGCATTCTCACGTATGGCTGGACCGCTTCAAAGCCAAAGCAAGTGTAAAGTCCGAAAGAACAGTCAGTTGGCCTGGGCGGGTGGCGCTTGATAATTCGATTGACGACCTCGATGAGACGTACCGCATGCTGTTTCCGGGAAAGCGTGTCACGCCGCTTATCTTCAGCAACCTCACACCCGGTGACGACATTGATGGCGCAAACGCCTATGTGAGCGCCTGTGCGACGATACAGCACTATCCCGCACTGATCTTCTCCACACCGCAATGGACGGCTCCGGCGTTCGAGAACCGTATCTTGGCTGGTTGCTTCGTTGGCGCTAAAGTCTACCTGACCATGGCCGACGCCTGCCTACCGGCCCGCGAAATACGCATTTTTGATTACCTGCCCCATCATCAGCTGGAGGTGCTTAACCGGCATGGCTGGATAGCCATGCTGCACATCCCCCGTGATGGGCGCTTGAAAGATCCGGTGAACCTGGCACAGATGATGGAGATAGAGCAGCGCTATCCCAACGTGCAGCTCATCATCGCTCACGTCGGGCGCGCCTACTGCAACGAAGACGTTGGGGATGCATTTCAGGTACTGGCTCACACGCGGCGTATGGTTTTCGACTTTAGCGCCAACACGAACTCTGATGTATTCGTGCAACTCATCCGAGCCGTGGGACCCCGGCGCATCCTTTTTGGCAGCGACATGCCCATCCTGCGGATGCGCATGCGACGAATCTGCGAAGGTGGACGATACGTCAACCTGGTTCCCAGAGGTCTTTATGGAGACGTATCGGGGGATCGGAATATGCGCGCCGTGGACGGTGCGGAAGCCGATGCACTCACGTTTTTCATGTATGAAGAACTTGCTGCATTCAAACATGCCGCGGAACTGACAGGTCTTTCCAGGCAGGATATTGAAGACATCTTCTACACCAACGCATCCCAGCTGCTCGGTGTGGCAGGCTTCACCGAAGCAGGTTGGTCCAATGCATGATCCGAGACATCTGCTCATTCATGACGAAGCGATTTCAGGGCGTTATCCCTATAGATGATGCAGCCACCCGCGGAGCGGAATACGAGCGATGGTCACTCATCCTGTGCGACAAGCTGATAAAAGAAGGAGTCGGGCATGGATTCCCTGGTCAGACATGTCAAAGTGGGTTTGCTGCCACTGTATCTAAAGCTCTATGACGATACAAGTCCAGCGTCACGCCGAGAAGTGCAGCGATTCCGCGACACGATTAGCGATGAATTGAGCCGCAGAGGCTTGCGGGTGATGACGGCCCCCGTATGCCGGGTGCGGAGCGAAATAGACACGGCCGTGCAAGGTTTTGAGGTGGGAGAGGTGGAAGCCATCGTAACATTGCATCTGGCATACTCTCCCTCTGAGGAGTCACTGCCCGCTTTAGCCACGACCGCACTGCCCATCATTGTGCTGGATACAACCCCTGCCTTCGACTTCAGTCCAACCCAGAGTCCTGATGCCGTAATGTATAACCATGGCATCCATGGAGTGCAGGATCTCTGCAATCTGCTGTTGCGGCATGGTAAGGCGTTTCAGCTTGAGGCGGGCCACTGGGAACACTCAGATGTGCTGGATCGCGTGGTTCAGGCCGCCCAATCTGTCCACCTGGCCAATGCCATGCGCTCAGCACGAATCGGGCGTATTGGCAGACCATTCCAGGGCATGGGTGACTTCGCCGTGAATGATGAGCGGCTGGCTCGGACATTGGGCGTGATCGTGATCCCAGCCACCCCAGCAGAGATTGGAGCACGCCTGTCTGGCATCAGCCAGGAGGACGTTGATACCGAGTGGGAAGATGATGTACGGCGCTTCGATGTCGCGGGTGTGTCGAAGACCCAGTATGGACCGACGGCGCATGTTTGTCTGGCTGTACGGCAATGGATGGAACAGGAGCATCTGACAGGCTTTACAGTGAACTTTATGGAGGCCAATCGTGCTGCAGGCCTGCCAACCATGCCGTTTCTTGAAGCGAGCAAGGCCATGGCACGCGGTGTTGGGTATGCGGGTGAAGGAGACTGCCTGACGGCAGCCCTGGTAGGTGCCCTGGCATCCGTTTTTGAGCAGGTGAGTTTCACCGAAATGTTCTGCCCTGACTGGGCGCATGACACGATATTTCTTAGCCACATGGGAGAGATGAATGTGGCAATGGTTGCCGGTCGAGCACGGTTGATTCATAAACCTTACTCGTTTATCGACATTGACGATCCCGTACTGGCGGTAGGTCGTTTTGATAGTGGACTGGCTACACTGGTGAACCTCGCTCCTGGCCCCAGCGATACGTTCACGCTGATCATTGCGCCAGTTACGATACAAGAAGTGGTGGATGCAGACGCGCATGTGGACAGTATTCGAGGTTGGATAAAACCAGGTGGTGCATTGCCTTCTTTTCTGGCTCATTACAGTCGTCTGGGTGGCACGCACCATTCGGCGCTCATCAAGGGTGATGTCGTCCGCATCGTGAAGGGCTTTGGTGAGCTGATGAGTTGGAAGGTGGAAGTCATCTAATTCTATCGATTCGACAGCCGTGACGGTTATAACGGGTAAGTCGCTTGACTTTTCAGCAACACCGTGCATAACATCACCTGTCAATTAATCTGGAGGAACATCATGATAAAACTGGGCGTTAACTCCGTTCTCTTTGGTGGCTTCGATTTCGCCACTGCAGCCAAGTACATCAAGATGGCTGGCTACGATGGGGTTGAGATCTCAGCCATCAAGGGCATGTGCGAGCATCTGGTTCTGGATAACTGGCAGGCTCAAGCGAGCGATCTCAAGCAGATCGTGTCTGACAACGGTCTGGAGTTCCTTTCCACCGAGGAGGCTTCACTCGATGAAAACCGGCTGACCCAGGCATTCGAAGCCTGTGCCGCTCTGGGAATCCCCGTCATAAATGTCGGTCCGGGTGGAAAAAGCAACGTGGAAGCTGATTTCCAGCGACAGACCGACATTATTGCGAAGATGGCGGAGAAGGCAGAAAAATACGGCGTCACATTATGCTGCAAGGCACATGTAGGTGGGTCAATCTTTAACACACCGACCACACTTCGCATGATGGAGAAGATTCAGCATCCCGCATTCGGCATTGATATGGACCCCAGCCATATCTATCGGGCAGGCGAGAATCCGGCTGAGGCACTCAAGTCGGTGCTTAGCCGTACCCGGCATATACATATTCGTGACTGCAAAGGACCTGGACCGAATCCCGGTACACCACCGAACCAGGCCTGCGGGCGTGGCGACATTGATCTGTTCGGTTACTGCAAAGCCATGGTCGATGGTGGTTATAAAGGGCCCGTATGTCTGGAGATAATTGGTGCAAACCAGCTCGAACTGGCGCAGGTGGTCACCATTGCTGCCGAAAGCTATGGCTACCTGAATGCATGCCTGCGCACTCTGGGTGCGCGGTAGCTCAATCGCTGGAAGGTGCAAGGTCGTAAATCGGAGGAACACGTGAAAAAGAAACCCAATCTGATCTTGTTCGGCATTGATAGTCTGCGTGCGGATCACATGAGCCTGTACGGATATCCGAAGCTCACCACACCACATATGGATGATTACGCCTCGCTGGGTACGTCCTTCAGTAACGTCACCAGTCCCCACATCCCAACAACTCCCGGCTATACCTCCATGTTTACGGGCATGGATGCCTTCAGCACGGATGTTGTAGCGCTGCGCCATGAAGGTGGCCTGGGCGCACATCTGAAAACTCTGGCCGAGATCCTGGGCGAGCAGGGTTATAACACCACCTGCGTCGGCTTCAGCGGTAATCCAGCTTCCCGCGGCTTCCAGAAATATTTGGATTTCGAGGGGTGGGGTTCATGGGAACAAGGACGCAGTCCCAAAGCTGAGAATCTGAACGCTGTGGCCATACCCGAACTTAAACGGCTGGCCAGCGAAGAGAAACCCTTCTTCCTGTTCCTCCGCCACATGGATCCGCATGCGCCTTATCTGCCTCCCAGGCCATTCGAACGAATGTTTTACTCTGGCGACGAGTGCGACCCGGACAATCACTCGCTCGATCCGATTTATGAATTCAAGCCCTTCTGTGACTTCCATGCCAGTTGGTTCCCGCCAGGCTGCACCGATAAAGACTACGTCATTGCCCAGTATGATGGCGAAGCGGCCTATATGGACGCCTGTATTGCCAACATCCTCACCACCAGTAGCCAGCTCGGCCTGGATGAAAACACATTAGTTGTGTTCGATGCCGATCACGGCGAGACACTTTACGACCACGGGTGCTACTTCGATCACCACGGGTTATACGAGCCCACACTGCATATCCCACTATTCTTCGTATGGCCGGGGCATGTGCCTGATGGGATCATGCTCGATCAACAGTGCTATATGAAAGATGTCACCCCCACCATTCTTGACCTGATGGATCTGCGCACCCGCATCAAGTTTGACGGCCACAGCCTGAAGCCATTAATGTTCGGCCAACCGCGCGAGGTGGAACCCGAAGCCTACATCACCGAGGCAACCTGGATGCGCAAGCATGGCTGGCGAACTCCACAGTGGAAGTACATCCACGCTTTGGAACCCGACTTCCATTTCAAGCCTGAGATAGAGCTCTACGACATGGTGGCGGATCCCGAAGAAAATCACAATATTGCCGAAGAGCAACCGGAAGTGGTGAAGATGCTCGAGGCACGCATGCAGGAACATATCGCACGACGCACCCGGAAGACCGGACGGACCAATCCCATGTACACCAACCTGAACTGGCACGGTCATGGCGGTGGCCCGTTCAAGACTTCGCAACAGGCGTACGATACCATGCACATTGGTTCGCCCAACCAGGCCAGACGCCTGCAGGCTAAGGAACTACGTACACAACGAGGCGCAAAGAAACTGTAGAAGCTCATATTGGAGATCAGGGATTACAGGGTGCAAATGTGGAAGGTATTTTTGTTCGCGGCACGGTGAGGCGAAGATTTCCAGCTCTGATTTCCAGTCTTTAGCGGACATTTATTGAGATATGCTCATAACCATAATTGGCCGGGGACATTCCGGCACACGAGCCATTTCACATACATTGCAGACCAGTGGTGTGTTCATGGGTGCGCTCCTAAATGAGTCGGGTGACATGCTGCCGCCGGACGATCTTTACGAAGCCTGCCGTGTCATGGCAAAGTACGTCGATTACAAAGGGGGGATGGAGTGGGACTTCACAAAGTTGCATACCATGCCCATCGATCCGGCTTTTACAAAGCTGGTCGAGTCATACCTTCATCGCGTCCTGAACCGGCGCGCCGAATATAGAGGTTGGAAGCTGCCGGAGACTACACTGATCTACCCGTGGATCGTGCGCATGTTCCCCGATATTTATTACATCCACTGGGTGCGCGATCCACGTGACTGCATCCTGGGCGCGCACCTCACCGACAATCTGACCGACTTCGGCGTCCCCTATGAACAGACCGACGACATTCGCTTGCGACGTGCGATCAGTTGGAAGTATCAGCGTGAAATCGTTAAATCGACACCGGTTCCGGCTCATACGATGAGAGTGCGCTTCGAAGATTTCGTTCTGCACCAGGATGACACGCTGAAGCTCTTACAGGAATACCTGGGTATCCCGATGGCGAAAATCATTGTGCGGTCGGAAACGGTTGGTCGCTGGAAAACCGACACAGGCTTTCACGACTTCGACATTTTCATGGATGATATTGCTGAGCTGGGATACGAACCGTCCAGCCAGCTATTGGGTGCGCAGAATAAGGCCGGGCGGGCGGGTGAATAGCCCGTTCTACACCGGCCCACGATCCTGCGTGGGAGAGTAGCCAAGATCATGTTACGTGTGTGTGTGATAGGACTGGGGCATATCGGCAATCTGCATGCCCGCATCTATAAGGAAGACCCTCTGGTCGAGCTGGTAGGTGTGTGCGACCTCGTCGCGGATCGAGCCAAGGCAGCAGGCCAGGTGCTGGGAGTGCCCTACTTTCTCAGTGCGCCAGAGATGCTACAAGCGCTCAAGCCCGACCTGTGCAGCGTAACGACCGGTGGGTTCGAGTATTCCAGTGATCATTACCAGCCAACCATCGAAGCACTGGAGGCAGGTTGCCACGTCTTATGCGAGAAGCCAATCTCCAACGAGATTGCCAAGGCCGAGGAGATGGTGCGCGTGGCGCGCGAGCGCAAACGCTGCTTTGGTATCGATTTCAACCACCGTTTCACTCCTGCGGCACGCACGGCCAAAAAGTGGCTGGATGAAGGTCGATTAGGGAGCCTGCTCTTTGTGAACATGGCTCTGTGGATCGGCCGTCCCGAAGACCTGGACTCGCCCTACTACCACATGAAGGCACTGAATCCGCACTCGGTCGATATGATGCGTTATTACTGTGGTGATGTCGAGAAGGTGCAGTGTTTTGCCACCAAAGCGCCTGGTCGCTGGATGTGGTCGACCGCTTCATTCAATATGCAGTTTAAAAACGGAGTGGTTGGCCACCTGACATCCAGCTACGACATTGCTCGGGGTCACCCGATGGAGCGCTGTGAGGTGGCTGGGGTCAAAGGGCGTATGGTGGTTGAAGATATGTGGCGCGAAGCCACCCTGTACCCCGCTGGTGATCCCATCAAGCTAACCTACACCAACCCCGTGTTCGGAGGTTACGCCGACTTCGACGATACATTCCGCGAGCGCATCCGTTGCTTTGTGCGGCAAGTGAATGAAGGTGTCGCTCCAGAAGATATTGACGGCTCGGGTGCAGCAGGCCTGGCCGCGCAGAAAGTGATCGCCGCCGGAATCGAGTCGTTGCAGACCGGACAGATTGTGACCGTGGTGTAGCGCTGCAGTGCAGGTGGCGTCAGGCACGCGAAAGGCCAACCCAGCCGTTGATTGTATTAAGCAGGATGTATGGGACGGGCATGAAGTCGAAAAGAAAGCTGGCGAAGGGTGGACCGTACGCGCTGCATACTCGCAGGTTAACAGTCGTTTACGCCCGGCCTGGTAATTGACCCGCGCAGGATTAATGAAAGTCGCAGCATACCTCGGGCTCGATATTGGCGGGACGGGAGCGAAGGCTGCCGTGTATGACGGTGCGGGGCACCTGCTGGGGGCTGGGCGCCAACCTTATGAACCATCCGTTTCGCCAGAAGGGCACGCTGAGATCGCTATAGAGCGGATTTACACTTCTGCTCGCGATGCAGCCAGGCAGGCAATCCACACGGCCAGCGTTTCCGTGCGGGCACTCGCCATCGCATCCCAGGGACAGACCTTCGCGCCGCTTGATGCCGAGGGACATTCGTTGTACCCAGCCATTTTGTGGTACGACAGCCGGGCTGTAGCCGAAGCAAAGGACCTGGAGTCGGCTCTGCGTCTGCGACTCGCCTCTGGGGAGTCGCCGCTCGTGGATGCGATCGCCTCAGCCCCCAAGGTGCTCTGGTTGCGCCGGCATTTCCCGGAGCAACTGGCTCTGGCCCACCAGTATCTCCTGCTGCCCGACTACATCACCTACCGCCTGACTGGCGAAGCGGTGACCGACCCCAGCACAGCATCGACTACTGGTCTATGCGCTGAAGGCGAGGCGGACTACAACCCGGCTGCGCTCGTTGCCGCAGGCATTGCCAGAGATGAACTGGCGCGCATCCAGCAACCCGGCACACCGATTGCGTGTGTGCAGCGTCGCATGGCCGAGGAGTGGGATCTGGGTGAAGACACGCTGGTCGTCACTGGCACAAATGATCAGTATGCTGGCGCACTCGGCGCTGGCAATTGCCAACCAGGGATCCTCACCGAGACAACGGGTACCTGCCTGGCGCTGGTGACGCTGTTCCCTGAGGCACGTTCACTATCGGATGCAGGTTTATTGCAGGGCCGTTTTCCTGTGGCTGGGCTGCGCTACGCGCTGGCTTATGCGAAGACAGCCGGGCTGGTGATCGACTGGTTCGCCCGGCAATTTGGCGCTGGCCGGCCATTGGCTGAACTGGAGGGCTTGGCGGCGGCTTCGCCCCCAGGCAGCGCTGGAGTTACCGTGCTGCCACATTTCGACGGCATGGTGTCGCCGGTGCCCAACGCCGCCTCGCGTGGAGCGTTCCTGAACCTGACACTTGGCCACACCACCGGCGATCTGTATCGCGCCGTGCTGGAATCGATCGCGTTTTCCCTGCGTGAAAACATGGAGCTGATGCAGCAAGCCGGATTTCGCTTTACATCGCGACGCTCTATTGGGGGCGGTGCGTCGAGTGACCTGCTGATGCAGATCAAGGCCGACGTGACCGGGCAACCCTTTGAGCGGCCTGCAATCCACGAAGCGGCGACTCTCGGTGCAGCCATGTTAGCGGCCACGGGCGCAGGTGAGTTCAGCGATGTGGTCGAGTGTAGCTCAACGTTCTACCGTCCTGGGCAGGTATTCATTCCCGATACGCGCCATCATGACCAGTATGGGGGCCCTTACCAGGCATATCGGCATCTATATTCGCTGCTTTTTAATAACTCCAGCGGCGAAACCACGTGATGTCAATTCAAGCGAGGTGAAGGAAATGGCGGGCCAACAGGTTAAGCTAGGCTTCTGTCCGATCGGTAAATTCGTTTTTAGCCATGCGGATGCCCTGCGCTATAAGGCAATACTTGTTGAGAAGCTGAAAGAGTGGAAGGTGGACTATGTGTCCATCGACGATGTGCTGCCCGATGGCATCGTGCGAGACCAGTCACACGTGGAGCCGGTGGTGGATCACTTCAGGCGGTCAAGGATCAATGCGCTCTTTATGCCGCACTGCAATTTTGGCACGGAGGGTGCGGTGGGCATGATCGGTGCAAAACTGGGCGTGCCCGTATTGTTGTGGGGCCCACGCGACGAGGCTCCGCTACCCGATGGCCGGCGACTGCGTGACACGTTATGTGGGCTGTTTGCTTCGAGCAAGGTGCTGCATAAACTAAACGTTCCTTTCACCTATATCGAGAACTGCTCTGTGGACGATCCGGCTCTCCAGCGCGGCATGGACATCTTCCTGCGCGCCGCTAACGTAGCCGATGCCTTACGCCGTGGTGTACGGATCGGCCATATCGGGCAGCGCATCGACTTCTTTTGGACCACCATCGTGAATGAAAGCGAGTTATTGGAACGCTTCCATGTGGAGGTGCTGCCGCTGGACATGGTGGAATTTGTGCAGCGTGCCAAGCAGCGTGCTGCCAAGCATCGCACCGCCTACCAGAGCGAGCTGAAGGCGCTCAAAGAAAGCATACAGATAGTTGGCTTTGACTCAGACGACCCCATGATCAACGTGCTGGCCACGCGAGATGAAATGCTGGAGCTGGGCGATCGTCATAGTCTGGAGGGTTTTGCTGTTCAAGACTTCAACTCACTGATCGACGAGATGGGCGCTTACTGTTTTTATGCCGAAAGTGCCGTGGCTGACCATTACCCCATAGGTTATGAGTCCGACATACATGGAGCGATCACAGGTGTCCTGCTGCATCGCGTGGCGTACAACGCTGCGCCCACCTTCCTGGTGGACCTTACAGTCCGCCATCCCACCCATGACAATGGGATTCTGCTCTGGCACGCCGGCGCGCCTTTAGGCATGCGGGATCAATCTGACCCGGTGAAGATCGGTCACCACTGGATCCTGCCGAGTCCGCTTTCTGGAATGACTCATTTTCGGTTACAGCAGGGACCGATCACTGTTGCGCGCTTCGATGGTGACCGTGGCGATTACCAGCTTGCGGTGGGGCAGGGCAAGTCCATCGAAGGGCCTTATACACAGAATAACTACGTATGGATGGAAGTGGACGATTGGCCACGTTGGGAGCGCACCCTTATGCAGGGGCCGTTCATCCATCATACGGGAATGCTATATGGCCACTATGGCGATGCGTTAGTCGAGGCATGCAGGTTCATACCGGGCCTGACGCCGCTACGGCTGGATCAGGAGATTTCAACCAGAAATGTCAGACATCCAGCAGATGTCTGACATCTGCCTCCGGGGTCAGTGCTTCTCGTATGCCAGCAGCACCACACCCATTTCCTGTTCCAATTTTCGCAGGTGCATTAACTGCTGCTCATTCAACTGAGCTAAGGAGAACGTTGGCTGCATGGCGACGAGAACAACCCCCATTTCCTTCTCCGCTGCGCGCAGTTGCTCCAGTTTGTTCTCATCCAGTTTGGCGACGGTCATTTCACTCTGCTTGCTGGTCATCTCAAACCCTCCCGGATAGGACAGGCTCCCATCCTTTAACGCGGGGTGCATGCCCGCACCGTCCCTGCCGATACTATACACTCATCAATCAAGGGAAACTAATGGGCGGCCACATGGGAAATAGCAGATAGAATCACTTTATGGACCTCGATTTCTACGATGCCAACCTCTATTTTGGACGGCCCACTCGCGAAGTTTATAACCCTGCACGCGACGCCTCTGAACTGCTGCGGCGGCTCGATGGATACGGCGTCCATCAAGCGCTCGCTTATCATGTAGCCGAACGTGATGTATCACCGGTAGCGGGGAATGCAATGACCAGCCGTGAAATCGCCGGGCACGATCGTTTGTGGGGTTGCTGGACCATATTGCCCCCACAGACGCGTGAAGTGGTGCAGCAGGGCGCAGAGTTTTTTGCACAGATGAAGCAACAGCGCATCATTGCATTGCGTGCATTTCCTGGTCTGCATAACTACCTGCTACAGCGCACCGTGTTTGGCAAGTGGCTGGACGAGGTAAGCGAGCGGCAGATCCCGGTTTTACTGTCCATCGAGCACGGTGTTTCGTGGCCAGTCGCCTATAGTTTGCTGACCGATTATCCGCTCCTCACCTGTGTGTTATGCGACATCGGCATCTGGGGCGTCGACCGCTACACGTGGCCTCTGCTGGAGCAGTACCCCAACGTTTACCTGGAGACGAGTCTAGTGGCGCTGGAGGATGGTGGGATGGAAGCGATTGTGCGACGTTATGGGGCGGACCGGCTGCTCTTTGGCAGCGGATTCCCCGATCGCTATCCCGAGAGCGCCATCTTACAGCTCTTACATGCCGATATCACCCTCGACGACCGGCGCAGAATTGCCGGTGGAAATCTTAAGCGCCTGGCAGAACAAGTTCAGTACTAGAGGGTATGTATGCATCAGCCGAACCTTAAGGAAGCGTTTTATGCACTGGGTAGGGTGCCCGATTGTCCAGTTTATGATTTACATGCCCATATGGGGTCATACCTTGGGATCAGCTTCCCGCGTGCCGAAGCGCCCGACATGATCAACGCCATGGATCGTGCCGGTGTGCGGCTGCTGGTGTTTTGCCACCACCATACCCTTCACTCGCCCGATATCGGGAACGCTGTGAATGTCGAAGCTGTGCGCAGTTATCCCGACCGCCTGCGAGCCTATTGTGGCATCAATCCGAACTACCCCGATGTGATAGCACACGACCTGGATGCGTTCGATCAGTATCCCGATGTGTATGTCGGCCTGAAAATGCTGGCCGACTATCACGCGTATGCCCTGACAGATGAACGTTATCGCCCGGCCTGGGAGTTTGCCGAGCGTCGGAAACTACTCGTGCTAATCCATACCTGGGGTCACAGTCTGTATGACGGGCCCGAGGTCGTGCGCAAGGTGGCAGAGCGCTACCCCCGCACGACAATCCTGATGGGACACTCCTGCCATGGTGAATGGGATAAGGCCGTGGCGCTGGTGAAAGACTTCCCCAACGTGTACTTTGAGTTGTGTGCCGTGCTCGACGAACGCGGTGTGTTGGAGAAGTTTGTTGGCGAAACCGGCTCGGAGCGTATTGTCTTTGGCACCGACCTGCCCTGGTTCAATCATCACTACTACATTGGCTCGGTGTTAGGAGCCGATATCAATGACGAAGACCGCCATAACATCCTGCATCGCAATGCAGAAAGGTTGCTGGTCCGCTATTTATAGGAGCTGGCCATGCACCTGCCTTGTCCAATCGGCTGCAAGGGAGCAGGTCACCTTGTGCAGTCTTCTACATTCTGGCTTTGAAGTAATGGAAATATCGGGCAATTGCTTTCTCTCACTACTCACCAACGTTACGCTTACATACAGATGAATATGAACACCCCGTTTCTCGATCTGAATCCTGATGCCAGCCCAACAGTGCATACCATCGCATCGCTCTTCGCGCGTCACCTAAAGGAAAGGACTTCCCTGGCTGTTGGCGAAAGCGATGCGGTACACAACGACCCCAGCAACCTGAACCTTGCGCTGCGCGTCACACCAGGCATCGGCGCTGAAGGTTTTCGGATTGAGGACGTATCGCCAGGTCGAATCTGCATCACGGGTAATGACGAGCGTGGTCTGCTCTATGGGGTGGGGAAGTTCCTGCGCACATCCCAATATGGCCCGGAGAGTTTTGTACCGGGAAGCTGGCGTGGCACTTCAGTTCCCAGTTTGCCGGTGCGAGGTATTTACTTCGCCACACATTTTCACAACTTTTACCATGATGCTCCGATCGAACAAGTCGAGCGCTATGTCGAAGATCTGGCGCTATGGGGGTATAACGTCGTGAACGTGTGGTTCGACATGCACCACTATAGCGGGATTGATGATCCTGAAGCGCGAGCCATGATCGAGCGGCTGCACGCCATCTTGCATGCGGCCAATCGCGTCGGCATTGGAGCTGCACTGGTGGTTCTCGCGAACGAAGCCTACGCCACCAGCCCGATCGAGTTGCGTGCAGACTGGACAGCCGGCCACGATGGCTACACCCGTGAGCCAGGTGGTCACTATCATGTCGAGCTGTGCCCAAGCAAAACCGGCGCGATGGAACTGGAAATGAAATGGGTCGAGGAGCGATTGGCTGCTTTCGGCGATCTCAAACTGGATGCACTATGGATCTGGCCATACGACCAGGGCGGGTGCACCTGCAGTCAATGTGCTCCGTGGGGAGTCAATGGCTTCTTGCGGCTGGCCGAGCCTATTGCCCGCCGTTACCGACAGGTCTATCCTGAGGGCAAGGTGATTCTTTCCACCTGGTACTTCGATCACTTCACCAGCGGTGAGTGGGCCGGACTGGAGAAAGCGTTTACAACCCGGCCCGACTGGGTTGATTACCTGCTTGCCGATGATTATGGCGACTGCTTCCCACAGTACCCCCTGGAGCACGGCGCACCCGGTGGGCTGCCAATGGTGAACTTCCCCGAGATCAGTATGTATGCATGCGATCCCTGGGGTGGGTATGGTGCGAACCCCATGCCGCAGCACGTGCAACAGCTGTGGAACTCATCGCGCCATGTACTACAGGGTGGCTTTCCCTATTCCGAAGGCAATTATGAGGATATTAATAAAGCCATCTGTGCGCAGCTCTTCTGGCAGCCCGACCGCCCAGTGGAGGACATCGTGCGCGAATATGCCAGCTTTGAGTACGCACCGGAGGTGGTGGAGCCAGTGTTGAGGGCGGTTGCCATTCTTGAGCATAACCTGCCACACGCACGAACACGCCTGGACGGAGCGATACACCTGAGTATGCAGCACACCGAAGGAGCTGAGTTAGCCTATGACTTGCTACGCCAGGTCGATGCGGCACTCACCCCACGAGCACGTTCGGCCTGGCGCTGGCGCATTCTGTACTTGCGTGCTCTCATCGACAGCGAACTGTCGCGCGGCGGCTTCGAGGTGTCACCAATCTGCGAGGACGCCTTCGAGGAACTCACCGCCCTGTACACCGCGCACCATGCGTTGGACTGGATCGCCCCGCCAACGCGTTCTCGCCGGTGAGTGGGAAATTCGAAGAGGGGAACTGAATAAGAGGCGGATTGCGCACCTCTTTATCCTTCACTCCTGCACTGCCTCTTCATATGTACGCATGGTGGCGAGTTCACGCGGCAAGTGAACGTCCGGCGGTTCCCAGCCAATCCACTCACCACTGAGATAGCCGTCGTAGTCCATCGCTTTCAGAAGCTGGACAGCGCGATGGTGATCCACCTCTCCTTGTCCAACCGGTTTCAGCACCAGATCAGGCTTAAAAATGCCGTCGTGGAAGTGCACATGCCGGATCCAGGGTTTCAAAATGGTGAACGCCTGATCCATGGTGACACTGGCCTGGCGGACTGGATGCATGATGTCCCAGTTCACGCCAATGGCCGGGTGGTTCACCTGTTTCATCACTTCGGCCACGTCCAGGGGGTTGCACCAGTCATCGTGCGTTTCCATGCACACCACGACATTGCGCTGATCGGCCTGCGTTGCGATTTGCTTGAGAGAATTCGCCACGGTGCCGATGGCTTCTTCACGACTAACAGTCTGCGGGACGGATCCGCCAAACACGCGCAAGCGTGGCACACCCAGGTCTGCGGCCAGATCTATGCATGCACGCGCCATCTGCAGTTGCTCCGCTGTCTCCTTTGCATTGGCGAAGCGGATCGACGTGGCGATGCAGCACAGCGCCACCGAGGCATCCAGCGCTTTCTGCCTGATCAGCTTGCGCATCGTGCCAGGCGTACTGGGCTCGATGCCGTGTGAGTGGCCGGCGCTGACACGCGGCTCGATTCCGTCATAACCATAGCGCCGTGCGATTGCAAGCAGCTCATCCAGGCTCGCTTGTGGAGCTGAAAAACTCATAAAGGCGTACTTAAGATGCATGATTATCCTTCCCCATCGCTCGAGCACACATCAAAGAACCCAGCCTGTTGCAGCTCTGTACGGAGTGCTGCGAGCTCCTGAACCGTCAGGGAGCGCAACGGCAGCCTCGCAGGCCCACAGTCAAGCCCAATCAGGCTCATAACCGATTTCCCCGCCACAAGTCCGCCATGACGATTGACGATACCGGCAATCTGTCCAGCCTGAGCCTGAAGCGCATTGGCAGCCGTCTGATCCCCAGCGCGCCACGCGCGCACCATACGTACATACAGCGGCGCCATCCAGTTATAGGTACTGCCGACGGCTGCCTGAGCACCGATGCGGAGGGCGCTGAGCAGTTGCTCGTCGTGACCCATGACCATGTTTAGACTTTGCCTGCCAGGTAGCGTAAGGTTCACACATCCTTCCAGCTCGGTCAGGTTGTCATCTGAGAATTTGGCACCTGCCAGGTTCGGAATATGTTGCGCGGCTGCGCGCATCAATTCAACCACGGGGAAGCGCACACCTGTCATGGATGGGATGTGATAGTAGTAAAAGGGCAGGTCGGGTGCAGCGGCGGCTACCTGTGCGCAGAATGCAACCAGTTCCTCGATGCGCGGAGGCTTCAGGTAGGTTGGTGAAATGGCGGCGATCGCGTCCGCACCGATCTTTTGCGCATGGGCTGCCAACACCTTGCACTCTTCCAGGCTGTTGTGTCCTACATGCACGACTACAACCAGGTTACCTCTGGCCGCCATCCATCGCTCCGCGACCTTTAGGCGCTCGGCTGTGGATAAGGACACACCTTCGCCTGTCGTGCCGCAAATAAAAGCACCCGCTAAACCATTGCGTTCCAGACTGTGTGCCTGATGGTCGATCATGTCGAGGTTCACGGATCCATCCTGGTGCATGGCTGTGTACGTCGCTGCAAGAATGCCGGTCAGTCGTGACATGGTAGTGCAGGTCCTCCTTCAATCGAACTGTGCATCGCTCTATCCTACCAAAAGCCTTGTGAGGTTGATCGGCATTAGAATCCACAAGAAAGCCTGCAACTTTCAACTTACGAGGACAACTGCCGTGGCGAAGAAAACCCGATCGGATTACACCATTGGCGTGGACCTGGGCGGAACAAAGATTCTGGCCGGTGTCGTGGACGAGAATGGCGGAGTCATTGGTTCGTCGAAGAAACGCACTCAACCTGAGGACGGTCCAGAGGCTGTGCTGAAGCGTATCGTGAAAACAATGCAAGAGGCGGTCGAGGCATCCGGCATTGGGATACAGGACGTGAAGGCAGTCGGCATGGGAGCGCCAGGCGTCATTGATATGGAACATGCCATGGTTGTCAGTGCCACCAACATGCCTGGCTGGAAAAACATCGACGTGGGCAAGGTGGTGCGACAGTGGCAAAACGTGCCTGTATGGATCTCCAACGATGTACGGGTGGCAACCTTTGGCGAGCAAATCGCCGGCATTGGGAAGGGTGTAAAAAACTTTGTGGCGGTCTTTGTCGGCACCGGCATCGGCGGTGGGATTGTTATCGATGACAAGATCTATGTTGGCGGGCGCGGTAGTGCCGGCGAGATCGGCCACATGATAGTGCTGGCTGATGGCCCATTCGCTGTGGGGGGGAGCGTGCGCGGCAGCATCGAAGCCATTGCCAGCCGGGCTGCAATCGAGCGCGATCTGCGTGTGGCCATGTCTGCCGGACGCCAATCCATCCTGCCCACTCTTGTCCCCGATATCAACTCCAAGTTCACATCCAGTATCCTGGCCAGAGCGGTCGACAAAGGTGACGCATTAACGATCGAGGTGCTGCAGCGTGCTGCACATTATCTGGGCTTGCATGCGGCCAGCCTGATAAATGCCTTCGACCCGGAAATGCTAATCTATGGCGGCGGCGTGCTGGAAGCGCTGGGTGAGTGGATCCTGGCTCCCATCCGCAGCATCGCTTTACAGTATTCGCTGAACAAAGTGAACCTGGATAAGGTACGCGTTGTCGAGAGCAAGCTGGGTGCCTCGGCCGGCATTATCGGCGCTGCGCTCATGGCACGTCGCGGGAACTTCGTAATCTGATCCACCAGTCTTCACGCACAGCACAAGCAATAGGGAATATCCGGGTGGTACGAGTGCCCGAACTTCCGTCCAACTGTATGGCTGAAGATTCGCGTCGATTGGCAGTTCACTTGAGGCCAACGTGAATGGCCACTGATCCCAGCATTAAGCGGCGATACGTAACGCGGCGCAGGCCTGCGCTCTCCATGACGTTTTTCAACTCGTCGGGAGATAGAAACTCGTTCACCGACTGGGGCAAATAGGTGTACGCGTCGGGTTCACCACTGATGAGACCGCCAGCAATGGGCACCAGTCGATCGAAATAGAGCAGGAAGAACGGACGCAACAAGTTTCGTGAAGGCCGGCTGATCTCCAGGCATACCACGCGGCCCCCTGGCTTCAACACCCGCCTCTGCTCACGAAAAGCCGCCTCGCGGTCGACGAAGTTCCGCACCCCAAATCCGCTAGTGACAGCGTCAAATGTCTCATCGGGGAAGGGTAGCTGCAAAGCGTCGGCAGCGCACCAGCGCACAGACTGTGCGCCTGGTTTACCCTGACCTACATGTATCATCTCGAATGTAAAGTCACTGCCAATGGCACGCAGGCGGGGAACCTGGCTCAGAGCTTCAATCATCATGTCTCCAGTGCCTGTGGCAACATCGAGCACATGGGCTCCAGGTTGGAGTGCGGCAGCACGGATCACGTCACGCCGCCAAGCGACATCGCGACCCATGCTCATCAGGTGGTTCATCAGGTCATAATGGCGGGCGATGCGGGCGAACATGTCACGCACATAATCGGCTCGTTCCTGGCCTTGTAAGTGGGTCATAAGATACGACTAGGAATTGAAGAATATTGCTGGATTCACATCGATTTACGGGTCAGGTTACGAAACGCCAGCGGCAGACGCGCTTCTCCAGCCAGTCAATGAAAAAATAGAGCAGCAAACCCAACACGCCCATCGCCACGGCGCCTGCATAGGTGGCGGGGTAGTTGAACAGGGTGCTGGCGTTCAGGTAAATATAGTAGCCTAATCCCAGCGACGTTGCTGTGGTCTCAGTGATATAGAGAACCGCTACCGCCGTCCCGATGCTCAATCGCAAGGACGTTAGCACAGCTGGCAGGGATGCCGGCAGGTATACGAAGCGGAAGAGTGCCCGTCGTCCAGCCCCCAGTGACTTCACCGAGTTTAATAGCTCAGGTCGGATGCCAGCCGCGTCATCGCGTACCGGCACCAGGATCTGGAAGAACAGAATGAGGACGATGATGAGCACCTTGCTCAAATCTGTGGCCCCGAAAAAAAGCAGGATGATAGGGAGGAATACGATCTTGGGAATCGGATAGATGATATATGCCACAGGCGAGAAGATATGGTTCAAGCGCGGCATTTGACCCATCGCCAGGCCAGCAGGCACTGCCAGGATAACAGCGATGATGATGCTGATGACTACCCGCAGGGTGCTGGCTATGAAGTGCCGGCTGAGCGCACCGAAGTCGGTAAAAATGGCACTGGCGACCTGTACGGGTGTGGGTAGAATGTCCCGCTGGATAAGCATGGCCGTGATTTGCCAGGCGAT
>JAJYKL010000057.1 GCA_021788625.1 Chloroflexota bacterium
CAGCCGTACAGGCCGGGTTGATCCGTCTCCACCTTGACGAACACCCAGTTGCGCATCTCGGCGTTCACCACGATCGTCTTTAGTTTGATGATTTTCATCTTCATTAGCCGCAAAGGACGCAAAGGGATACAGGTATTAGAGGTGATTAGCGATCCGGTGAATATCGTTCTTGAGCAATGGTACGTTGAAGTTGAACAGACAGCCCAGCTTGAACTGCGTAAGCTTGAGGTAAGTGATCACTTAGGCCTCATGTAACGGCGTCAGATGGTTTTTGTCTTTCAAATGGGATATCGTGGAGCGTTAACTCATAAGCCAATGCACGCTCATATCCCGATTCCAGCAGTCCGGGCCCCAATTGTCGATGCACTTCCATGGCAGCACCAATGATCCGGTTGGACCGCACGCTCTCCTCAGTGGTGTCAACCAGGGCGGACGTTCCACTATATTCCTTTGCGATCTTTGCGGTTGATTTCATTGTGGCCCTACTGTGATCGTCAGCCATGAGGAGGAGCATCCGTGAGAATAAAGAGAATGGGCACACTCTAGTCGTGCCCATTCGTGCAGATTCGTGGGTGGCTTACGCCAGCGCTTCCAGCACCTTATTCAACGCCTCGGCCACTTCCTCCACCTGATCGTTAGTCAGATCCGGGCTGACATCCATCTGCACCGCGCGACCGAGCAGGCCTAATGTATGCGGGCACATGTCGGGCGTGTAGTTCACCTCGCCCTCGTGCCAGCGCCACGGGCCGGAGGTGGGCGTCCAGGTGCGCTTGGCCATGATGGGTGACCAGTACGGGTAGATGTGGTAGTCGCTGTGACCCGGCGTATAGATCACCCCCGCGCCTGCACCCTCCGCCGTGAGCGCCTCGGCCACCTTATGTGCGCGCTCCGGCTCGGGCAGGAAGAAGATCAGGCAAACCGCTGCGTCACCGGACGGGTCGTTCTCCTTGCGGAAGGTCACCCCCTTGCGCTTCGCTACGCCCTCCATGCTGGCCTTTAACATGGCCTTTCGCTCGCGCATCTGGTCCAGCAGGCCGTCCAGTTTATGGAGCTGCGCCAGTGCCACGGCTCCCTGCAGCTCGGTCATGCGGAAGTTCACGCCCGGCAGCACCTCGTCCTCGGGGATGCCATTGCGCGTCCCGCCGATGACGTCGTGAAACATCACGGCGCGCTTCCAGATGTCCCGGCTGTTGGTGATGACCATGCCGCCCTCGCCACTGGTGATGATCTTGTTGAATTGCAGGCTGAACGCGCCCACGTCGCCGATGCTGCCCAACCTCCGGCCGTGGTAGCTGGCTCCGTCGGCCTGAGCCGTGTCCTCCACCACCTGCAGGTTGTGCTCGTGCGCCACGTCCATCAGCGCGTCCATATCGGTGGGGGCGCCACGCATATGCACTGGCATGATAGCCCGGGTGTGGCGCGTTATCCTGCGCTTCACATCCGCCGCGTCCAGGGTGAGCGAGTCATCGATTTCGGCCGGGATGGGCACACCGCCCAGTGCGAAGACGGCTGAGGCTGAAGCGATCCATGTATAGGCTGGCACGATCACCTCATCACCCGGACCGATGCCGATGCCGCTGAGGCTGCAGATGAGCGCACCCGTGCCAGAGGTGACCGCCAGACCGTATTCGCTGCCCATGTGAGCGGCAAAGGCTTTCTCCAATTCCGCCACCTTGGAGGGACCCTCGTATGGGCCGTAGTAGCGGAACAGGCGCTTGCTGCGCAGGACTTCCAGGACTGCGTCCTCTTCTTCCTTACCGATGCGCATCCCGCCGGGATACATGGGTGGCAGAGGTTGGCGTACGGCGGGTGTGCCGCCATCGATGGCCAGTTTGCTCATAGCCTGTGTTGCAGACACGCTGCACCTCCTTCAAGAGATAACGATCCGATTGTATTACGCCCTCGCCAGTCGCGGTAACGTCAGGAGCGCGTCGGGCACAATGAGGAAGTTGAGTGGCTCATCGGATCCCATGTTGAAGGACTGGCGAGACAGGTCTTCGGCCAGAGCCATGCCAGCCTGCATGTCGGCCACCGCGTACATGTGACAGGCGCGCACCACTTCGGGGTGCTCGGCGCCTACCACGATGATGGGGTGGTGCATGAGCACCTGGGCCAGGATGTAGGCGCGCTGCGCGCCAGCCGGGAAACCGGTGCGGCGCAACTCGTCCACCAGTTGGGCCGGCGAGCGGGCACCGGAGAGCACCTCATAAAAACGCCGCTCCCCTGTGCCTTGACCGGCGCCCTCGGGTAGGGCGGCCGGCAGCAGGATCGGCGCGCCGGGCAGGAGCGGTGTGTTGTCGGCCAGTGCCAGGTAGGTGGCCGCACGGCTGGCCTGATACAGGTTGGCTGCCTTGGGCGCGGGCACACCGGCCAACGCCATATGCGCCGGGCGGTAGACACGCGTCTCGTAGAAGGTGCGCGCTCGTTCGACCAGCCAGTCGTGTACCGCATTGGGCTCTCCTGCGGCCGCGACGAGCATCCGTCCTGTGTCGTCCAGCACTACATTTACGACGTAGTCCAGGCCAATCCGCTCGCCGGCCCGGCGCACGAATTGCTGAAAGGGGTTGTTCATGACGGATCCCAGGCGCACCCCTGGTTGGTCCAGCATGGCAGCGCCATGGGTAGCCTGGATGGTCTCCTCGCCGCCGCAACCGATCACCACCGTCTTGGCTCCGCCCGAGTACCCGGCGTATTGATGGGGCTCCACTACACCTGTGGCAATCAACACATCCGTTTCCACGCACAGGCGATCCACCACCACGGGGAGGCCGTCCACGTCGTCGAGATGGACCAGTGAGGCGGGATCGAGCGCGTGGTGATCGACCACCCGCGCACGCGCGGCCAGCTCCCGTCCCAGTTTGACCTCCCGTTCGACGCTGGTCATGGGCCGATGCAGGCCCGTAGCGCACAGGAGGGTCACATCGGGCAAGGCGACGCCCAGGGCTCCTAACCTGATGAATAACTGGCTGATCAACAGTTCGTCTGGGCAGGCTCGGGTGGCGTCGGTGAAGGCAATCGTAACGTGCATACCCGGTTGCACGATGTCGTTCAACCGCCGGCTGCCCACCGGCGTGACGGTCCCCTCTGATGGGCCGGGGAGGAAATGGCTCTCCACCACCTGCGGCCTCAACCGGTTGGGTATGGGGAAGTCCACCATGAACCCTACGTTAACACAGACGCGGACAGGTGAAGTGCCGCCCCGCTGAGGACGGACCCCGACTGGCGTTTTACTAAACTGTTAGTTTGCGCTTTTAGAAGGCCTAAGTACAATGCAGTTACAAACTGACGAAATAATAACGTCTTTCGAACCAAGGAGGTACCAGTACATGTCTAGTGTGACTTTTGATCATGTCACCAAGCGCTTCGGTGATGTGGTTGCTGTGAACGATCTGAACATCGAGATTCACGACCGCGAGTTCCTCGTATTCGTCGGCCCATCGGGTTGTGGCAAGACAACCTCGCTGCGCATGCTGGCCGGCCTGGAGGAGATCACCGAGGGCAACATTAAGATCGGTGATCGCGTTGTTAACGACGTGCCTCCTAAAGATCGCGATATTGCAATGGTTTTCCAGTCCTACGCCCTTTATCCCCACATGTCGGTATATGACAACATGGCGTTTGGCCTAAAGCTGCGCCGCGTGCCCAAGGCTGAGATCGACCGACGCGTGAAAGAAGCCGCCAAGCGATTGGGAATCGAGAGCCTGCTCGACCGCAAGCCAAAGCAGCTATCCGGCGGCCAGCGCCAGCGTGTGGCGGTTGGGCGCGCCATTGTGCGCAACCCGGCTGTGTTCCTCATGGATGAGCCTCTCTCGAACCTGGACGCCAAGCTGCGCGTGCAGGCGCGCGCCGAGATCAGCAAGTTGCATATGCAACTGGGCACCACCTTCATCTACGTGACCCACGACCAGGTGGAGGCCATGACCATGGGCACCCGCATCGCCGTGATGAAGGATGGCATCTTGCAGCAGGTAGACACGCCGCAGAACTTGTATGACCGCCCCGACAACGTGTTCGTGGCGGGCTTCATCGGCAGCCCCTCGATGAATTTCTTCGACGCCACACTCACTGGCAGCGATGGCGAGATGTATGTGGACGCCGGCGCGTTCCGTGTCAAAATCCCAGCGGAACGGCAGGACCCCTACCAGGCTTACAAGGGCAAGCAGATCGTTTTCGGTCTGCGTCCTGAGAACATGCACGACCCCGAGTATGCACCGCCGGGCATCCACCAGGCGCTGGTCGAGTCCAAGGTCGAGGTTACTGAGTTGATGGGCAACGAAGTGATGGTGTACCTGAACGCGAAGGAGAAGCCTTTCGTCGCCCGGGTGGACCCGCGCTCGAAGATGCGCGTGGGCAATACGGTCGGTATTGCCTTCGATATGGACCGCTTCCACGTCTTCGACAAGCAGACCGAGAAGGCTGTCCGCTAAAGACCCACTACCCTGAACAGGAAGGGGCGGGAGGATCCTCCCGCCCCTTGTCTTTTGAGCTGATGTCCGGATCGATCAATCCGGGCGAGTGTTTTAGTTTGCGACCTGCTGCGCCAGCTTCGTTGCCAGAGCCAGGTACTTCTCGTGCACGCCCTCGCCTGTCTCCTCGTGCTCCACATGTTCGAAGCCCTCGGCGACCTTGTCCTGGGTTTGTAACGGGATGACCTGATCGGCCAGCGGGAACAGAATGCCTTCCTCCTTGGCGATGTGCTGGCGCAATAATGCCGCGTACCCGCGTGCGTTCGCGATCACCCGCGCCCGGGCGGTGCTGTCACCGGTCTGCCACTGCTCAGCTGCTTCGCGCAAGGCGCGCGCGTATTTGCGCCCCTGCTCGTGCTCGGCCAGCATCACTCCGATTGGTCCACTTTCACGTGGCAGACCTGCGTCATTCATCGCCGGGAAGAGTACCTTTTCCTCCTTAACATGGTGGCAGCCGTCGGCGAAGCCCTTGATAAACTGCGAAGTATCGATGAAGAATGCCGGTGAGATGGCGTCTCCACGTTCCAGCCGGTCAGCCCCTGCTTCCAGGCTTCCGATCACGCGCTCAATCACGCGATGCTCTTCCATCAGTATTTGTGTCGCCTTCATGTCAGCCCTCCTTGAGATTGGGAACCGGGTGTCGGGCTGGCACTCAGCTCCTCAGACGTATTTTCAGACATATCGTAGCGGCACTGCCTCCTGCCGTCTTTGTGCCAGACCAAAGAGCGGCCCATTTTAGGGGTTGAATCCTACGACTCCGATAGCACAATCACACGGTCCTGCGCGGTGAAAGCCACCCGAGCTGACTTATCGGGATTGACAACCACGCCATAGGACCGGGCGGCATTGTTGGCGTATGTCATCTGGCGGTATCCGATAGCCACCTCGCCGTGCCGCCGTGCCGACTCGACCACCGTATAGAAGTTCACCGCCTGCGCGCCGTCTCCACTCGTGCCGTCCCCCACCGCGACATAATTCGAGGCGGGTTTCAGATAAATCTCCGAACCTTCTGCGTCAAACAGATCGGCAAAGACTTCCGACAGGTATCGGTTCTCTGAAACCTGTGCCAGCATCAGACTGGTGAGCATGTCGCTGACAATAAAATCGTCGGCGCGCGTCACCTCGGCCAGCTGACGGTTCCGCACATCAAGCATCTCACTGACAATACTGAAGTGGTGACCACTGCGCTCGGCAATGGCTCGCAGGTGCAACAAAGTCACCAGTGTGATCGCATCGGCCTTATGGACGTCCTCATGGTCTTCGTAGCACAGGAGGATGACGTGGTCGTAGGTGGAAATATCCAGCGCATCCAGGACCGCGCGGTCTGTCGTGTCACCTTGACGGTAAGTCACCTGCATATTGCGGGTTGCCTTGCCCTGACACTCGATCTGACCCTGTGCTTCCTCCCGGTCGGCTACCAGTGTCACTTCGGAGCCAGGCGCCACATAGTTGTCCAGCTCGGCGATGATCTGGCAGGCCTGCTCGTTCCAGCCCAGGATGAGTGTGCGCTCGGGTCGCCGTACCGCAGGTTGAGGATCGCGGATGGCCTCAGGAGTGGTGTGCAGATCGGTCAGGTTGGACAGCTTTACCGTGTCGTCGTCCTCAGAAATGGCGATGACCTTGTCGCCGGGGCTGAAGTGTGTGTCCATCGGTGGGTTGAGCGCGAGTTGACCGCTGGCGTATTGCAACCCGATGACGGCTGAGTCTTCGTATGCCAGCAGCGCCTCTCCGAAGGTCCTGCCTACCAGCGCAGGCTCTTCCTGGAAGTAGATCTCGTCTCCCTCGAAATTGAGCAGCTCGGTGTACACCACGCTCAGACCCGACTGCCGGCAGGTCTGTACGGTGATGCGCGATATCAGGTCGCGGGCCAGCACGAATTGCGTTTCGTCGTGCCCCACCATATGAGCGATCTCCATGTGTTTGGGATCGCGAATCTCGGCCACGATGTGGTACGGCTCAGAGCGGCGATCGGGGTGGTTGGTGAGCGCCAGGATGGTCTTGATCACCTGCGAGTCAGGGTCTTCGTCCTCGGGAGTGAGAATGATGATGGACTTGCTGGCCTGCGGATTCACGATCTCCAGATCAGTCAGGTCTATGGGGCTGCCGGTCCGGCACACGATGCGCGTGTTTTTGGTATGTTTCAGCTTGGTGCGGATCGCGTCCTCCATCTCCACTTTGTCCATGTCGGCCAGGATCACGATGCAGGCATTACGCTGGTTTTCGTTGGCGATCACCAGTTCGGAAAGGATCCCGAAGATTTTGGAAGACCAGCCCAAGATGAGTGTATGGCCGTGCTCGATGACGAAGGAGCGGCCCTTGCGCAGGTTCTGGATGCGGCCGTCGATCGAGTTGGTAAGGATACCGATGAAGATGCTGACCAGGAAGAGGCTGCCGACTGTGGAGAAGAGCATGGCGCCCAGGTACAGTCCGGAGCCCGATGTGGGGTCCACCGGGTTGGGAGTGAGCGTCTGGTAGAGGATATTCCACAGAATGTCAGACAGGCTTTTGTTGGTGTCAGAGCGGGCCAGGAGGATAACGGCGGTAAGTCCCAGGACCAGTACCGTCGATACCAACGCCAGCCAAATGATCAACCCAGCCGGTCCGCGCGACATGGTATTGTCGAAGGCGTAGCGTAAACGGCGAATCAGCGAGACCTGTTGCGTAGCTGTTGTTCGCATGGTGCTCTCCTCGGTTCGTTTGCTGACAGGTACATGTCCCGTTCAGCAGCCGAGCACCATTGTAGGTGCACAGAATGCAATTCTGTCAAGCCTCGGGAGACGATTTATACGTTTTCTTGATATCTGCCGCTTCCTTCAGCAATTGCTCCGCACCTTGCCGGCCTGCTTTGCCCGTGGTGCCCAGCATCTGCGCCAGTTCGTCCAGGCGCTCCTCACGCGTCAGGCGCTGCACACGGGTGATGGTACGGTTATTCTGGGCGGTTTTCGCCACCTGGTAGTGCGTGTCACCGAAACTGGCTAACTGGGGTAAATGCGTGATACACAGCACCTGGTGTGCGCGCGTCAGGCTCCATAACTTCTGGCCTACGATAGCCCCAATACGCCCGCCGATCCCCTGGTCAATCTCGTCGAAGATGAGCGAGGGCGTGCGATCGGCCTGTGAGAGCACAGCTTTCAGCGCCAGCATCAAGCGGGCCGTCTCGCCGCCCGAGGCGATCTTCGCCAGAGGCTTCAACCCTTCGCCCACATTAGGCGCGACCATAAACTCCACCCGATCGATTCCGGTCGAGTCAAATCGAACCCGGTTGGAGACTGGAGATGAGACAAGGGAGAGGGGCCCGGCTGTCTTCGCACCTTGACTCGACAGCTTTGCATCGCTTTGTTCAGGGCTCGAATCGTCCGTCTCCTCACCAGCCACCTGCTTCGCATCCCCCGCCCTGAAGGTCGAATCTCGAATCATCCATTTCGATCCGTCGACCTGAATCCCATCGTCAGCCGACTCATGTGTGATGTTGACGGCGAAGTGCGCACCGCTCATGCGCAGGTCCTGCAGTTCAACCTCCACGGCCCGGGCCAGCCGTTCGGCTGCTGCGAAACGCTGAGTTGAGAGGTCCAGTGCCAGGGCAACCAGTTCTGTTGAGATGGCTGCCTCGCGTGCCTGCAGCACCTCGATGCGTCCCGCGCTGTTCTCGATCTGGTTCAGCTCACTCTCGACCTGCTCAGCGAAGGTGATAATGGCTTCCACCGTATCGCCATACTTGCGCTTCAGTTTCTTGATCAGGCTCAGACGCTCCTCCACCTGCTGCAGGCGCCTGGGATTGAATTCGATCGCCTCGCGGTATTCCTGCAGCGTACGGGCTATCTCCTGTACGATGGCCGCGGCGTCGTTAAGTGAATGGTTGTATTCCTCAAATTGCCGGTCGTAGCGGGTCAGGTTGGAGAGTGCGCGCGAAGCCTGGGCGATCTGGTCCAGAGCGGCTTGCTGATCGCGCGATGATTCGTACAGCACGCTGTAGGCTTCGGTGGCATACGTGGCCAGTGTCTCGGCGTTGGCCAGGCGAAGGTGCTCATCCTGCAGCGTCGATTCCTCGTTGGGCTTCAGCTTCGCGGTGCGGATCTCCTCGAGTTGGAACTTTAGCATATCCGTGCGGCGGGCACGCTCGCGCGCGTTGTCGACGAGCTGCTTGAGCTCCTTGCGCGTGGCACGTAACTCGCTTACCTTGCCGGCCACCTGCGAGCGCAGATCCCACAGGTTGCCGTAGCGATCCAGCAGGTTCACGTGCTCTTTTACACGCAACAGTGACAGATGCTCGCTCTGGCCGTGCACATCCACCAGCAGCTCGCCCAGTTCGCGCATGGCATTCAGCCCTACCGCGCGGCCGTTGACGCGGCACAGCGTGCGCCCGCTGGTGCGCACCTCACGGCCCAGCAGCAACTGGCCTGGTTCGTCGGACTCAAGCCCCTGCTCGGCCAGGCGCACTTCCACCTCATGACGCACCTCATCCTCCAGCGTAAAGACCCCCTCGATCAGAGCCTGCTCTGCGCCGGCGCGCACCATTCCGGAATCGGCGCGATCTCCCAGCAGCAGCGAGACCGAGTCCACGATGATGCTCTTGCCGGCACCCGTTTCGCCGGTGAGCACATTCAACCCGTTCCCGAATTCGATGTTCAATGCATCGATGATGGCAAAATCGCGCACGCGCAGTTCTGTCAGCATGACCTCATTCCCGTTCTCGAAGTGGATTAGAACATATATTCTACTGCAGGTGCGACGCGGGCAGGATCAGTGATCGACGGAATTCGCCTCACCGGCACCGGGCGTGGTGCCAGGACCCTTGGCCGTCTCGCTGGGCTGCCGGGCCGCCAGGCTGCCGGGCCGCCAGGCTGCCGGGAGCGACGGCGTGCGGACCACCGTGCACCGGCACCCGTCCATCAAGACGCGCATCTCATGCCACGGCGCGGCGGAGGGATGGGGTGGCGACGTGTACCGCCAGCGCGATCCCCAGGCAGGCTACTCCGCATACCATCACTGCTGGGGGAGCGCTGAAGGACTGCGCCATCCACCCCACCAGAAGGCTGCCAAATGGCGCCACACCGTTCTGCGCCCAGAAGTAGGTGCTGATCACCCGTCCACGCAAGTGGTTGGGTACCAGCAACTGGATGAGCGTGTTGGTCATGGCCAGCTGTGTCACAGTGCCCCAGCCCATCAGGATCATTACGGGCAGCACCATCCCCAACGAGCGTGAGAGCGCCAGGCCGACCAGCGACACGGCGAACACGAGTTGCCCGATGGTCAGGATCAGACCCTTGCGCTGTATCGTGCTGAAAGCCGCCAGCGTCACGGCGGCAATCAGCGCGCCCAGACCCTGGGCGGTGATCATGGCGCTGTAGCGTAGAGCGATGAGGGTGTCGGTGTCGCCTGCCTGCTGGAAGACCGAGCTGGCAAATACAGGCACCAGCTGGGTGGCCGGGAAGCCGATGAAGCCTGGCACCGCGGCCGTGAAGATAAGCAGACCGATCACCGACGTCGCGAGTATATAGCGCTGTCCTTCGCGAAACTCGGACATTGCATCGCTGCGCAGGCCGACATTGGAGCTGTATTCCACCTGGGGATGGACGAAGAACAGGCCTACGATAACGAACAGATAACTTATCCCGTTGGCAAAGAAAGCCCACCCTTCGCCCTTGTCTTGCAGAATGATTAAAAGCGGACCGGCCAGCGCGGGGCCGAGCACGCGTGCTGCGTTGAAGATGGTCGATTGCAGGGCGATGGCGTTGGGCAGCGCCTCCTTGCCTACCAGCTCGATCAGCATTGCCTGGCGCGCCGTGATCTCAATCGAACTCGCCATGCCCAGGATGAACGACAGCACGACAATGTGCCAGATGGTAATCAACCCCGTCAGGGCCAGGTACGACAAAATGAAGGCCTGGATCATCATGACGATTTGCATGGCGATCACCACGTTGCGTTTGTTCATGCGCTCCACCATCACGCCTCCGGGCAGCATGAAGAGTAGAGCCGGAAGCGAGGAGGAGAAGCCAATCAGCCCCAGGTAGAACGGCTGGCTGCTGATGCGATAAGCCAGGTATGGCTGGGTGACGTTCTGCATCCAGGTGCCGATGAGTGAAATAAACTGTCCGATCCAAAAGATGCGGAAGTCTCTTGACAGGAGTGCGGGGAAACGCTGGTTGATGGTGGCGGAAAGGTTCATAATCGGGCGACGATCATGCAGGACTGGCGGAGTGTCATGCACCGCGCGGGTCAGGGTTTTGAGATGGGTGGAGGGGGTATGGGTTGCTCCTGAGCCTCGACGCCTTCGCGCGCCAACTGACGCAGAAAGTGAGTCGAGCGCAGGCTGCGTTCCAGGACGAATTGCAGGTAGCGCCGCATGGTTTGTTCCACCTGGATCAGCACTGCGCGTGAAGGGTTGGGCAGGGCAGAAGGCGTACTGATCTCCTCAAAGGAGTGAATCTGCAACAGGCGCAACAGGCGCAGCGCTTCCACCTGAACCGTAAACGTGTCGCGCGCCTGCGCTGCCGCCGCTGGCGAGAGCACACCGCCTGCGGCAGGCGAAAAAGCCACGAAGCGCACGGAGGGGTCGTCTGCATCGACCGGGTTTCCGCTGCGGGCACAGCGGAAGAGCTGCGGGCGGTAACCCGCCAGGGTCAGCAGGCGCAGTTCAAAGTAGCGCGCCGCCAGCTCCGGGTTGGGTGACTGGGAAAGCCACCCCAACCCTTCGGCCAGCAGGTTGTACAGTGCCATGTCTTCGCTGCCTTCCTGCGCGAAGACATCGATCAGCTCGCTAAAATAGTGGGCCAGACTGGAGCGTAACAGGTCTTCACGCAATGGGCGATAGGTTTCGAGCGTTTCAGCCTGACTGACGATGTCGAGCGACCGCGCACGGGCCAGCAGCAGGTGCACGCGCATGAACAGCTCCACGTGCCCGGCCTTGCGGCTGGTGATCTTGCGCACACCCTTGGCGATCACGCGCAGCTTGCCCATTTCGGGCGTCATGATGGTCAGGATGCGGTCGGCTTCGCCGATGTCCATCCGTCGCAAAATGATCGCCTCCGTCGAATACAATCGTACCCGGTTCATTTCTGGCAATGCTCACAGAGATGCGTGCCGCGCTGCCCTACCACGATGCGCGTAATAGGCTGGCCGCAATGAATGCACGGCTCTCCGGCGCGCCCATAGACAAGGAACTGGTTCTGATAGCTCCCGCCGGGGTACACCCAGTCGAAGCTGGCGCCGCTGGCGTCGATGCCGCGCTGCAATACCTGACGGATCGCGGCGAACAGCCGTCCGGTGTCTTCGTCAGAAAGGGTGCCTGCCGCCCGCTGCGGGTGCAACCCCGCCAGGAACAATGCCTCGTCGGCGTAGATATTTCCCACGCCGGCTATGAACGTCTGGTCGAGCAGAATCGGCTTCAAGGCGCCGCGTTTCTGCCTCAATCGAGGCGTAAAGTCTTGCGCAGTGATCTGCAAGGCATCCGGCCCTATCTTACCAGTGACCCGGGCTGGAGCGTCAACCAGGTAGACTCGCCCGAACTTGCGCGCATCGTCGAAGCGCAAAGACCAGCCCTCATCCAGTTGCCACACCACGCGTGCGTGTTTTGTCTGCGCCTCGGCGTTCGGTACGATATCCAGCCGGCCACTCATCCGCAGGTGAACCAGCATGAAAGCGGGTGCGCCGGTGACGACCGGTGGGCTGGATGTGGATTCGAGGGTGATGATCAGGTACTTGCCATGCCGGCTGACAGCTCGGACCTGCTGGAGGCGTGTACGCCGTTCGAACGTCCGGGATGCCATACCCGAAATCTCGCGCGCCCAGTATACCCGTGTCGCCAGAATGGTCCGGCCAACCAGGGGTGGAACAGCCAGCCCGGTCGCCCGGTCTGTGCGCCCCTCGCGCAACTGGCGTGCAATCGTCTCAACCTCAGGCAGTTCAGGCATGGTGTTTACGTGACATGAGTCGCAAGGAACGCACCTTGCGCAAAGCTAAAACACTCCTCTGCACCCTTAAATCTCCAGCTTCATGTGAATGAGCGTGCGCATGGGTATAAATCCCGCTGCCTGCAGGGCTTCGTGCGACGGTCCATGCGGGCGAGACTGGGTCGCCAGAAGTGGCTTATCGATGCACGTCTGGAGATATCGCAGGCCACGCTCCAGCAGGACGAGGCCATGTTCGATGGGCGCCTGTTCGTTGAGCAATAGCTCGACGTTGTGTTGCGACAGATCGAAGTTGATCCGCACACGCAACGCTCCCGTAACTGCAGCGGCGGCGCCCCCCGTCTCAGTCACCCACCAGTGCTCCCGGTTGCCGCCAAGCCAGTTCGTCATAGACCAGCGCAGCCCAAGCCGGTAGGTGCTCGCATCGAACGGATCAGAATAGGTCAGGTCATCTGGAATGTTCAAGCGTGCAACATGCCACACCGCTTCCCGATTCGCCCAGTTCGCTGTGTGGACCTTCACCGCACCTGTGCTCACCGCACCGGAGGCCGCCAGATCGTGCCAGGGTGCCTGCACACGCACAGGTGGACGCTGGTAGTAGGTCACAGCCCCCAAAGGCTGGAAACCGAATTTCTCATAAAGCCGCACGGCGGGTGTATTGCCTTCCACCACTTGTAGCGCCAGCGTGCGTGCACCGCGGGAACGGGCGTAGCGGATGACCGAGGAGATCAAGGCGCTGCCGATGCCCTGATTGCGGTGCGCCGGATGCGTGGCTACATTGCCCACGATCCAGGTACCGCGCCGTGCGGGGTTGTATTGCACGGAAGCATTACCCAGCACCTGCCCGCCCTCCACCCACACGAATCCCGGCGTGCCCTCCATGATGATTGCCTCGAGTGGGCCATAGCGGCGCAGCATGTGGATCATGCGCTGGCCATTGTCGTCGATGCCTTCGTCCTGGAATGCCAGTTCAAGGAGATCGGCGATGGCAGGTCCATCGCGCCAGCCGTCAATCGCACGTACGTGCGGATCAATTGCTCCAAGCAATACGCTGCTCACGCCAGCAACCATTTGTCGGTATTGTACTGACTTTTATCACCGGACGAAGGGTCACGGACCCGGTTACGAATGCCTTCTTCAACCCTATACTCTGCAAGCACGAGAGCGAGTAACGCGCTTTGAGCGTGTATGGCCTGGTGAGCACGCGAACGAGTTCGCGGACTCATCCGCGGGCTCGCTGGCGAGCGCACAGGCCGCTGCGAATTCATCCAGGGCGTCGCTCCTCAACCTGGAGCGGCAAGCGATTGAAGGCAAGGTCTTGGTATTTATTCTGAGCTGGTCGAAGGATGGTTCGACAAGCTCACCATGAACGCTCACCATGATCATCCTGAGCTGGTCGAAGGATGGTTCGACAAGCTCACCATGAACGCTCACCATGATCATTCTGAGCTGGTCGAAGGATGGTTCGACAGGCTCACCATGAACGCTCACCATGATCATCCTGAGCTGGTCGAAGGATGGTTCGACAAGCTCACCATGAACGCTCACCATGTCTGCCGGGAACCTTAATCCATCCCGTGCATCCCGTCGCACCTATCATGCCTAAAGTTGCATCTGTCTTCCGTCGCTAGTGGTCGGTCGTCGATCGTCGTTTCTCAGTCCCCGGCCCTTCGATTCAGGACGCGAGATTACAATCAATGGCGTGACTACGGTAACCCAGGAGTCAATTCATGCGACCGCCGTGCGATTGCGGTCTAACATCCAACAAGTCATCGTCGGCAAGGACGATGTGATTGATCTGGCGCTGGTCGCGCTGTTGTGCGAGGGCCATGTGTTGATCGAAGATGTGCCGGGCATCGGCAAAACCACGCTGGCCAAGGCCATCGCGCGGAGCCTGGACTGCACGTTCAAGCGCATCCAGTTCACGCCCGACCTGTTGCCCAGCGATGTGACAGGCATCTCGTACTTCAACCAGAAGGAGCAGATGTTCGAGTTCCGTGCCGGGCCGATCTTCGCCCAGGTGGTGCTGGCGGACGAGATCAACCGGGCCACACCCCGCACGCAGTCGGCACTGCTGGAGGCGATGCAGGAGCGCCAGGTGACGGTGGATGGGCAGAGCATGCCGCTGGCCCGCCCGTTTCTGGTGCTGGCCACGCAGAACCCCATCGAGCTGGAAGGCACCTTCCCGCTGCCAGAGGCGCAGGTGGACCGCTTTTTACTGCGCATTCGTCTGGGGTACCCCGACGTGGATGAGGAGCACCAGATCCTGTCGCGCTTTGAGCGTGATGAGCCGCTGGAGCGGTTGCAGCCGGTGGTGCGGGCGGTGGATCTGATAGCCTTGCAGAGCCGGGTGCGGGCGGTGCGGGTGGAGCGCAGCGTGGCGGACTACGTGGTGAATCTGTGCCGGGCCACCCGAGCGGCGCCCGGAACACAACTGGGAGTCAGTCCACGTGGGACGCTGGCGCTGTACCGTGCGGCGCAGGCGCTGGCAGCCATTCGTGGGCGCGAGTACGTACTGCCGGACGACGTGAAGACGCTGGCGCCGTATGCATTGCCGCATCGCATCATGGTGGATGGGCAGAGCCGATTGCGCGGGCGCAAGCCGGAAGACATCCTGCGCGACGTGCTGGAACGCACGCCTGTGCCTGTGGACACGGTTTAGTATGGATTAGCCAGTACGCTTCGCATGATCTTTTTTGACGAGCGCTGGGTTACCCTCTTCCTGTTTATCACGATAGTGGGGGTCGTCCTGCGCGCGTCAGCCATGACCACCCTGGGGGTGCTGGGCATGGCGATTATCGTGGCCAGCCAACTCCTGGCGCGCAAGCTGCTGGATCGCGTCACGTATGAACGCCGATTCAACGAGACGCGGCTCTTCCTGGGCGAGGTTGTGGATGTCTCGTGCAACCTGGTGAACCGCGGCCGCCTGCCTATCGTCTCGCTGCAGGTGGACGACAGTGCTCCACCCGGCTTTTTACTGGCGAGCTCAGACCCCACCGAGCCGTTTATCGCCGAGGATCGTATCAGCCTGTCTCAATTAACTGTGCTGCGTCCGGGCGAGCATACCGCGCGTGTCACACGTCTGCGCGCACTCAAGCGTGGTTACTATGCCTTCGGCACGGCCACCCTGCGCGCCGTGGACGTGTTGGGCATCTCGATGCAGGAGCGTGTGGACCCCCTGCATGATTCGTTGATCGTCTACCCGCGCGTGTTCCCCCTGGATCAGCTCGGTCTGCCCACGCGGGATCCCTTTGGCGCGTTTGGGGCGTTGCGCCGCCTGATTGAGGATCCGGCGCGCATAATGGGTGCACGGGACTATCGCTACGGCGATCCCTTCCGCCAGATTCACTGGAAGGCCACCGCCCATGCCGGAGCGCTGCAAACGCGCGTATGCGAGAACACCAGCGACCCGACCGCGGTCATCATGATGAACGTGACCACCTTCGAACAGGACTGGCGCGGCACGGATGTGGAGCGCTTCGAGTGGGCGTTGTCGGTGGCTGGTAGCCTGGCGGTATGGGCGGATACGAATGGAGTGACAGTGGGCTTGTCGTCCAACGGCACCGCGCCTTCGCTACCCGAAGCGTTACGCGTCAAGCCGCGCCGCTCGCCAGGCCAGCTTACGCGCGTGTTGGAGAGCCTGGCTGTGATGTACTCATTCACCCTCACTCCTTTTGACTTATTTCTCCTTACCGAGCAACGCCACCTGCCGCTGGGAGCAACCCTGCTGGTGGTGTCGCCGGTGTTCATCCCGAGCATCGAGTCGGCCCTGCTGCGCTTGAGCAGTCTGGGCCGGAACATCATCCTGATCGTGGTTGATCGTAAGGTGCCGGAGGCCGGTCATCTGCCCTTCCCCGTCTATCACATTCCACCGTTCAAGGACTTCTGGAAAGGTGGTGTGTGGGACGTTCGGCAGAAGTCCGGCGAGCCACTGGCGTTCGAAAGCGCCCGGCTGAATGCGCAAAGTGAGGAGCCATGAAATGAGCACGCGACGGGTGGTCCTGGTTATCTTGCTTGCCCTGGCGGAAGCTTCCGTCATCGAACCGCTACTGCTGGTGTTGCCTACGCCGCTGCGACTGGTGGATAGTGGTGTGGCGTTGGCTGTCACGTGGGTGTTGCTGAGTGCCATTAGCCTGTCGCGCCAGGAGATGGCCGCGCGCGATACGAAAGCCACACAGCAACGCATGGTGCTGGGTGCATGGCTGTTGGGCATGCTGGTCTGCTCGATCGTGATTGCGAATCTCGTCGAACACCTTAGCCTGCGCAGCCTGTCGGTGCTGTTCGTCGAGTTCGGAGGGGTATTGCTGATATGGTGGCGCGGTGTGGCGCTGGGTATCACTCCGCTGGTGCCAGACTCCGCTCGCTTGCGCCTGCAGGTCGGGCTATTGCTATTCGTTCTCTATGCCCTGGCCACGCTCATGAATTCTGAAGTGAATCTGATGATCTTCATTCTGCCCTTCCTGGTGGGGGCGCTTTTCGCACTGCCGATCAGTCATCTGGAGCGTGTCGAGGAGAGCCCACTGGGCCGGCCAGTGCCGATGGATCCACGCTGGTGGCGAGGGTTGGCGTGGGGTGTGGGCGGACCGCTCATCGCCTGCGTCACCGCGGCCACGCTCATCACCGGTGATACCCTCATCAGCGGGTTGCGCCTGCTCGTGGCCGTGCTTCTCGTCCCTGTGCTGGCAGTGGCTTTTTTGGCTGGCTACCTGCTTAGCCTGATCGTTTCGCTCATCTTCAAACAAGGATCCAACCCGCTGTCAGCGCTGACAGGATTGAGGAATCTGCTCCAGCAGCTCACTACCCACTCGGGGGCAAAACCGGCCTCTTTGCTCACCATCTCACCCGAGGTGCGTTATGTCATTGGGGTGATTGTATTGCTGGCGATCATCGCCGCGTTAATCTGGTTCACAGGCCGGGCGCGACGTCGCGAAGTTGACATACGACACCAGAGCGAAGATTTGCAGGACCTGCAGATGCCTGACGAATTGCCAGTGGTTACCGCCACCGGCAGGCTGTTGCGGTCGCTCAGTCTGCGGCGCTGGCTGGCCGCGGTGACGATTCGGCGCATCTATGTCCGTCTGAGCCATGAAGCTGACAAGCGTGGCTTCGCCCGTCAGCCTGCCCAGACGCCCTATGACTACCTGCCGCACCTAAGTGAAGCCTTCCCTGACGCCGGTGATGACCTGAGGATCATCACGGGTGCCTATGTCGCTGCGCACTATGGTGAGGTACCCGACACGCACGAAGCACTGGCACGCATCCGAGCCGCCTGGGAGCGTGTACGGGCGATTCCGAGGCAGGTGCTGCCAAAGGAGCCGATAGAACAGTAGGCATGCCAGCTGGTGTATACAGGCTCTTCAGCCGGCGGGTAGCGGCAACGGCTGTGATATACTCCTTCGGCCTGAACGCCGCAGCACGTCGTGGCCCCATCGTCTAGTGGCCTAGGACGGAGCCCTCTCAAGGCTCAAACTCGGGTTCGAATCCCGGTGGGGTCATATCGGCCTTTTCCCTATCTATCTATTGTTTTCCCCGATAATAGACTCAGCCTTTACAGACAGGAGTGTCATGCAACTGCTTCCAGATGTCTTCCTGATTTCCGGGTATGCCTACGGTTTACATCCGAATGTCTACGCCGTGAAAGGCGATGGCGCAGTGGTGCTCATTGATTCGGGCCTGGATGAAAAAGACCTGGCGATGATCGATGAAAACCGGCGCGCGTGGAATTTAGGCCAGTTGCCCATCACACACGTGCTGTTTACCCACGCGCACTTCGATCACTCCGGTAATGCACGAGCCCTGCACCAGCGGGGCGCGCGAACGGTCGCAGGACTGGGCGATGCAGAAGGCATCGAGCTGGGTGACGACCGTACGATCCCCTACGCCTATGGACGCACCTTCCCCACCTGCCCGATCGATCTTAAGGTTAAGGAGGGCGATACGGTGCGAACCGCCGGGTTGGAGTTCCAGGTGATTCACGTACCAGGGCACTCGAAGGGTTGTGTCTTCTATCGGTTGGTGCGATCTGGTCGCGTCATCCTCTTCACCGGTGACGTAGTGCAGGTGGGGCAGGATTGCGAGTCGGCTACGCTGGGCTGGACAGGCGGTGTGGACTACGATCGCGCAGCCTATATGCAGACGCTCACACGCGTCGCCAGGCTGGAATGCGACGTTGTCCTGGCCGGCCATTACCAGCCATGCCTGAAAGATGGCTTCCGGATCCTCCAGCATGCTTACCTGCGCGCGCTGCTGGAATGGCGGCAAATGGCTGCACCCGTTTCGATTGGGTGAGCGTGGTATGGCAACCTGGTGCGTGTCGATGGCCGGGTAGAGAGGCAAATCTGAACCTGAGGGAGCTCAATGATGCAACAAAAGATACTGGGAAAGACGGATCTGCATACCACCGTGCTCGGACTGGGTGGTGGCGGCTTCAGCCGGCTGGGAACTGGACAGAATAAGGGTGACGCGAACGCACAGCAGGTGGTGCGTGCCGCGCTGGACGCGGGCGTGAACCACATCGACTCCGCCGAGGCTTACGGCACCGAAGAAGCCATCGGCAACGCCCTTCGCGATGGTGAACGGAGCCGGCTGATCCTTTCCACCAAGCTGTCCTACCAGAGCGTTGGCAGGTTGAAGACACCGGCGGAGGTGAGGGCTTCAATGGAAGGCAGTCTACGACGGCTGCAAACGGACTATGTGGATATCTATCACGTGCATGGAGTCAAAGCGGGAGACTACACGTTGATCGTCGAGCACATTCTGCCCATCTTGCAGCGCATGCGCGAAGAAGGTAAGTTGCGGTTCATCGGCATTACAGAATCCTTCAGCACCGACACCGATCATCAGACCCTCCGGCTGGCCATTCAGGATGACTATTGGGATGTGGTCATGGCTGGTTTCAACCTGTTGAACCTTTCGGCGCGCGATATGTTGTTCCAGACCACGCTCGCCAAGGGCATCGGTATGCAATGTATCTTTGCGGTACGCCAGGCACTGGTCAGCCTCGACCGGTTGCAGGGATACCTGCAGCGGCAGGTGGACGGGCAAGGAGTGGACCGGCGTGTTCTGCAGGCCATCCCCCTGTTGCGCGAACTACTGGACAGCGGCCAGTGCGACTCCCTCACCGAGGTGGCCTATCGCTTCTGCGCGCATGAGCCTGGGGCAGGTTGCGTGCTGTCGGGCACGGGTTCGGTTGAACACCTCAGGCAGAATATCGCCGACATTCAGAAGCCTCCACTGCCAGACGACTTCCTCAAACGCTACGAGCCGCTCTTCGCTGGAATTACGGCGTTGTCGGGGCAGTGAACACCGGCAGACCAGAGCGGGCCGGTTTGTCGCGGACACGCCGGATCGGCGGGTGGATACGCAGCGCCAGCATCAGCGCCCATGTGTCCTGAGCACCGTTTCAGACGGTCGTGGGCGGCAGAAGGATGAAGTGCGGAACGATGGCCGTGTCTGGTTCATAGCTGCCCTATACTGGATTGATTTGTATGAAACCCATCGACGATGCAACGCTCGAACAGTTGTGGTATGACCACGACGCTCGTGAAGCCCGCCTGCGCCAGGTTATCCAGGAGAGGTTAGCCGAGCGCCCCGCGCCGGAGAGTCCCGAGCACGTGGTGGCCACCTACTTCTTCGCCTTCCGCAGCATGCAGCTGGTCGATGCCGTCGAGGAGATTAGTTACCACGCCACCAGCGGGATCAGGCACCCGCCGGCGGGGACGCTCCTCGAGCAATGCTCCGCACAGCCGGCCGGCGTGGACGCCTTTGATGCAACGGGTCGTTTAGGTCTGTTACATGTGGCCTTCCCCCTGAAGATGATGCTGCAACCCGATGGCCATCTGACCTCGTGTGACCTGCTGCACACAGTAGCGGCCGCTATTATTTTCGACGTGTATGAGAATCAGGATGCGCGTCTGATGAGCTTGCAAATTCCGGAGCGCGTGATCCGCACGTTCCCCGGCCCGGCCTACGGTCCGCTGGGTGTGCGGCAGGTGACGGGCTTCCCCACCGGCGAACCGGCATTTGGCACCATACTCAAGCCGACGGCTGGCATCACACCAGAAGAAGTAGGCCAGCTCGTCGAAGACGCCGCGCGCTGCCCGCTGTTCCTGTTTGTCAAGGAAGACGAAGACCTGTACCCGAACCTGGACTACTCACCCGTCGCGCAACGCGTGCGCCGGGCAGCGGAAGCCATAAAACGGGCGCACGAGCAGCGCGGTGGACGCGGGTTGCTGTTCGCTCCCCATATCAGTGGTGCGCCGCATGAGATTCTGGATACCGTGCAGGCCGTGGTCGAGGCGGGTGCCACCGCCGTGATGCTCAGCGAGACGTTTGCTGGCGGCACGGTGCGGATGGTACGCGAGGCGACGAAGCACCTGCCGCGCCCGCCCGCCCTCTACGGCCATAATGCCGGTATCGGCGTGAAGACGCGCGGCATCTGGCGCGAGGTGATCGATACGCTGGCGCGTATGGATGGCATCGACTTCCGCCAGACCGCGCCAGTACGGCCCGGCACACCGTTCCTGAAGCCTTATGGCGATGAGTGGGTGGCCTCCGAGCGCGCACTCACGCGTGAGCTGCCTGGCATCCGGCCCACGATGATCGCCCGCGCTGGTGCATTGGACCAGGGCAATATCGTCCTGAATCTGCAGGACGCCCAGCAGCGGCATTTAAGCGACAGCATCCTGTTCCTGGCCGGATCAGCCATCAACTCCATTAAGAATGATCAAGGCAAGGCTGATCCTGCCATCGGCACCACGGCCATGTTGCAGGCGCTCGATCTGCATCGTGCGGGCGCGCTGAGCGGCGTGCCAGCCGGGCAGCATCTGGCTGCGCTGATGGCACAGGCCCAGCGCCGCCATTTAAGCGAGCTGCAGGCTGCTTTGCGCCAACGCTACCCGGAACTAAAGCAATGAGAAAGGAAACAAGACTCTTACGTATCGGTGTATTGGGTTGCGGGCCAATTGCGCAACTGGCCCACTTCGACGCCTGCCGCAAGGCGCGCAATGCCGAGTTGTACGCCCTCTGTGACGTGGCCAGCGACCTGCGTACCGAAATGGCTGCCATCCACGACCCGCAGGTAACCTATGGCGACTATGACGAGATGCTGGCTGACCCGCAGGTGGAGGCTGTCATCGTTGCCGTGGCTGACCAGTTCCATGTGCCGCTGGCGCTGAAGGCCATCGCAGCGGGAAAGCCGGTGCTGGTAGAGAAGCCACTTGGCACGAGCGTGGAGGAGTGCGAGGAATTAAGCCGGCGCGCGCACGAAAGCGGCCTGGTGTTGCAGGTGGGCAACAATCGCCGCTTTGATCCTGGAGTCGCATTTGCGCAGCGCTTCGTCCAGGAGGAACTGGGTGGGCTGCAAGCGCTCAAAGCCTGGTACTGCGACTCGACCTATCGTTACACCATGACGGACAACCTGCAGCCACTGGTGCGCCAGAGCACGCAGGCGCATCGGCCGGCCGGAAATCCCAAGGCCGACCGGCAGCGTTACTTCATGCTGACGCATGGCAGTCACCTGGTGGATACGGCTCGTTATCTGGGGGGTGAGCTCACCGCTGTGCGCGCCAGGCTGTCGGATCGGTACGGGTCGTACTGCTGGTTTGTGGAGGCAGACTTTGCGAATGGCGCTCTGGGACACCTGGAATTGACCATCCCTGTGCGAGGTGATTTCGAAGAAGGCTTCCGCATCTACGGCGAGAACGGCAGCGTGAACGGGCACGTCTACCTGCCCTGGTTTCATAAGGCCAGCGAGGTGGAGTGCTTCAGCACGAAGGACCGCCAGTATCACCGACCGCTGGGCGAGGACGCCTATACATACAAGCTCCAGATCGAGGGCTTTGCCGATGCTGTCCTGTACGGCAAGCCGCAAGTAGGCGCCAATGTGGACGACGGTCTGGCGGCGATGCGGGCTATGGTCGCCATTGCGCGTTCGGTTGAGTCTGGCGAACGCGTCATCCTGGAAAGCGTACACGGCGGGGTATAAGCTTTCGCTCAGCCATTATGCCGTATCTCGAATGGGATGGAGTGATGTTTCACTATCGTGAAACGGGGTGGGGCGTGCCGTTTGTCTTCCAACATGGCCTGGGCGGCGATGTGAACCAGCCGTTCGGCCTGTTCCAACCCCCGCCTGGTTTCCGGCTTCTGGCATTCGACTGCCGCGCCCACGGCGAGACGTATCCATTGGGAGACGTGGACAAGATCAGCCTGGCTGCCTTTGCAGGCGACCTGCTCACATTGCTGGATCGCCTTGCCGTCCCTCGGGCGGTCGTCGGTGGTATCTCGATGGGCGCTGCCGTCGCCCTGAACTTCGTGTTGAACCACCCGCAGCGCGTGCTCGGGCTGGTGCTTTCGCGACCAGCCTGGCTGGACCGACCCTCGGCGTATAACATCGCGCTGTATGGCCAGATTGCCCGGCTGATCCGCGAGCACGGCGCAGCGCAGGGGTTGGCGGTGTTCAAGCAGTCAGCGGAATACCGGCGCGTGCTGGGAGAGTCGCCCGATGCGGCGAACTCGCTGGTCGGGCAGTTCGAGCACCCGCGAGCGGAAGAGACAGTGATAAAGCTCGAGCGCATCCCATCCGATGCGCCGCTAACCGATCTGGGGGCGCTGAAGGCGATCAGCATTCCCACTCTGGTTCTTGCCTCGCGCCAGGACCCCGTGCATCCCTTCGAATACGGTGCAACGCTGGCGCGTGCCATCCCCGGTGCTCTATTCCGCGAGCTGACGCCCAAATCCGTCAGTAAGGAGCAGCACGCGCAGGACGTGCAATCGTTTGTGAGCGACTTTCTGTTGCATCACGTACGGTAATCTATAGCTTTGAGATAACCCCATGCTGAAATGCTCAACCTCACTCTGGTCGGCTGATCTGGCGAACCTGGAGTCGGAGATGAAGCGCGTCGAGCCATACTCAGAGCGCTTCCACATTGACGTGGCCGATGGACATTACGTGAAGAGCCTGCTGTTCTTCCCCGACATGGTGAAGGCCCTGCGCAAGCACACGTCGCGGCCCTTCGAGGTACACCTGATGACCACGGACCCGCTGGACTGGATCGACCCCTTCGGCGAAGCCGGCGCTGATGTGCTCATTTTCTGCCACGATGCGGTGCCGGACCCCGGCGAGGTGCTGGAGGCGATTCGCGCACGCGGCAAACAGGCGGGCATGTCGCTGCTGATCACTGAGCCGGTGGACGTGCTGGAGCCCTACTGGGACGAGCTGGATATCGTCACGATCGTAGGGACAGCGATGGGCATCAAGGGTGCGTCGATGGATCCGGGCGTGCCAGCCAAAATCCGGGCGGCCCGCGAAGTCATCAGCCGGCGTGGTCTGCCCACCCTCGTTCAGGCCGACGGCGGAATCCGTCGCGAGACGGTGCCGCTGCTGGCCGCGGCCGGGGCCGACTACATCGTGCCGGGGTCGCTGATGTTCCGCGAGGATCCGCCGGCGATGCGGGAATGGCTGGCGACATTATGACACCACTCAAGTTCGGTTTCGTCTCACCCTATAACGAAGCGCGCACGGTGGCCGACTTCGCCGGCGAGGCCGAGCAGGCTGGCTGGGACGGCTTCTTCATCGGCGAGAACCTGTGGCACAACGACGCCTGGGTGTCTCTCGCCGCGGCGGCCATGTGCACCTCGCGCATCCGCCTGGGCACCATGGTGTCGCCGCTGCCCAGCATGCAACCGCGCAAGATCGCCAGCGAGACGGCCACGCTGGACAACCTGTCCGGCGGGCGGGTGATCCTCTCGGCCGGCATGGGCGCGGTGTGGATGGGCTACCAGGGCTTCCCCGACGAAGTCACCGACACGAAGGTGCGCGCCGAACTGCTGGACGAAGCGATCAACCTGATCACGCTGTTCCACAAGGGCGAGCCCTTTGACTACGACGGCAAGCACCATCACGTCCGGCAGACGGCCGTGGACAAGATGCACTACCCGGCTCCGCCGGTGCAGCGGCCACGCGTGCCAATCTGGGTGGTGTGCGTCTGGCCGCGCATGAAGTCCATGCGGCGCTGCCTGCGCTGCGACGGGCTCATACCGAACAAGATGAACGCGGAGGGCAAGCTCGTCGACGTGCGGCCGGAGGACGTGCGCGCCATGAAGGCGTTCGTCGACGCCGAACGCACCCTCACGACGCCTTTCGACATCGTGGTGGAAGGCAGCACCGCCGGCTTGAGCCGGGCGGAGGCGGCCGGCAAGCTGGCACCCTGGGAGGAGGCCGGCGCCACGTGGTGGATCGAGACGCGTTACGGCGTGCCGAAAGAAGAGGTGGCGGCGCGGCTGCGGCAGGGCCCACCGCGAGCAACGACTGGAGATTAGTGATTGGAGACTGTGCCCGTGTAGGGATAAAACGAACTGTTAGCCTACGCCATCAACGCCTTTTGAGCTGCCAAGGGCACACGAATCGTGACGAAGTGCTTGGCGGGATAGAGGTAATCTTCACCGGACTCGTCAATGATGCGGATGTATCCGCGTCTAGCGGCACTTGCGTCTGGTAATACACGATATACCTTCCACTTCTCAAAAGAAGCAGGATAACCTTCGCTAGAGATGCATAGCGCAAACGAGGCTTTTGCTTCACCAGTCTGATTATTCATACGCGCAGACATCATTCCATGAACCGCTTGATCTTTATCTCGCGCCTTCCGACGCCATGTGCCTCATACCAGTGGAGCTCAGCTCTTGCCAGACTGCCCTCGGACAAACGCACAAATGCACTTGTCGCCGTGGCGTATCGGCGCGGGTACGGGCGCGCAAGGGCTTTACGGCGGCTCACCGTAACAGGGCCGTCAAGAAGCTAGCTACCTGCTCGGCCCCATTGGGCTCACGGCGCGGGATGCGGCCGAGCGACAGCAGCTCCGGCAGGCGCGCCAGCCACGCGCCGCTGCGGAACTCGTCCTCCTCGAAGCAGACGCCGCGCATGTGTGCCTGGATGTACGAGGCCATCACGTCGGATTCGGGGAAGTGCGGACGCGATACGTAACCGTAGGGCACGCCGGCATGGTAGGCCTCCGCCACCGTGCTGTAGCCCGTCTTGCCCACCAGCGCATCGGCGGCATTCACCAGGTCGGGGTGATAGAAGGAGGAGTGGTGGGGCAGGCGGATGGCGTTGCCCTCGGTGTACAGCCGTTCGCCACCGGGGATGACGAAGGTCACGTCGGGGTGTGCAGCCAGTTGGGTGGAGAAGGAGTGCGTGTCCGAGACCGAAAGCCCACCCATGGTTATCAGCACCAATGGTCGTTCCATGGTGATTCCCAGGCGCTCACGCATTCGCGAAGCGGGTTCATGACTTGCGCGGCTGACAGGCGGAGCGAGCATGTTGCCCGGGCGGTGGATGCACACCGGCTCGGTCTGTACGTGATACGTGGCCGACGTGAACACGCTGCGCAGGTAGTCGATGTGTTGTTGCAGGCGTGGCTCCTGTGCGAGGTACCCTTCGTAGATCCAGTCCCAGGTGAAGTTCTCCACCAGCAGGCTGGGAATGCCCGCTGCCCGCGCCACCGCGATGCCCAGCGGGGCAATGTCGCAGATCACCAGGCTGCAATGCAGTTGGTGCATTTCCTGCGCCGTGCGTTGTACTATAGCGGAGTCGAAGGGCAGGAAGGCGTCCAACCGGCGTAGCGTCTCGCTGATGTCCTCGTGCAAGGCATCCCTCTGCGCCAGGCCAATGTCGGTCTGCAACTCGTGGTAGCCGAACGGGCCATCCAGCGACTGCGTGAACAGCCATTCCGGCACGCGCGTGAAGATCTCGAAGCGTGTGCCAGGCGCAGTGCGCTGACAGGCACTCATGACGGCTGAGGCGCGCGTGGCATGTCCGAAGCCGTGCGGTGTGACAAAGTAAGCAATCCTCGGTTGGCCCATACTGGGCGGTACTTTACACTGATACCAAGTAACCCGCTCTCATGCGGTTGTGCCTTTTATCCAGCCCTGTCCTTCTGGTAGTAAAGCGCCACCTTGCGCACGCCCTGGATGATTTCCTGCACGTCCTGCGGCGTGTAGAACTCGTTCACCGGCATGGTGATGCACGTACGCAGGATGTCCTCGGCCACCGGGCACAGGCCGGGCCCATAGTGCGTGTCCGACAGGTCGAACGGGAAGTGGCTGTCGGGGTAGGCGTGGCGCTCGGTGAAGAGTGAGTTCATGTACACCGGCTCGGGGATGTAGCCAGCGCTGTTGGGGATGCCCTCGGCCGCGAGCGCCTGCGAGAACGTGTCACGCGAGCATGACAGCACCGGCTCCACCACGCGGAACATGTAGAACCAGTACGTGCTCCAGCCGCCGGCATAGACCCGATGCGGTGAGACGCCGGGCAAGTCGCTGATCCCTTGCGTGATGGCGTCGCCGTACTCGTGGCGCGTCCGGCAGATCCATTCCAGCTTCCTCAACTGCGCAATGCCCACCGCGCCTTGCAGCTCCGTCATGCGGTAGTTGGGTGCAAGCGTGGCGATGTCGCGGCGCGGGGTGGCGCTGAAGCGCTGGTAGTTCTTGTCGGCGAAGGCGTGTGCGCGGTAGTAGTCGGCCTCCGCACCGGAGTTCACGATGACGATGCCGCCGTCGCCGGTGGAGATATGCTTGAAGTCGTTGGTGCTGAAGCAGCCATAATCGCCGAGCGTGCCAGCCAGCCGGCCCTTGTAGCGGCACAGCCAGCTCTGGGCACAGTCCTCGATCACCACCAGCCCATGCCGGCGGGCGATCTCCAGGATGGGGTCCATGTCGCAGGCATTGCCAGCCAGATGCACAGCCACGATGGCCTTCGTGCGCGGGGTGATGCGCGCTTCGAGGCACTGCGGGTCGATATTGTAGGTGTGCGGGTCCAGGTCGGCGAACACGGGGATGGCGTTCTGGTACAGGATGCCGATGACAGTACCCTGGTCGGTGATGGGACTGGTGATCACCTCGTCTCCGACGGTGATGCCGGCTGCACCCAGCGCGACGTGGATGGCGGCCGTGCCCGAGGAGGTGGCCACGCTGTGCTGCACGCCGTAGAGGGCGTTGAAGTCCTGCAGAAAGGTCTTCACCTTCTGCCCGTGGTGGTAGAAGAGCGTGTTCTGTTCCAAAGCCTCGATCAGTT
>JAJYKL010000175.1 GCA_021788625.1 Chloroflexota bacterium
TATGGCGGCACATTCAACCCGCAAGACCATAACAACCCACGAACCATCATCGCCCAGTGGGTACCGCCTGGTGCCAACGTTCTCGAGGTTGGCCCTGGCGATGGGGTGATTGCTCGATGGCTGCGGCGTCGTCGTGATCCCTAACGTCCTTAGCAGGGCGCAGTACATCGGGTGGTTGATGGCATCCGACGTCATACTCCTACCTTACGACTCGGCTATTTACGCGGCACGGACCTCCGGGATATTCTGCGAAGCCATATCCGCGGGGAAACTCACCGTCGTCATCGACGGCATATGGATTGCGAGTGAGTTGCGACGTCATAAACTGGACGAGCTCATCATCGATCGGCATGGAGATAACCTCGCCGAACGCGTTTTCCAGCTTCATGAAGACGCCGAGGTGCGGCGTAAGATTGTTGAAATGCAAATGGCTTATAGAGCTCTACACAACACGCACGGGTTTACGAGTGCATTGGAATGCGTCTACCAGGAGATTGGGGGAAGACTGTCCAGTGGGTCGTCAGCGTAGAGATTACCTCATGAGTGGATCTGTAATCACATGGTCATTACTTCGATGTGCGCAGCCGTTCTGGCGGGCGGAGTGGGCACGCGCTTGCGTCCCGTCATTGGCGACATGCCCAAACCATTGGCACCCGTCAATGGACGGCCTTTCCTGGAATACCAACTGGGTTGGCTACGCAGCCAGGGCATAGAGTGTGTAATACTCTGTGTAGGGTAACGGCACGAACTCATCCAAGCCCACTTCGGCGATGGAGCCGCCCTGGGCATGCTTATTCGTTACGCCGTTGAGGAGCAGCCCCTAGGTACCGCGGGTGCCCTGGTCCATGCCCGTGCTATACTCGGTGACACCTTCCTGGTGATGAACGGCAATACATACTTTAACACCAGCCTGGCAGCGTTGGTGACAACCCACGCGTTAGGGGACACACTCGCCACCATGGCTCTGGTGCAGGTGACGGACGTGAGTCGGTATGGCGCCGTCGCACTTAACGAGGAAGGTTACGTCACGCAGTTCATAGAGAAGGGACTACGCGGACCCGGGAAGATCAACGCGGGATTGTACCTCCTGTCTTCTAGTGTGTTGGAGACTTTTCCAGCCGCCATACCTTTATCGCTGGAGACCAACGTGTTTCCTAAGCTGGCCCTAAGCAGGCATTTAGAGGGCTGCATGCTGCAGGGTTATCATATTGACATCGGCACACCTGAGAGTTATGCGGAGTTCAATCATACGCAACAATGGCTGGGGCAAAGGTGAAGCGGTCTGTTTTCCTCGATCGTGACGGCACCATAAACGAGGAGGTGAATTACCTGTGCCGTGTTGAGGACTTCCGCCTGCTGCCAAACGCGGCGAAGGCTATTTTCCTGCTGAACAGGCATGACTAAATAGTCATTGTAATCACCAATCAATCGGGCATCGGGCGTGGCTTCTACACACGGTCGGACGTCCAATTGCTTCACGAGCACATGGGCCGTGAGTTGGCAAAGGAAGGTGTGTCCGTTGAAGCAATCTACTACTGCCACCACCGCCCCGAAGACGGTTGCGACTGCTGCAAGCCAGCAAGCGGTCTATTCTGGCAGGAGGTGAAGGAGTACCACATCGATCTTGGATGCAGCTACCTGGTGGGAGACAAACTGAGTGACCTACTCCCGGCGCATGCCTTAGGGAGCAAGGCTATACTGGTAATCACTGGACACGGCATAGAGCATAGCAGACTCATAAACGAACAAGACTTCAAGCCGGACCATATGGTGCCAGACTTGTACGCGGCAACCCAGTTAATCGTCAGCCATTCCGCAACATAACCATGTATTAAGGCGAATGCATGCATATCGCAATTGGCTACTACTGGTTTGCTCACGCAGCAGGATTTCGCTTTGAGCGCGCCTTCTGTGACCTGGGCCATCAGGTAACGTATGTCGGCCTGCTGTACACGGGCAATCCGGGAATGACGGTTCGGTGACCGTACAGAGCATCACCGCCTCATTGCTGCCTATTCCCGACGTCTACGTATGGATCGATCTCGCAGGTGGCCAGCTTCGTATGGCGCTTCAGTGAATTCCGTAAGCTGCACATATCTAGTAACCAGATGGATGGATTATCGCCGGGGACAGGCTAGGCAATTCGGATCATTATCTAGTACAACATACCGAGTAGGCAAGGTAAGTGCGCTCTATACGATGTCGTGTGTGGTCTCATCGAGCGGAGCCACGAGAATGAGGCATGGTAGCCGCCCATTGCAGACCGAACCTTCCTCTAGCTCCATGAGCTGGAAATGGAGTATGTCATATCGCCATTCTGGTAGGAACACCGGAAGCACTAGGCGGGCTGCACCCAGATAGTTGATACATTCGAGTGTGATACAGACAACGATTACCAGCACGCGATATATTGCCAAATGAACCGTGTAGAACCCTGTGGATTTTACACACACCCAAACACAACCTTATTAGTATCAAGAGGGATAAACTCTGGCGTGAGTTAGTAAATGTTAAGGGCATAAACTGATTGGTGCGAATAGAATGGTAAGCGGTTTCGTAACATGATGGCGAATACAACTATAGGACATTTCAGATGATCAAAGGATTAAGCCGTCAATTCCTACGCAACATCGGACATCAGTTTCCATTTTTACGGCGATATAGTGGTCGGTTGGGTCTTGGGAGTAGACTCGTCACAGGCTCTGTATGTGAACAAGTGCGTGTGGACGGTGACATCATCATCGAGTTAGATCTCACGGTACCAGTGTTCCGTGCGGCATATTACCTTGGTGATCTGACTAATACAACGGAAGTTAGCTTACTCAAGCGCATCTTGATCCCGAGTGACGTGTGCGTTGATATCGGCGCGAATATCGGTTACGTCACACTCATCATGGCCAAGTATGCCAGAGAGGTGTACTCATATGAGCCAATGCCTAGTACATATAAATGGCTAGTACGGAACACGCAGCTAAACCCGCGACTTGCAGCTAAGGTAAAGTGCTATGAGATGGCATTGTCTGATCATACAGATATCCAGACCATGTATATGCCAACGAACGAACCCCAGAGTGCATCTTTACAGCCTGGCGCATGGGCGCAATCATCAACAAGTCAGGTGAAAGTAGGTTCGCTAGATCGGCATTTAACTGATATTGCACCGTCTTTCATTAAGATCGACGTCGAAGGTGCAGAATACGATGTACTTCATGGCGCAGCGCGCACTGTAGAGCGTAATCACCCCATTGTCTTTTCTGAACTCTCGAATGTATATCAAGCACGTTTTGGCCACAACTGTAGGGAAATATACGACTTTTTTATAAAGTGGTCATACACTTGCCTGTTGGTCTGGAAGGAAAGCCAGTTCGATGCTGGCCCCATTAGCATTGATCCACTACCTCGCGAACTACCACAGGACGGACAGGTGAGGAATGGTCTATTTATACCGGCTGATCGTGTAAACGAAGTATTGGCAAGGATAAGGTAAAGGGAGTAGGAGATGGCCAGCGACGCGACAGTGTCAGTGGTGATCCCCTGTTATAACCACGGGCACTTTCTCAATGAAGCGATACCGAGCGTTGAACATGCGGGAGCAACCAAGTACGAGATTATCGTTGTGAACGACGGCTCGACTGATTCTGGTACCTTAGAGATAATAAAGAACCTCGAAGCCAGAGGATATAACGTCATCAACCAAGCAAACCAAGGATTATCGGCCAGCCGGAACAATGGTATTCGCGCAGCCAGCGGGCGTTATATCCTCACGCTTGATGCTGATAATAAGGTAAAGCCAACGTACATGGAGCAAGCCCGTGCCGTTCTAGATAAGAATGATGAGGTGGGGGTGGTATATTCCGATTTCATTTACTTCGGTGACAAGTCCTATACCAAGCGATTACGCGACTTCAGCTTTCCGCATCTTCTTGCTAGCAACTACATCGACGCATGCGCGGTGTTTCGCAAGAGCGTGTGGGAGCAGTGTGGTGGCTTTGACGTCAACCTAAAGACGGGACATGAAGATTGGGAATTTTGGATAAGCGTTGCGGAACGGGGCTGGAAATTTCACCATCTCAAGGAACCGCTGTTTTATTATAGAGTGCGTGGCAACGCTATGACTTCTCAGATGATGCGCCCAGAAACATTTCATGAATCAACACATTATATCTTTGCTAAGCACCTAGATACGCTACGAAGCGAATACATAAAATACGTCCAATGGGAAACCGAGTCAGCCATGATGCGCCGATCACCAATCGCCGTGCTGGGCAGGCTTTTCTTACAGGCGTACCTACCATCAATACGCGATTGGTATCGTCAGCACTTCGTAAGGTAGCGTACGCCGATGACACGCGACCAGGTATACAAGGGGGGAAGTTATGGCATGCGTGGCGATAGGATCGTACTACTACCTATACGGCATTGGACCGTTTATTGAGCACGCATTACATACAAATGGTCACTCGGTCATATACGTCGGCCCAGCGTCGCCTGAAAGACCAGGTTACGATAGTTCTATACCGATCGACCAACTACTGAGCAAATGCAGTCCATATCCAGATCTATTCCTGTGGGTCGACCCAGCCACGCGTTATTTCCCGCGCGGTATCGAGAAGCTGCCAATCCCAACCGCATGCTACCTGATCGATGTGCACCTCGGTACGTGGCGTGAAAGTGCGGCTCGGTTCTTTGACGCGGTTTTTATCGCGCAAAGAGACAGCCTGCCGCGTTATCGCGCGGCCGTAGGCCATGACCAAGTGTACTGGCTACCGCTCGGAGCGTCCCCCAAAGTACACTACCGTCACGACCTGCCTCGCATCTATGAAGTCGGGTTCGTAGGTAATATGGTTCTGGCGCACCGCAAGACCCTGCGGGCGCTTCGCCTGCGGCTCATTGCAGAGCACTTCCGAACGAACGACCTGTCGCGCGTGTACACCCCAGCAGAGGTGGGGGTCGTGTATAGCCAGTCGCTTATTGTGGCCAATGTCAGTATTAGCGGTGATGTGAACATGCGCGTATTTGAAGGAACGGCGTGCGGCGCGCTGATGCTCACCGACAGCGTCGCCAATGGCCTTGAGGAGCTGTTCGTGCTAGGCCGGGAGGTTGTCACCTACCGAGACGACGCTGACATGCTCGATATGATCACCTACTACCTGGCGCATGAGGAAGAGCGTGCCCATATAGCTGAAGCTTGCTATCTACACACGCAACACGAGCATCTCTACACCAGGCGTTTCGAGTACTTGATGGAGCGAATCCTCTCGCCAAGGTTTAAACGGTTGGCTCCAAGGCGGAGTGCCTCGCGGGCCGAGTGCTCCGCCGTGCGGCGCGACATATACACGCACCTTCACATGTTGGACGCCATCCTCGATGAGGCGAGTGCGAACGGCGAAAAGCTGCCGTTGCGGGCATATCATGTTCTGCCCTGCTTAGTCCGC
>JAJYKL010000176.1 GCA_021788625.1 Chloroflexota bacterium
GAGCGCTCGCATCGTGGGTGATGTGTTGGGTAAGTTCCATCCGCATGGTGACTCTTCTGTGTACGACGCCATGGCTCGCATGGCCCAGGACTTCTCGATTCGCTACATGCTGGTCGATGGGCAGGGAAACTTTGGTTCGGTGGACGGAGACCCCCCCGCTGCCATGCGCTATACCGAGGCGCGGCTGTCAGCGATTGCGGAGGAATTGTTATCCGACCTCGAGAAGGATACCGTCGATTGGCTGGACAACTTCGATGGCACGCTTCAGGAGCCGACTGTGCTGCCAGCCGGTCTACCCAACCTGCTGCTTAACGGATCTACCGGGATCGCGGTGGGTATGGCGACGAACATTCCACCGCACAATGCTGCTGAATTGTGTCAAGCTGTCGCGCACCTCATCGAGCGCTGGGATTCGGTGGACGACGTCACGGTCGAAGAGCTCATGCAGATCGTCCCTGGACCTGATTTCCCCACCGGTGGGCTGATTATTGGTCGCGAAGGCATCCAGCAGTCTTATGCCACAGGCCGCGGCCGGCTGGTAATGCGTGGCGTGGCGAGCATCGAGGAAATGCACGGTGGACGTTACCAGATCCTCATAACGGAGCTCCCTTATCAGGTCAACAAGGCGATGCTTATCGAGCGCATCGCAGAACTGGCCCGTGGAGGTCGCATTGAGGAAATCACCGACCTGCGCGATGAGAGCGACCGCCGCGGGATGCGCATTGTCGTCGAGCTGCGCCGCGGGGCTCAACCTCCTCGCGTCCTGAACCGGCTCTACAAGTTTACGGCGTTACAGAGCACCTTCGGCGTTCAGATTCTGGCGCTTGTAGAAGGTCAGCCGCGCCTGCTGGGACTCAAACGTGCACTGACCATCTTCATTGAGCATCGGCGTGATATCGTCCGCCGGCGGTCTGAGTTTGATCTGGCCAAGACACGCGCGCGCGCTCACATCCTGGAGGGACTGCGCATCGCACTGGACCACATGGACGAAGTGATTCGCACCATTCGCGAGTCTGAAAGCGCCGAGGTGGCACGCGGCCAGCTCATGGCACGATTTAACCTTAGTGAGCCACAGTCTCAAGCCATCCTGGATATGCAGTTGCGGCGCCTGGCCGCACTGGAGCGCCAGCGTATTGAGGACGAGTATCACGACTGTTTGACAACGATGGCCATCCTCGAGGACTTGATTGCAAGCCCAACTAAAATCCTGGCGCTGATCCGGGATGACATACTCAGACTGGCAGAAAAGTATGGGGACGCGCGTCGCACTCGGATCGTGCTCGATGCACGCGAAAGTTTTGAAGACGAGGATCTGATTGCCGACAAGAGCGTTCTGATCTCCCTCACACAACGAGGTTATATAAAACAGACCCCCAGCGATGCCTATCGCGCCCAGTTACGCGGTGGGCGCGGAGTCAGCGGAATGCAAACTAGTGGCGAAGACGAGGTGATTTACCTCTTTTCTGCCCATTCCCATGACACGGTGCTCTTCTTCAGCAATAGTGGCCGGGTCTATGCGCTGAAAGCTTACCAGATACCCGAAGCAGATCGAGCTGCCAAAGGTGTCTATATCGGAAACCTGATTTCCGTCGGTGAGAATGAGCGTATCTCGGCTGCGCTGCCAGTCTCGAAAGATATGATGGCCATGGCCGTAGCGTCGCACGGAGCCGATGAATCCGCGGCGGAGGAAGCGGAAGTTGCAGAGAGTGACGTGCTGGAGGTAGACCATGGTGAGACAGACTCGGCGATCTCAGAAATGGCTGTTGAGGATTCCACTGACGAAGAGTTTGAGCTCGAGAGTGAAGGAACCGAGCCGGCTGATGCAGGCGGATTAGCCAATCCCATGCCATCCTCCAATGGTGACTTCCTGCCATGTGTGGCGATGTGCACGCTAAAAGGCCGCATCAAGCGCGTGTCACTTAACCAGTTTGCCAGCATTCGGTCCAGTGGTCTGATATGCATGACGCTGACCGGTGATGATCAGCTGGCCTATGTTCGCTTGACGCCAGGTAATGGAGAATTGATCCTGGTCACGGCGCAAGGACAGGCCCTGCGCTTTGACGAGTCGCTCGTACGGCGGATGGGACGCACCGCCTCCGGTGTGCGCGCAATGCGTTTGAAGCGCGATGGAGATTGCATCGCTGGAATGGAAGTGGTTGAGCCCGAAGGCTTTCTGTTAACGGTTACCGAACGTGGCTATGGCAAGTGCACCAGCCTGGGTGAGTATCCTGCCAAGGGACGTGGTGGCGGAGGCGTTCGAACCCTGGGTGGCACGCTTGATGTCACCGGCCTGCTCATCGCAGCTCGAGTGGTGCAACCCAGTGATCAGATTACCGTAATCAGCGCTGGAGGGGTGGCGCTGCGCCAGAAGGTCAGTGACATCCCGCAGAGCGGTCGGGCCGCCCGCGGCTCCCGCTTGATCAGCTTACGCGAAGGAGACTCGGTCGCAAGTGTGGCGCGTTTGGCCGATGTCTCCCAGTCGTAAGCAGCCAGCCACCTGGTTCAGGTACCATATGAAGGAGTGATTTTCTGGAGATAACGTCGCAGCGGGCGACGGCATGTGCAGTCGCTGGCTTTGACAAAAAACACGCCATGGCATCATCACCGGGCTCGTCTCAAACGTTGGCGGTTTTGCCCGACCTGGATACCTTACCGATCGCCGAGACACTGGTGTCGTTCGCCAACAGTGACGGCGGCACGATCGTTCTGGGCTACGATGCACGAGGTAATGAAATCACGCATGCCGAGGTGGAAGATATCGAGAGCGCACTGCGTCAGGCCGCTGAGTTGTGTAAACCTCCTGTGCGGGCCACACTCGAACCCACTGAAGCCAGCGCAGGTCCTGCATTGGTGATTCGCGTGCCGCGCAGTGACGAGCTGCACTCCCTCGATGACGGTCGTGTATTGGTTCGTAGCGGTGGAGAGAATCGACCTTTGCGTGGCGATGAAATTCGCAACATGGCCAACAACAAAGCCACCGGTGATTTCGAAGTCACCGAAGTGGCTGGCGCGAGTCTGGACGACCTCGATACGGCCATGATTGACGAGTACATCGTTAAACGTGAAGAACGTATGCGCCGCCGATACACCGGCGATAGAGTGCAGCTCTTGCATGAGATTGGTGTGATAGGCCATCACGATCAACCGCTGGTGGCAGGCATTTTACTTTTTGGTAAGAATCCGCAAGCCTACATGCCGCAAAGTGGTGTGGTATTTGTCAAGTTCCCAGGTGTGGAACCACGGGCCGAAGGTGGCGTGCTGGGATACGGCCGGCGTGAAGAGATCAATGGGCCACTGGCGAGGGTGGTCGAGCGCGCCTGGCAGGTCATATTGGAGGAGATGCGTGTCGGTGCGGTGGTGACGGGGCTGGCACGCCAGGACGTGCTGGAATATCCCGAATACGCTGTGCGAGAAGCGCTGGTCAATGCAGTTGCGCACCGGGACTATCACTTGCGCGGCCGGCGTATTGAAATTCGCAAGTTTGCCGATCGCATGGAGATCGTCTCGCCCGGCGGGTTGGCCGGCTACATGACTCTCGAAAACCTGGTCGAGGAGCACTTCTCACGTAACCCTCGCCTGGTGCAAGGGCTGTTCCAATGGGGATATATAGAGGAACTGGGGTTGGGAATCGACCGCATGATTGAAGATATGGTGGCCTCCGGTCATCCGCCGCCAAAGTTCAGCCCCACCTCCTACAGTTTCAGTGTGGTGCTATCGAACCATCGTGAGCGCCATAGCCACGCTGGGGCAGTACAGCCAATACAAACACCCGCTGCAGTGGTCGGTGCGGCAGGTGGTGGGCAGAATATAAATGAGCGGCAGGCCCGCGCGCTCATCTATATCCGTGAACATGGGCGTATCACCAACCGCGACTACCAGACGTTATGTCCTGAGGTTTCTGCAGAGACGTTACGAACCGATCTGGTTGATCTAGTTGAGAGAGGTATGTTGCTGCGCATTGGTGAGAAGAAAGGTACCTATTACATTACAAAATGAGGCCGGGCATTTGCCCAGCCACCTTAACGGACATGCTGGCTAAAGCTGTCCTCACATATACTCAACGGCGTATCAATGACACGAATAGGTATGTTTGATTCTGGCAGGTGAAAATGGATACGGTGATAGCACAGGTAAAAAGCGTTCTTATCTCGACTCCAAAGCACTGGCAAATCCTGGTAGATTCATATCCAGGCGATCAGCTCAGGCAGGCTCCAGCGCCAAATGAATGGTCTGCCCTGGGATGTTTGCAACACCTGATCGATGCAGAGAGGAATGTATTTCCAGCGCGGCTGCAGGCATTCCTGTCAGGCCAGGATTTCCCAGTTTTCAACCCTGCTCGAGAAAGAGCCAAGCCAGCCGCCGCAGATCCGGTGGACATGGCGGCAGAATTCGAGCAACTGCGCTCCGAGAGTCTGGCCATCTTGAACCGGGTGAAACCCGAAGACTTGAGCCGCACGGCACAACATCCTCAATATGGGCTCGTACCTTTGGAGCAGGTGCTCCAGGAGTGGGCAGCGCACGACCTGAACCATACCGTACAGGCTGTACGTGCATTGATGCAGCCTTACATCCAGGGCAGTGGTCCTTGGCGCCCGCTTTTTAAGGACCACGACGTGGAAGTATCGCAGGGGCACGGGTCAGCTTGACTCAGGTGCACTTCAGTACAAAACCTGCCTGGCGGGGAGGCAGGCAAGCTTAGCGCGCGCCAAACAGCATGTGGATTAAATGGGGGTGTCGCATAATCGCTCTGCCATAATTCCTCGCATTCAAATGGAAATGCCTATCTGAAGGTGAGGGTAGGGGTGATGGAACGCATGCAGGTAAGATTGTGGCAGGATAGTCAAACATGCGCATCGCGTTCAACGCCTTCTTCTACGACCAATCCACTACAGGCAGCGGACAGTACGCATACCAACTGGTGGAAGCACTCAGAAAAGTAGATCCATCGTTGCAGATCGAACTGGTGACTCCGCGCTCGCGCAGCGATCTGGCCAAAGTGTGGTTCGAGCAATGGCATTTCCCAAGTGTGGCAGCGCTGATGAAAGCCGATGTCGCGTTTGTGCCATACTGGGCTCCGCCCCTGCAGTGTGCAGTCCCGGTGGTGGCGACCATTCACGATGTGATCCCCCTGGCGCTTCCCGCATATCGAGGCGGTCCGCTCCAGCGCCTGTATACCAGCCTGGTGCGTGCAGCCAGCGCCAACACAGCCCACATCCTCACCGACTCCCAATTCAGCCGGCGTGACATCGTGCGCCTGTTGCCGGTGCGAGAAGCGCGTGTGTCAGCTATTCCACTAGCTGTTCCGAGCACCTTCACACCGACTGTCCCACAAAGTGATCTGCAGCGCGTACACGAGCGCTATGGGCTGCCGGACTCATATGTATTCCATTTGGGAGGCTTCGACCAGCGCAAGAACACGGAGACG
>JAJYKL010000177.1 GCA_021788625.1 Chloroflexota bacterium
TTCTCCAACTCGCGAAACAGTGCATGGAATGCTGGATGCACGGTAGAACCTGGTTCCGAACAGGACGTATACTCGGTGGCGAAATAGTTAGGGGATGGGGTATCTGTAATTGAGGTGGGAGGTGTGGTTTGGTAAAGAGTATCAACGAGCTGGAGATTAATCACAGTGATGAGCCGATTCGGCTTTTCAAGTCTGACTTTCTGGAGTTTTTTACACACGTACATCCTGCTGTAGTGGTCGTTATCTGGTTACCGGTAGCGCTTTATTTTCTGTTCGCCGCGATAGTTCGTGTGGTACCCGGTGCATCTGCATGGTATATACCGGGTGGCCTTGCTGTGGGCGTTTTTATCTGGACCTTTACAGAATATGTCATGCATCGCTTTGTATTTCACTATCACCCACATCAACTTTGGGCTCAGAAATTATTCTTTATGGCGCATGGCGTGCACCACGCGCAACCACAGTGCAAGACTCGTCTGGTTATGCCGCCTGCTGCCAGTATTCCCATGGCACTGATCTTCTTCGCATTAATCCAACTGATCGTTGGCATTATCTTCGGTTTACCGCAATGGGTGAGTCCACTTTTCGCTGGTTTTGTTTTGGGTTACCTGTCCTACGATATGACCCATTACGCCACTCACCATCTGCCGATGCATGGCAAGGCGCTAAAATATCTTAAGCGTTACCACATGCTCCATCATTTCAAAACTCCTGACCAGCGTTATGGCGTCAGTTCGCCGCTTTGGGACATCATCTTCCGAACCAAACCTGCAGAATAGAGACTGTATCCATTTACCTCCACACACATGTAAGTAATGTGCATATAAGAAAGACTAGACCAAATGCACTGTGCATTTTGTGTCAACCGTCTACTTGTCTCTCGTTCCGAATATCGTGAACCTCAGGGTAAGCCGCAATACACCTTAAGAGAAACAGTTGACTCTAGACGAATCGCTTATATTTACTGCCGGGTAAGATCTCTGCTGCTCACTCTATTGCGAGTGTCACTGTGTCAAGGTGCGGGTGGATGGTAGAGGCAGATGCTCAGTATTACGGGGAATGAGTGCGGTCCACTAAAGCATATACCCAGAGCATGTGGCTTGTTAAAGCACTGCCGGGTGCATATCAGTTATGGCACCCGGCAGCGAGGACAAAGTATGTGAAGAGACGCGCTCTAGTGCCCGGCGCCTAGAGTCATGCGCACCTCGTCAAGCTTGCCAGATGATCCGAGTTTTTGCGACTTGTGCACGATAAAGGCGGCATATTCCTTTTTGAAGACCTCACCCGGTTCACGGAAGTCGAACTTCTCTGGGTGATCACGGAAGAACTCTCGATGTACGCGTGTCCAGACGAGCCGGCCGTCGGTGTCGATGTTCACTTTGGTGACGCCCAGTTGAGCGGCTCGTGTAAACTCATTTTCGTTCACGCCTCGTGCAGACGGGTCCAGTTTACCGCCCGCCGCATTGATACGTGCCACCTCTTCTTGCGGCACTGAACTGGAGCCATGCATCACCAGGGGGAAACCAGGTAGACGCTGCTGGATGGCTTCAATGACTTCGAAGTGCAAGCCCTGTGATCCCTTGAACTTATAGGCGCCGTGACTGGTGCCTATGGCAACGGCCAGACTATCGCAACCTGTGCGCTCAACGAAGATCTTGGCGTCGTCCGGGTCAGTCAGGCGAGCATCTTTCTCCTCCACCTTGACATGTTCCTCGACACCACCCAGCATACCAAGCTCAGCTTCGACACTAATGCCTTTTGCGTGAGCGCGATCGACTATTCGCCTGGTAATCTCGATGTTTTTTTGAAAGGGCTCACTGGATGCGTCAATCATGACGGATGAATAGAAACCCGAGTCAATACAGTCAAAGCAGGTTTTCTCATCGCCATGATCCAGGTGTACGGCATAAATCGCCTCGGGGAAGGTTGCGTCACAGGCACGGATAACCCCCTCCAGCATTTTTACGCCGGCGTATTTCCGAGCACCCTTGGAGATTTGGATGATGAACGGTGCTTTGGCATCGAGGTTGCCAATGTAGAGGCCAATAGCCTGCTCGATATTGTTGATATTGTAGGCACCTATCGCAAACTTGCCATAGGCGACTTTAAATAACTCGGCAGTTGTAACGATCATGTGTATGTCTCCAGTTATGATTTACTGCGTTATGCGTCTGTGTAAACAGACTCTACATAGCGTGATTCCAATTTCCAATCATACACAAGCATACACAAGTAAACACAAGACGTTACGCTGGCGCCTACTCGTGCCGGGTTCAGGCGGTGGCCGGCTTCTCTCCTACGGCATCCAGCCTGCGTTTTGCCTCTTTATAGAGGTCGGCGGGCAAAGGTCCAGCCGCTGCCGCCCGTAAGTTGTCCTGAAGATGCTCAGGAGTAAGAGTACCGACGATGGTAGTGTCCATGTCAGGATGTGAAAGCGTAAACCGCAGCAGGAACCCGGTGCGTGTTTCGCCAGAGGCCAGCAATTCATCCAATCCAGCCTTCTCCCAGATCGCCCAGCGATCCTTATTACCCAAACCAGACTCAACAGGCGCCCCGCGGGCTACTCCACCACGGATAATAGTACCTGCACCAGCCTGAGAAGCTTGGGTAATTACACTTTCGTGTTGACGTTCCAGTGCGGAGTAGGGGATTTGAAAAGTAGCGAACTTACGCCATTCAATGTATGTGTTGATGTGAGGTAATGTGGACGAGATGCCAATCCAGCGCACTTTACCTTGCTGTTGCACCTGTTCCATGACCCGAACCAGGTCTTCTTCATTGACCTGCTCGACAGATGGATTGTGCAATTGCCAGATGTCCACATAGTCGGTATTCAATAATCGCAGGCTGTGTTCAATATTGTGAAGTAGATTCTCACGTGTCCACACATGTGGAGTCTCGTCATAGTCGCCTTTATCGACGAAACTGCATCCACACTTGGTGGCAAGATAGAACTCACCTCTGCGGTGACTGACATATTTACCGATGAACTCCTCACTGCGGCCATAGTCGAAGGAAGTATCAATGAAGTTGATCCCTGCATCCAGCACCGCATTGAGTATTCTTTTTACCTGTTCTTCTGTTACCGGTCGGCCGTTCCACACGCGCTTCCCCCGCACCTCCATCGCACCATAGCCTAAAGCCGTCACCTTAAGTCCAGTATTACCAAGAGTATGCTGTTCCATTAGCTAATTCCTCCTAAATAACATTTACCGGTAAACTCGGATGGCCTTATATGATGTGTCCGTAGCGAATGTTGCTTACAAGGCTCAATAGGGCTGCTTCGTATTATCGCGCAGTAGGTCCCACATCGGGCGGCACATCCAGGTCAGCTAACCAGCGCCTATAGTCCGTAAGTTTAAAGGGCCGCGATCCGTATAGATAATGGTTACGCATTGCCTGGTCGCGGTAGGTGTAATCGATTACCCAGATTCCCTGCCCAAGGCCAGCACTGATTTCGCCGACTAAGCATTTGTCATTTTGACTTACATGAAAATCAACATCCAACATCACAGCATGCGAATCGACATCCCATACCTTAACGTGACCAGTTTCATCGTGCAATGTGTCGTTCACTGCGACTACACCATACACACCATTCTGTGGCTCTGAAACCATAACGCAAACATTTGCTTGCACGCGCTTAACGTACTCATAAGCAAGCTTCTTACGACCATAATAGTCCACAATTGCATCGGAAATAATAGGCCAGCCATCACGGAGATTCCACCATAAAATCCCTGTACGTCGCCACTTAGCCTGCCTAAACCATTCGATGAAGAATTTAACAGCTTCAGCCTGGCTGATTTGCGATGCGAGGACATATTCATCCAGTGAGGTTGGCACGCTATCAAACAGGACTTTGATCTGCTTACTCATCAACTCAATGCGGTAGTTGAAATCGGTCATGAGTGGGTGAGGACGGGTACTATGCGTGGTCCATTGATCATTGTCCTGCCATGGCCAGACATACGCTCCATCAACGAACTCACTCAGGCTCCGTTGATCGGGGCAACCATGATAACCAATTTCACTGGCAAAATGCGCCAATGATTTCACATAGAAGGGCCCTTTGTAGTCATCTCGTGGGCCCCAAAGATGTTGCTCGGGTTGAGCATTATATGGGTCTGGATGCTGATTGATCTCTTGCTGCACCTGAACATACGCCGGGCTGCGATATGGCGAGCTGGGCAAATACGGCCGATGAGGATCCAGACGGCGAATTACCGACGGTAACACTTCTCGGCTGAGCCTGTCCGTATTAGGGTCCAATCCTGAACCCGACCACCCGTATGTCTCGTCAATTTCATTATTACCCGCCCAGAGTGCCAAACTCGCGTGGTTCCGCAGGCGCGTGACAACAAGCTCCGCTTCGGACTGAATAACTGTGGCAAACTCGTCGGTTTGTGGGTATATCGCACAGGCAAGGGCGAAATCCTGCCACACCATTACTCCAAGCTCGTCACACCGGTCAAAGAAGGCGTCATCTTCATATACATTTCCTCCCCAACAACGAATCATATTACAGTTCAAGTCCTGGACCATCTCCATTGCTGCAGGTAGATGAAGCCGGTCACGTGAATGAAGAGCATCGAGCGGTACCCAGTTTGTACCTTTTGCGAATACCTTTTCTCCATTTACAACGAAAACAAACTCACCAGGCTTTGCAGGTGTTGTGACGTCGGTGTAATGAAGGTCAATGGTACGCAGTCCAATGCGGCAGCGCTGTATATCGAGCGTGTGGTCCTGGCCATCCACTAGTTCCACGACGGCATCATAGAGTACTGGCTGTCCATAACCTTGCGGCCACCACATATCGACATCCTGCAGGACGATGCGCGCCCGGCCATGTGTTCCCAATACTGGATAGCTAAACACCTGAGCACCGATCTGTACGCGTACATGCAGATCGTCTACGTTCGTGCGATGGGTCACAAAGTCCCAGTCCACCAGCACTGTGGCAGTGCGCCGTTCCGTATCCACCTTCAATGTCGCCCAATACACACTTCGCCAGTGCGTGGCATCAAGTATTTGGAGTCGTACGTCTCGCCACAAACCGGCCGATACAATGCGCGGCATGATATCCCAGCCATACATATGTGGCGCTTTGCGAACCCCGAGCGACTCCCAGTTGGTGGCAAAGGCAGAGTTGAGTGGTTCTGGAACTGTCTTGCGCCCTTCCAATACAGCAGACTTTATACGCACTCGCAGCTCGCCGTGTCCCTCTGCAGCAGCTCTGCCCAGCGCGGCCGTCGCATCAAATCGCTGAGGAACCAACATGTTTTCAGCATGACCCAGATGCACATCATTGAGCCATACATCAGCAACGCAATCCAAACCGTCAAAAACCAGATCCACCCTCTGGCCTTCCTGT
>JAJYKL010000178.1 GCA_021788625.1 Chloroflexota bacterium
ATCAATGTGCCAATCGGCTCGCCCCGCAGTGCGCGCGTCAAATTGCCTTCTGCCAGCCCGGAGAAGATGCGCACTGCCACACGCGGGTAGGTATGCACCAGGGCGAGCATGTCGCTCACCTTGCCCAGCATCCCGCCTGTCACGTCCGCACCGCGCGCCTCGCTCACCCCGCCGCGCACCTGCGGCCAGTTTTGCGGGGTGATGTGTGTGATCACCTCTGGCTGGTCCGGGCTGCGGTAGACGCCTTCCGTCTCGCCTGCCAGCAGGATGCGCGACACGGGCAGCACCTGCGCCAGGTACGCGAACACCTCTTCGGTGGAGACGATGGTGCCGCCGCGCACGGCATCGAGTGCCACGTCGCCCATGACCAGCGGTGTGAGGCCGTGGTCCAGCGCGGTTTGGATCAATCGTGTGTCCAGTGCCGCGAGCCGCCCGTCTTCGCACCAGGCGGAGGCCGAGGGAGGTGCGCAGATCACAGACACACCAACCTCGCTCAGCGCGTCGGTGACCAGACGGTTCAGCCGTGCGGCCGCCAGGGATACCTCGGCGAAGCCACGCCATTCCTCGGCACTGCCTACTCCCTGGCGCGTGCCGTAGCGATGGGCTGCCGCGTGCCCAAAGGAACCGCTGCCGTGGCCGATCAACAAGGGCTGGCGGTCTGTGTGTTGGAAGGTGGCAATCTCGCGAGCCAGGTGGTGGAGCACATCCATGCGGGGAGTATTGTCACGGGTCTTGTCGGTGATCAGCGAGCCGCCCAGCTTCAGGAAGATCATGGTGCGGATGATATACCTTGCCGGCGCGGTTGCGCTAGAATAGCGGTGTGGGGCCGCCACGGAGTACGAGCGCCGGCCAGGACTGTATTTGCCCACAAGTAAACTGAAACCGGGGAATGAATGAGTGAGAGTGAGATGGAGATGCTGCCACCCGATACCGTCGAGAAGGCAGACAGCCAACTAGAGCTAAGTAAACTGCGCGTGAGCGTTGCCGACGTGATGACGGTCGAGAACGCCGAAGTGGACGCGCTGGGCCGTGCAATCGCCTTCACCGGCCATTTGCGTGTCGAAGCGGAGGATGCCTTCGAGTCGTTGAAGGCGCGCTTCCAGGAACTGGGGTACATTCCTCTTCTGCGCGAAGATGAGGGCGGCGGGAATCAGATCGTCGTGGCAATTAAAGGGACGCTGCACGCAGTACTGGCACAGCGCAAATGGCTCAACCTGCTGCTCCTGTTGCTGACCCTTGCCACCACCACCTATTTCGGTGGGCAATATGCCAGCGGGCTGAGCACCGACCACATCATCCCCCAGTTACCCCCCGTGCAGATGTTGCTGTCGTTCGGCGTGCCGTTCTCGCTGACGCTGCTCTCCATCCTGGGCGTGCATGAGCTGGGTCACTATATCCAGGCGCGCCGGCACAGGCTGCCGGTCACTCTGCCCTATTTCATCCCGGCGCCCTTCGGGCTGGGCACGTTTGGCGCGTTCATCCAAATGCGCGGTACGGTGGAGAACAAACGCGCGCTATTTGACGTGGGGGTCGGCGGGCCCATTGCCGGCCTGCTCGTAGCCATCCCGCTCTTCATCGTTGGCCTGTTTCTCAGCACGGTCAGCAGCTTGCCTGCGCCGCTCAACCGCTCCCTGCTGGCCGATGGTCTGATCGCGCTGTTCCGGCCCGAGGCGTTGGCCAATGGCATCCTGATGAACCCCGTTCTGCTGGCTGCGCGCTTCGGCCTGATCATCACCGCCATCAACCTGCTGCCGGTCGGCCAGTTGGACGGCGGTCACATCGCCTACGCAGCGTTGGGCCGGCGCTGGGCCACGTGGATCGGCTATGCCATGATCGCCATCATGGCTGTTCTGGGGTTCACCACCTCGCCGACGTGGTTCGTGTGGATGGTGTTCGCGCTGCTCAGCGGTGTGCACCATGCCCCTCCGCTGAACGACATCACACCACTGGACGCGCGGCGCAACTTCGCCTTCCTGGCCACCGCAGCACTCCTGCTGACGCTCTTTACGGCACAGCCATTCTGAGCGGGATCGTTGGATATCCGTCAGGCGCTGGGCTTGGGGGTGGAGGTGTCGGGCTTGGGCTCCTGGCCTTTCTGTTCGGGCGGCGCGGTGGCTTCCTCTTCCTCGTCGTTGGCCTCCCAGCCGATGATCCACACGCACAGGCCGGCCAGCCCGATGGTCGCCAGGATCAGAAACAGCCACTGATTCCATAGCAGCCCAACATCGCGCGCGGCAATAATCAGCACGATCACCATGCCAATGGCAAGTGCGATCCATGCCGCGAGCCGGGGGTGGTGTGTCGCCCAGGTTCGAAGTTTCACTAGCATGCGCAGAATTGTAGCGTAATTCAAAGCAGTTCTGGCAGGCACGGCCGTCCCCAGAAGCGCTCGCACACCGGCGAGGGATCGGGCAAGACCGGCAGGTTGGCGCGCAAGCGGCACAGCGGCAATCCCATCACATTCAGCGGGCAGCCGTCGATGCGCTCCACAGGCTGGAAGAGGGGATGCTGCACCGCGTAGGAGCCGGCCTTGTCGAAGGGGTCGCCGGTGGCGATATAGGCGGCGATCTCCTCGTCGCTGTAATCGCGCATGGTCACCAGCGATGAGACGACCTCCATCACCTCATGCGTGCCTTGCTTGATCACGACGCACGACTGCACCTCGTGCATGCGCCCACGCAGAGCACGCAGCATCGCCCACGCCTCGCCCGCATCGGCGGGCTTGTTGAGCATTTCGCTGTCCAGCAGGACAGTCGTATCGGCCGCGATGACGACCTCGTCGGGCCCAGCCGCGGCGGCGCGCGCCTTCTCCAGCGTGATGCGGTGCTGGGTCTGCAACGGCGTCTCGCCGGGCAACGGCTGCTCATCCACGTCGGGCGAGAACGCCACGTAGGGCACACCCAGCCTCGCCAGCAGCTCGCGGCGTCGCGGAGAAGAGGAGGCCAGGATCATCTACGAGAGGAACTCCGTGCGCTTGAGCACCTCGATGTTTTCCAGCGCGCGTCCGGTGCCCAGGGCCACGCAGGCCATCGGGGTGTCGGCAACATAGGCAGGGATGCCCACCTCGCGCGAGAGGTATTCATCCAGTTTGCGCAGCAGCGCCGTGCCTCCAGTCATGGCCATGCCGCGGTCGATGATGTCAGAGGCCAGTTCGGGAGGTGTCTTCTCCAGCACGGCGCGCACACAGGCGGCGATCTGCAACAGGGGTTCTGCGAGCGCCTCGGTCACCTCCGTCGAGGTCACCTCAATGGTGCGTGGCAGGCCCGACACCTGGTCGCGCCCCTGCACCTGCATCACCAGCTCGTTATCCAGTGGCTGGGCGCTGCCGATCTTGATCTTGATGTCTTCGGCCGTGGGCTCGCCGACCGCCAGGTTGTACTTGCGGCGGATGAAGCTCTGGATCGACTCATCCAGCCGGATGCCACCCACCCGCACCGAATTAGCCACCACGATGCCGTTCATCGACACGACGGCTGCCTCGGCGGTGCCGCCGCCCAGATCCAGCACCAGGTTGCCGGTGGCCGTGTCCACGGGCAGACCGGCGCCCAGTGCGGCCGCCAGCGGCTCACGCAGTAGAAACGCTTCGCCTGCGCCGGCCTCGATGGCCGCCTCGCGCACGGCACGCCGCTCCACGCTGGTGACGCCATACGGCACACCGATGACAATGCGCGGCGGCAGCGGCTTCAGCCGCTTCACGCGGTCCACGAAGTAGCGCAGCATCGTCTGCGTCACCTGATAGTCGGCGATCACGCCGTCGCGCACGGGGCGGGTCACTTCGATCTCGTCGGGTGTACGGCCGTACATCTGGCGCGCCGCCTCGCCCACTTCCACGATGCGCTGCTCGCTCGACAGGATCGCCACGACGGAGGGTTCCTGAATCACGACGCCCCTACCGCGCAGGTAAATCACAATATTGACCGAACCCAGGTCAATCCCAATTTCTGCTCTTAGCAAACCCATGTGTACCGACCGGGGTAAAGCCGGGGTTAAATCCCGGCCTTGCCTCCAGGCATTCCTTGTTCTCCCTTAATCAGATTGCCGCGGCGGCGCTGAGCCACTCGCAGGCGGACTTCGCTCCGGCGGTACGCACCTTCCCACCGGCTCAGGTCCTCCTTGTCTGGCGGCGGATTCCTAAGCATCTCCTGCGCCCGCAGGCGCGCTGCCTCAGCGCGCGCGATGTCGATCTCCTCGGCCCGTTCGGCGCTGTCAGCCAGGATGATGACGCGATTGCTGTGGATGTCGATGAAGCCACCGCCGATGGCGAACTCCTGAATCTCATCGTTCCGCTTCACCCGCAGCTCGCCGGGTTTCAGCGTCGAGAGCACAGGCGCGTGCTGGGGCAGGATGCCCATCACGCCGGCGCCACCCGGCACCGTCACCATGTCCACCTCGCCGTCGAACACCGTACGATCACTCGTCACAATTTCCAGATGTAACGGCATAAGTTAATTCTTTGATCCAGGAATTCCGATTTTAGACTGTCATCGCATGGGTTGTGCATGGGCCAGTTCCAGCTCCATCCCAAATCAGAGTTTACTTGCGATCCTTCTCATACGCTTCGACGACATCGGCGATGGGACCTTTATTAAAGAAATAAATCTCCGGCACGGCGTCGAGCTCACCATTCAGGATACGGCGGAACCCATCCACGGTGTCGCGGATTTTCACGTAGCGGCCCTCCACACCTGTAAAACGCCGGGCCACGAACATCGGCTGGCCCAGGAAGCGCTCAATTTTGCGCGCGCGTGAAACAGTCATCTTATCATCTTCGCTCAGTTCGTCCACTCCGAGGATCGCGATGATGTCTTGCAGGTCTTTGTAGCGCTGGAGCGTGCGCTGCACCTCGCGCGCCACCTCATAGTGTTCCGGCCCGACGACGTTCGGGTCCAGAATGCGACTGCTGCTGGCCAGCGGGTCCACCGAGGGATAAATGCCCTTCTCATTGATGGAGCGCTCGAGGTTGATGGTGGAGTCCAGGTGGGCGAAGGTGGCTACGGGCGCCGGGTCGGAGTAGTCATCGGCGGGCACATACACGGCCTGCATGGAGGTGATGGAACCGCGCTTCGTGCTGGTGATGCGTTCCTGCAGTGCGCCCATGTCGGTCCCGAGTGTGGGCTGGTATCCCACGGCGCTGGGCATGCGCCCGAGCAAGGCGGACACTTCCGAGCCGCTCATGATGAAGCGGAAAATATTATCGACGAATAGCAGCACGTCGCGGCCCTCGTCGCGGAAGTACTCGGCCATCGTCACGCCGGTCAGCGCCGTGCGCAGGCGCACTCCGGCTGGCTCGTTCATCTGCCCGAACACCATCACCAGGTTATCC
>JAJYKL010000058.1 GCA_021788625.1 Chloroflexota bacterium
GTAAATACGGATATGACGTATTGGGCGCTGAGATGCGCCTGAGTATCCTGCGCAGCCCTGTATATGCCCATCATCAACCCTACAAGCTGGCAGCCGATAAACCATATCTTTACCAGGATCAAGGTTTGCAGACGGTTTACTATCGACTCGTTCCACACCGTGGGTCGTGGCAGGCTGCTGGTATACCGCGCCTCGCCTGGGAGCTAAACGAGCGTCCGCTATGGGTAAATGAAGCAGCTCACATCGGAACGTTGCCACTGGCCGCTTCATTCCTTGAAGCAGAACCTGACAACATCTTACTCAGTGCTTACAAGAAGGCTGAAGATACCGACACTTTGATCGTGCGTGGATATGAAACATCTGGCCAACCAACCCTGGCTACCCTGCGTTTTCCACACCTGGACTTTGCTTGGCAGGCACGCTTCAAACCTCATGAGATAAAAAGCTGGCGCGTCACGCCTGGACAACAACCTGTTGCGAAGGAAGTGGACCTGCTGGAACGAGACTTGAAATGAATATAAAAGATCCGGAATTCAGGTATGAATCCCGGGTCTTTTGTGATATAGCCAGAATAAGCATATTCACTGATCCATACTTGACGCCTGTAGCTCGTGCCAGGGACGGCGCGTTTGGCTTGGATAAGTGGCCTTCTCATTCACGCCTCACCTGCAGGCTGGCGGCTTGACACCCCTTGCCATTTGATTCGGATATTCAGTCCGGAGCCAACAGACTTTCACCATTGCGGACTGCAGTGCAATTGACTAGACAGGCTAAGCAAAAAGGCGATGGCAGCCACGCCTGCACACAGGTTTAGTGCCTTGAATCAGAGATTCACTGTGCTGTTCATCCAAGCCTTATTAAGATGGCCCTAATCTAGATAACGCGCTGAGTAGCCAAAAACGGTACTATAACCTTCGTCGTTTCGAGCTCGCAACTTCCAAGTTATCAGCTACGATTGAAGGCGTGACGGGTATATTGGCTTTTTGACCACCTTGCAGCAGTGCTCCATTCCAAAAACTAACCAGATTAGCATATGGAAAGACGGATACCGTGTAGAACGAGTCGCTATGCGTTACGTTATAAACACCCAACATATAGCTTGCATCCGGGACAAGAGCTACGTCAGGTGACCAGCTGAACATGGTTGAGCTAGTTATAGCCGTACTCGTAATCAGCCCCAAATATATAGTATTGGATATGGCGCATTCATCGTCCTCAATTTGATAGAGTCGTAATTCGCCATCCACCATATAGTTGGTTATGTAAAAGTTGTACCGTGCAGTGGTAGCAGTGAACTTGTAGATATTCCAATCATAGGCAGTCGATTGGCTAATGGTAACTGGAGGTGTAATGTTTAATGCTGAACACCCTGAGTGGTTTTGATACCTGTTGTCGATCAGCATTGGGATATAGGCGTGTGCTGGAATGAATTCTCCTAAAACCACCAATTCATGCGTGATGTATCCCGAACTAGATAACGCAGTTGCTACCATAGCCGTAACATGGATCTCCGAGGTAATATCCTGCGTAATTGAGGTCATTGTGCTGGTTAACAATGTAGTGAATGACCCACTGGAATCGGTGAACCCGGAGTCGATGGACAAAGTGCAGGTGCCCGGGCAATCAGTAGATACGCTTACCGGCGTGCCAGGTCCTACTAAATTGCCATAACGATCGGTTACACTAATGGCGATTGTGCTGGTGCTGACACCGTCAGTGCGCAGCAGGTCAGGTATGGCCACCATACTGATGAGGCTGGGTGCGTCCGGTAGTATGTTTACGCTAGCAGTTCCAAATATGCTTCCTTGCGTAATTGTAATTGCCTGGGAGAAGTACTGTGCCAATGTACTGGCGCCAAAAACCGCTGATGACGTCGTACTGATCACGATACTTCCAGCCAGGCTGTTAACCGTCCAGGAAGTCTGGCTTAGAGGTACGACATTATTCCAAAAATCATAGCCAATCGCAACGAGCGCATAAGTTTTGCTTACAAGCACGCTAAATGAACTGGGTACCATATAGATGCGATACAGCGGACCGCTTGTCACACGCACGGTGGCAGTACCGATAATACTATTCGATTCCGCCTGTACTGCGTTTGCATAGTACCCCACCGCTGTTCCAGACCGATAAACCATCGTGTAGGCACCGCTCGAAACAATAGAGCCACCACTGGGTGGCAACCAGGTAACAGAAACTGCCAGCGGGTTTCCAGCATCATCATAGGCTGTGGCAGTAAAGAGCTGCGTGGTACTGACAGGAATAACAGTCAGATTCGGTGTGATCAGGATGCTTGCGACTGTTCCCGAACTCAAATAGGTTTCGCGACCACTAATCGGGTATTCGGGAAAAGTGGCTGGGGTGTGTTTTGCGTTTGCCAGGGCAATTGAATGCATTCCAATGCTTAAAGCCAGGGCAACGCCGAAAACAGTTACCAACGTAGAAAATGTGACCACTACCCAGTGAACGGTTTTTCCGTGTAGTCGTTGAACCGTCATAATCCACCTCATATCAGAAAAAGTATCCAGCGCACTTAATGCCAAAAACCATTCCTCTCCGTCATGGTTCCTAGTGGCATACAGCACCCGGTGGACATACCGTGGGCGCAGGTGTAGGAGGCGGCGGTGGCGACGTTGGCTTTGGTTGTGATGTAGCTGTTGATGGCGGCGACGTCGGTTTAGGTGGTGGTGGAGGTGGTGGCTTGGGCGTAAGCGTTGGCGGAAAAGTCGGGAGCGGCTTTGGCACCAGTGTTGCAGTAGGCAGCGGTGAACTCGTGCGGGTTGGCAGGATGATTACATACCGCACGGTCGGTGTCGCGGTCAGCGTTGGAGTGGGTGTCGGCGTACTCGTCGGCGTTGGCTCAGGAGTATCCGTAGGTGTCGAAGTATCGGTAGGCTGAACAGTTGGAGTATTGGTCCTGGTTGCCGGGATGGCCGTAGCTGAAGGTATCGACGTTGGTTTGGGCGTCACCTGCGGCATTTGGCTGGGCGTAACAAGTGTTGCCGTAGGCACTATCGGGGTACTGGTTACAGGCGACGGTAGACTGGCAGCCGAGAATAACCTGCTCAACCAGGTACTGAATGAGGATTGGTTGATTGTGAGAGCACTCGCCAAGATGAACACCGTGGCAATCACAACCAAGGTCGCCAGAACAGAAAGAAATATGGTCCTGGCCAGGATGTTACGGTAGGTTAATACCCCAACGGCAACAGCGCCTGATTGGTTGGTGTCGGATACTGCAGCCAATAATGCACGGGTGGCATGACCAGGCTGGTGTTCAGTATTAAGCACATGCCGTATCTGTGCCTCATACACACTATGGTAAAAGCCTTGTGTGCACAGTAGCACGGAGTCACCGTTTGAAAGCCGCCTGGTAAAGTGTCGTATGCCCGCCGATTCAGGTGAGTCCGATGTGAGTGACTCCAATTGACCATCGTGCAGCAGATATAGCCTGTTCTCTCCCGTGTATGCCACCGAAAGGGTATCCCCGTGGACCACAGCAGCGATCATGGTCAGGCGGTTTGAATAAATGGCATCCTGTCGCCGCATGGTGTCACCACTGGTCTCCATGATTGCCGTGGGTCCCTTCGAGACGATATTTCGCCAATACTCAGGATCACAGTGTGCCATGAAAACAGCCTGTCCCAGAGCATCGGTAAGTACCTGGTCTGGGTCACCCCCCTGGTGATTCGTCACATTGAAATAATACGTGTCCAGCGTGGAGCTTGCTACTTCGCATGGACTGGCACCATCACCGATTGGGAGTCTGCTATCGCATAGCGCCACCAACACCCCATTTCTAGATCTATCGGAAAGGCGATAACCATGAGCCCAGGTTGTATCACCAGTCGATTGCTTTGTTCCACCCAGTTGTGCGGTATCCCAAAGTACAGGCATGTTGGCAACATTAAAGAACTTCACTAACGCTGATGGCCCATTCATTGTACTATGCGTCCTGTGAGTTCGAGTTGAGATCGCTTTGCAGAAAGCGAGCCAGTCAGCGATAAATACCAGTGTTCATTTACCAGCTAAGCAGGAGGTGAAACATCATTACGGTCGACTCGCACAACATGGCAAATACAAGTGATAGTTATTTGCAGCCACCTTACGACTACTCCAGACACAATGCAGAGGTACAGCAGGTGATGGCCGCCTATAAGGCGAATAAGCCCATCCGTGCACCGGTGCAGTTCTCAATGAACGAACGCATGGTCATTCAGAACCGTGAGTTGAATATATGGGGCTATACATGGAAAGACTATTTCGAGAATCCTGAGATACGCTGGACGGTGGAACTGGCATTTCAGAAGTGGGTACGCCTCAATGTAGTACAGGATGCGGAAATGGGCTTGCCGGACGAATGGAATGGCGTGGGCGTCCATTACCAAAACTGCGATGAAGCGGCCTGGTTTGGTTGCCCGTTTGTTTATCCCGAAAACGACATGCCATTCATCCAGCCGATACTGCAGGAAGATAAGCGCAACCTCTATGACATGGTGCCACCTGATCCACTCACTGGTGGCATCATGTCGCAGGCCATGGAACATTACCAGTTTCTCGAGGATAAACGGCGTCATGAAGACTACGACGGGCGACCTGTCGGCAAGTCATGGGTATTTGGAAGCGGCACCGATGGACCGCTAACAGTAGCCTGTAACTTACGAGGTGCCAGCGAAGTCGCGCGAGACTTTTACGAGGACCCACATTACGTTCACGACTTGCTCTCATATATCACCGATAGCATCATCGCTCGTATAAAATCCATTACTGTATTTAATGGTGGCACGTACCCTAACTCTGGTTGGTTCTTTGCCGACGATAGCATCGAGCTCATCTCAACTTCCATGTACAAGGAGTTCGTATTACCCTATCATCGAAAAATGCTGCAAGCTTTCTCGCTGGGCGGACCTAACGGCATTCACCTGTGCGGCCATGTTCAGCGCCACTTGCGTTTCCTACGAGATGAATTGAACATCGCTTCTTTTGATCTGGGTTTTCCAACCGACATGGGTCGTGCACGCGCAGAATTGGGAGAAGATGTTACCCTGGTCGGTAACATCGCACCGCATCAGCTAAAGATGGGGCCAGTGGAGGCGATTCGAGAAGCGGTGCGTAAATTGTGCAGGTCAGGTGTTATGCAGGGCGGTCGATTCATACTGCACGATGGCAACAACTGCGCACCCAACACCCCGGTAACGCACTTTCAGGCCATGTATGAAGCGGGGCGGCAGTATGGTCGATACCCCGTTACTCAGGATGCCTAGATTGTCCTGCCGTATTATCTGTGATTCAACCTTCAGAAGATACAATCATGTCCGAATTACACTTTGCCTACAAACCCGATGCCGAACAGGCCATGCAACGCATGGCTGCGTGGTGGGAACGGGCGATTATCGATCGTCCAGCCATCTTGCTCACAGCTCCTAAACCCAATCCCAGACCATGCCCCCAGAAACATCATGCCAGTCTACGCGAACGTTGGATGGATATCGACTATCAGGTTGAGTGCGCCGATACGAGTGCTGCGAACACCTACTGGGCTGGCGATGGTTTACCCATGTATATGCCCAACCTGGGGCCCGAGTTACTTACTGCCTGCTACGGGGCTGAACTGGAGTTTACCGACGACAGTTCATGGTCTGTACCCATCCTGCACGACTGGGCTGATATCCCGAAGCTGCGTGTGGATCCGCAGAACGTGTATTTACATTGCATACTGGAAATGACTCGGCGCGCGTGTGAGGTCGGACGTGGAAAATTCGTTGTCGGCATTACGGATATTCATCCAGGCGCAGACCTGGCCGCATCATTCCGCGATCCCCAACAATTCGCCATAGACCTGGTGCAAGACCCCGAGCATGTGCGTGAATTGATGAACCGCATCTACACGGCCTTCTTCGACTTTTACGAGATAAATGATCAGGTGATTCGTCAGTCCGGGCAGACCATTACGACCAGTTGGCTGCCGTTCTATGTAGATAATCAGCGCTATTACATCCCATCCAGCGATTTCTCCATAATGGTTTCAACGGCGATGTACAAGGAATTCTTTCTACCGGAACTGTTGGCGGAGATTGAATGGCTGGATCGTTCCATCTATCACCTGGATGGGCCAGGAGCGCTGCGCCATCTGGACACCTTACTCGAGATAGACAAGCTGGATGCAATTCAATATGTGTTCGGTGATGGCGCAAAACCTGCTTCGCGGTGGATGGACGTGTACCAGCGCATTCAAGCAAGTGGTAAGGGTATGTACATCGCCGCAGAACCCTGGGAGATTCCACTCTTCATGGACCGTCTCGATCCAGAGGGAACCATGTTTCATATTGCCGCAAACAGCGTGGAAGAAGCTGACTCAATAATCCAGATGATCTCTCGCTGGACGCATAAAGGCAAGTACTAGTTTGCAGTTTGAGCCCTGAGTTGCATCAAACATCCTGAGTCAAGGTTATAGCTATACGCATCCAGTTATATTTAACGGGATTCTCCAGGTCGGGATACATATTAGCGCACCTAAACCCTGAACAGAGGTATTGACACCAGCCATCTGAAAGCATAGAATTAGAGTTGCAGGGAGCTTCAAGAAATTGGATAGCGACCTTGCCGAGAGGAATATCAGGGTTTATTAGCCTTACCGACAATAATTACTCACGCAAGTGGCTGATTATTGGAAGTTTTACTACTGGGCACTGGTAAACACACTTTTGAGATGTAGATGCTTAAAAGTAACAGTGTTGGAATTTCGAGAGAAATAACGACATTGAAACAATTGAGCGGAGTTTCGAAAGAAGTAGATTGGCGATTGTAGTTCTCTTGATACTGAATAAGTGGATAGGGAAAGAGCAAAAGCCAAACGAAACGGTGAGCGACGTTAAAAGGTTACTTGGAGCCCCTGCGATTTTTTCCACTCCTACTCTATGAATGCCTGCGGTCTTAACAGACCTACAAACGGCAAGTTGCGGTAGTTTTCCTGGTAATCCAGGCCATAGCCCACTACAAACCGATCTGGCAGATCGAATCCTTTGTACTTAAGGGGAATATCGATTAGGCGATGCTCGGGTTTATTAAACAGCACACAGACTTCCAGGCTGGCAGGTTGGCGAGCTCGTAGGTTACGCAATAGATAGTTCAGTGTTAGTCCAGTATCTATCACATCTTCGACAAAAAGCACATGCCGGTTAACCAGCGGCGTCTCAAGGTCCTTCGCCAGGTGAACAATTCCCTGGTTGCGCGATTCGGGCGAGTAGCTGGAGATGGCGATGAAATCCACCGCAACGGGAATTTTCACGCTGCGTAGTAGATCGGCCATGAAAAACAAGACACCCTTTAATACTCCAACAAGCAATGGGTTTTTCCCTGCATAATCATGTGAGATCGCTGTGCCTAGCTCAGAGACACGCTTCTGGATTGCGTCGGCTGGTAACACGATCTCCTTTATATTAGCGGTTAGCTCTGGATAATCAGACAGGTTGGAATTCATCCACTCTCCTTGGCCGTAGGTTCAGGTCTTTGTTGAGCCGCGTCACCACGAATCGTATGAGCCTCGCTGATCAGTCCGTATTTCACCATCAAATCACGCATCTCACGACGCTTGAATAGCTTGATCTGCACGTCTGGATAGAGTTCCCGTAATCGGCGCAACTTGCGATTTTTGTGAGTGCTCAGGCGCGGACGCAACGTAGTCAATTCAACATACAGGTTTTGCTGAGGCAGGTAAAAGTCAGGTTTGAACGCTTCGGTGATGTTCCCCTGCTCATCCCACCTCAACGGAAAAGTCCGTGGCTCATATTGCCATTCGATACCATAGAAATCCAGGATTCGTGCGAATACTTCTTCAGCGGGATGTACGAATTTGGGTTTAGGTCCGCTGTCAGTACTCAACGCGCTCCTCCTGTATGTGACGAATTTGACGTACGAGCTGCGGAATACTGGAGCGCGAGTGGACAAATGATGTTGGCAGCCTCTTGAACGGTGAATTTCGCCGTGTTGAGCACAAGGTCATAGAGCATTGGGTCATCCCACTGTGCCTGGTAGAAGCGCTGCAAGTATGCCCGGCGATGGTTATCACTCGCCTCTACTTGCGAGCGTGCTGCCTCGAGAGTGATGCCTTGTCGGGCAGCCGTACGTTGGGCGCGTAATTCGTAAGGCGCAATAATGCGAATACTGAGCACACCGGGATAATCACGCAAGACAATCTGCCCTGCCCTTCCAACAATGACGACATTTCCCTCCCGAGCCAGTTCGGTCATGACCTGCTGAATGGCATCGCAATAGGCTTTACATGCTTGTGTCGACGGAACCAGTCCCAGCAAATCGAGTTCATCGATGGTCGCCAAAGCGACCTCGGGAGTGCTGGCACGCCGGGCAGCTTCGTTGATCATTTCACGCCAGGTGAAACGATATCCCAGTTGATCAGCCACCAGGCGTCCTACTTCTCGTCCCAGACTGCCCAGTTGTCTCGATACCGTTATAACCGCCATGGTTTGTCACTCGCTGGACTGTATCGCTACAGTCCGCCATCGCACGGTGCTTTTGGCGGATTCTAGCATGTCCATTAAACTAACGTATGTATGAAAATTGGTCTATTGGGCGGCACGTTTGACCCTCCGCACATAGGTCATCTAATGATCGCCGAACAGGCCTACGTGCAACTTGCACTGGAATCAGTTTGGTTCGCACCGGTGGGACACCCCCCGCATAAAATGAGTGTGCACGTAGCGCCAATCACACAACGTGTAGAGATGACCCGTTTGGCGATTCAAGGCAATGAGCATTTCACTCTCACCCTGGCAGATGTAAATCGCCCCACTCCGCATTACATCACGTCATTATTCGAGATATTGGTGACACAAAATCCTGATGTTGATTGGTACCTGATTCTAGGCGGTGACTCACTGGCGGAATTACGTCACTGGTATAGACCGATGCGATTGCTGCAGCTCACGCGCCTGGCGGTCGCACCACGAACAGGTGTACAAATAAATCTTGAAACGCTTGAAACCGACTTACCAGGCATCCGAGACCGCGTGTGCTGGATCGACAGTCCATTGATTGATCTGGCTTCTCACGATCTGCAGCGACGTATACGTGACGGTTTGCCTCTGCGTTACGCCATCCCTGATGCTGTAATTGAATACATCGCCGCGCACCACCTCTACCAGCCTCAAAGTGAATCTTCAATGGATTCGTAGTTCCTACTCAATTGCCCGAGTATGCCTACTTGATTCCATAGACGCAGCGAAAGCCAACGTCAGGATGGTAGGTGGTCGGAAAGTTGTGGATGCGCCGAGTGACCATCAGATCCTGCGGTGTGCTATTAAACCCTCCACCACGGATGGTCTTCTGATCTGTCACTCTGGGTGGGTGCGGATTGTCCACCGGGCTGGAGCCATAGAACGTAGGGTCGAACCAGTCGTCGGTCCACTCCCATACATTACCCGACATGTCATATACGCCAAACGGGCTCGGTCCATTATAGAAACCAACCGGTGCCGTGTCTCCCGATGGCACACGGGAAGGGTCGAAATCAAAACCCCATGGATACAGGCGGCCATCAGTGCCGCGAGCAGCATATTCCCATTCCGCTTCGGTGGGCAAGCGGCCGCCTTTCCAGCGGCAATATGCATCGCTGTCCCACCACGAAACGAACCGCACCGGGTTCTCCCACCGGCTGGGGATATCATCCACGCGCCAGGTTCGCGTGATCGGCTCGTTAGCTGCCTCTGCACTCGTCTGGTGCTTTGTACTGGCTACGAAATCACGATACTCGCCAACGGTCACTTCATATCGATCGATCTGAAAACTGGAAAGATGCACCTGATGGACAGGTTTCTCTTCCGCCGTACCACTTTCGTTACCCATATAGAAAGTGCCAGCAGGAATGTTGACAACAGATCCGATTGGGTATGCCACGGAAGTGCCATTCGCGGCGGTTTGAACAGCCCCACGCACTGACTGAATAGCCTGGGCTGACTGGTACACCTGGCCGGCTCCATCAACTGCCTTTGCTACGACCGTAAAGTCACCATCCTGGTCTGACTGCCAACCTACTACAAAGTTGTATTCCTTTGCTCCACCTGCATCGTGCTTTGCAATAACCTGGCCATTAATGTCAAGCTCAATAGTCTGCAGGCCATCAGAACTGCTGGCGTTAATGGCGAAATAGATGGGAGTATGTACACGAATTGGAACAAACGTAGATGGCGATGTGATCCGGACCCCAGGTGGGCTGGGAGTCAATGTTGGTAAGGGGATAGGAGTAGGCGTCGGGTACAGCGTAGGTGATGGACCAGGCGTATTACTGGATAAGGATGTTGGAAGCGCAGAGGTACTTTGCGGCTCGACATTGGATGTACTAGTCACATTTAGTACTGGTGCAGTTGACCCTGGGCTTGCCGGGGTTCCTGATAGGGTACTTGCTGATTTAGTAGAATCCAGCGGGTTATTTTGCACACTTGGCAGCACCAACTGGTATGTTGCCCGCGTAACGGGCACCACCAGGGGCGTGTTTGAGACTATGGGTGTGGCTGGCATCTTAAGTGTACAGGCGACCAGCGCGAGACCAATGACTACTACCAGCCACAACCGAAGGCGAGATGCGCTCATAAACTCCATTACCGATCCTCTTAAAGCAAACCCGGTTGGATCGTTGGCGTGTAGGGGATATGCAGATGCTCATATGCACGCTGCGTAGCAGTTCGTCCACGCGGTGTGCGATCCAGAAAGCCAAGTTGCAGGAGGTATGGTTCAACGACGTCCATGATCGTGTCAGATTCCTCACTGATACTTGCGGCGATGGTTTCCAGACCCACTGGACCACCGTTAAACTTCTGAATGATCGAGCTGAGCACGCGGCGGTCCAACTCGTCCAGACCCAGCGGGTCGACATCCATCAACACCAGGGCTTCACTCGCTAATGCAGGAGTTATGTGCCCGTTGCCTTTCACTTGCGCGTAATCGCGAACTCGCTTTAGCAACCGCAGCGCAACACGTGGCGTACCACGTGCGCGCCGTGCAATATCGATCAGTGCTGCAGGTTCAACAGGCGTGCTCAGTAACCGCGCAGCGCGGGCGATGATTTGCTCGATCGCCTCCTGCGGATAAAAATCCACTCGGAACTGGGCACCAAAGCGAGCGCGCAAGGGGGCTGTCATCAAGGCCAGGCGCGTTGTGGCGCCAATGATTGTTATGGGTGGTAGCTTCAACCGGACACTGCGCGCGCTGGGCCCTTTCCCAATGACGATGTCCAGTGCATAATCCTCCATCGCCGGGTACAGAACCTCTTCGACAGCCCGATTCAACCGATGGATTTCATCAATGAATAGGATATCGCCCTTTCGTAAATTCGTCAGGATTGCCGCGAGATCACCTGCCCGCTCAATAGCCGGTCCGGAAGTGATTCGTACGTTTGCGCCCATTTCGTGTGCGACCACGATGGCTGTCGTCGTTTTCCCTAGACCGGGCGGCCCGTATAGCAGAATATGGTCAAGGGCCTCACTACGAGTGCGGGAAGCCTGGATTAAAATACGCAGATTATCGCGAATCCTGTCCTGACCGATCAGGTCATCCAGGTTTTGTGGTCGCAGTGCCCTATCCAGCGCGACATCATCTTCGGGCTGATTCTGACCGCTGACCATACGCGTGTCTTTGCTTTGTACCATGCGAGATTCGTCCATTCCTAAACGTCATACGCATTGTTTGCGTGACGCGCTTAAGCATTATAGGTGATTGACATGCCTTTCCTTGTGGATGGTCACAATCTGATTGGACAAATGAAGGGACTGTCACTCAGCGACCCACATGACGAGGAAAAGTTGACTGCTATTCTCCATGCACTGGCTGAGCGATTACATAAACGCATTACCGTTGTGTTTGACCCCAATCCATTTGACACTACGCCACCAATTGGCCATGGCAGGAGCCAGCACGGCGCCCTGACGGTCATCTATGCCCAGCCCGGTCACCAAGCAGACGACATTATCCGCACCCTTGTAGGGGAGGTGCGCGATAAACAGGGACTGACCGTGATCACCTCCGACGCCGCGGTAGCAGACTTCACTCGCCGTTGTGGGGTACGCGTGCAATCCAGCCGTGATTTCATTCGCTGGATGGACGGATTGAACTCGAGAGGCCGCCAAGAGAATACCAAACCACTGAGCGACACGCGCGAAGTGGTGAATTGGGCTGACGTCTTCAAAGAACCAACCCCTGACCCCCAGGAATATCGACCCAAAGTTAAAACAATTGAGAAGAAGGGAAAGAGACGATCTGATCAGCTCAAAGCCCAGGTCAAGAACATTAAGCCTCTTTTCTAGAATTCCACCAGCATCCATCCACGAGATGCCTCGTCCAACCGGGAAAGTTATAAGATCCTTCCCATTGATTAACTTAATTACCAACCTGGTTTTTATCAAGCTGGTCATCGTACAACGCGACTTGCCGGTGCTGGCCACTTGGAATGCAGAAGACACACCCTGGCAGGCTATCGACACAGACTGTGGTATTCGTATTCTGGCAAGCATGTACAATAGGCGCCTATGTTTCGGGGTGTATCCATGAAGTGCACCTTGGACAGCGTAATATGGCTGGTATCAGCCGCGTATCACGCTGATGAATGACCAGCCGCGACGCTGTTTATCCACACGTAGTACATCTTACGGCATTTCAATACCATTCCAATAGTATTCAATGCTGTTATCCGGTTGGTGGGCTGTATCGGTGCTCCCAGGTCAAATTGGGATGTTCTCCCCCAGACCCATCAGCGGCATTGATGTTTACCATACCAGACGTGGCGCGAGGTCATAGTAGTACATGGTGAGGTGAGTATATGTCGTATGAAGTTGAAAATAGTGCGTTGCTAAAGTGGGTCCACGACACCGCCGCGTGGTGCACCCCCGACGATATCCACTGGTGTGATGGCAGCGATGAGGAATACGACAGCCTGATGGCGCACATGACTGAATCGGGCATGGCAACACCACTTCAGAAACGCCCGCACTCGTATTTGTTTCGTTCCGACCCGAGTGACGTCGCCCGTGTGGAAGCTCGTACTTTTATCAGCACTCCGAATAAGGACGACGCGGGTCCGACCAACAATTGGATCGCTCCCGATCAGTTGAAGGCAACCCTGCGCCACCTGTTTCATGGATGTATGCGCGGACGGACGATGTATGTCATCCCGTATTCGATGGGACCTTTGGATTCGCCTTTTTCAATTATCGGCGTAGAAATCAGCGATAGCCCCTATGTGGTTTGCAACATGCGTATTATGACGCGTATGGGGAAAGACGTGATCGAGCACCTGGGAGCCGAGGGGACATTCTATCCCGCGTTACATTCCGTTGGTTCCGAGCAGGATGTCAGCCTGGCGTCACCGATGTGGCCATGTGCAGACACCGATCATAAATACATTGCTCACTTTCCCGAAGAACGAACAATCTGGTCATATGGCTCTGGTTATGGTGGAAATGCACTATTGGGGAAGAAAAGCCTTTCACTGCGAATTGCCTCATATGTAGCACGGCAGGAAGGCTGGATGGCTGAACACATGCTCATCCTGCGCCTTACCAATCCACAGGGAAGGCGTTTTCATATCGCAGCTGCATTCCCATCTGCCTGCGGGAAGACGAATCTGGCGATGATCGAGCCAACCCTGCCTGGCTGGAAAGCTGAATGCCTTGGCGACGATATTGCCTGGATGATGGCAGGCAAGGACGGACGTCTGTGGGCTATCAACCCCGAAGCGGGTTTCTTTGGCGTCGCGCCAGGCACGTCATACGCTACCAATCCAGCGGCAATGGACACCGTGCGCCGCAATGCCATCTTCACGAACTGCGCCTTGACGGATGATGGTGATGTATGGTGGGAGGGTATAAATGGTTCCACACCAGGTCATCTGATCGATTGGAAAGGTCATGACTGGACTCCAGAGAATAAAGATCTGGCGGCACATCCCAATGCCCGGTTTACGGCTGCCATGACAGAATGTCCTGTACTATCACCAGATTGGGAGGATCCAGCAGGCGTGCCGATTGACATTTTTATCTTCGGTGGTCGTCGTGCCGGAGTAGTGCCACTGGTTACAGAATCGATTGACTGGGACCATGGTGTCTTTATGGGAGCGACGGCAGCCTCGGAGACGACGGCGGCTGCGACTGGCGCAGTGGGGAATCTACGGCGTGATCCATTTGCCATGACTCCTTTCTGCGGCTATAACATGGCCGACTACTTCCAGCATTGGTTCGATATGGGGGATGTGCTGGGCGATAAAGCGCCACGTATTTACTATGTTAACTGGTTCCGCAAGAGTTCCAGCGGAAAATGGTTGTGGCCTGGCTACGGTGACAACAGCCGGGTACTGAAGTGGATCTGTGAACGGTTGGAGGGCAAGGCCAGTGCCGTAGCAACACCAATCGGCAATATACCTTCGGTGAACGACCTGGATATGGATGGTCTGGATTGGTCACATGAGGCAGTAGAAGCGATCCTGCGAGTCGATGCCGAAGCTTGGAAGCAGGAAGTGCTCAGTATCGAGCAGTTCTTCGCTCAGTTTGGAGATCGCCTGCCTGCTCGCCTGAGAGACCAGCTCCTCAAGCTAGCTCAGCGTCTGAATACGTAGGCTGGATTCCTTTGTCTTCGCAAGCCTGTCGGTCTCCCATCAACTCAAGGCTTTACATCATGCAAAGATGTATAGCCCGCTGCGCTGCTTCGCTGGCGTATCCCGTTACGATGTCACCGCGGTGAAACCTGCGATCAATGATCAGCAGGCAGGGTAACCTCATGGGTTACCCTACCGGAGCACGCTTCCTGATATCTATGTGCCTTCCTGCCAGCTTGCCAGGTAGGCAGCCTGTTCACTGGTAAGCGTGTCGATCTTCACACCCATGCTATCCAGCTTCAGCCGCGCGATTTCGCGGTCGATAGCTTCTGGAATCGTATAGACATCGTTTTCCAGTGTTTTAGCGTTGGCACGCATGAACTCCAGCCCCAGGGCCTGGTTGGCAAAGCTCATGTCCATTACTGCAGCGGGATGGCCCTCTGCAGCGGCCAGGTTGATCAGGCGCCCTTCCCCCAATAGGTTCAGGTGACGGCCATTTTCTAGCGTGTACTGCTGGACGAACGGGCGGATCTGCCGCGGTTCACCCTTCGACATAGACTCCAGTGCGGGAATATTGATCTCGGAGTTGAAGTGTCCCGAATTGGCCAGCACTGCGCCATCCTTCATCGCCTGCATATGTGAGGCGTCAATGACATTCTTGTCACCGGTGACAGTGACAAATATGTCGCCGTGGCTACTTGCCTCGCTGAGTGGCAATACCTGGAATCCGTCCATGAGTGCTTCGAGTGCTTTGAGAGGATCGACCTCGGTGACGACCACCTGGGCTCCCATGCCGCGCGCGCGCGAAGCCAAACCACGCCCACACCACCCGTACCCGCAGACAACGAACGTCCGTCCGGCCAGCAGAATATTCGTCGCGCGCACGATGCCATCCACTGTGCTTTGACCCGTACCATAGCGATTGTCAAAGAAATGCTTGGTCATGGAGTCGTTTACGGCGAGAACCGGATAACGCAACACCTTCTCTTTCGCCATGGCTCGCAGACGGATGACACCTGTTGTCGTTTCCTCAGTGCCAGCCAACACTTCACTGATTTGATTCTTGCGTTCCTTGTGCAGCACGCTCACCAGGTCACAGCCGTCGTCCATGGTCATATGTGGATGATGATCCAATGCTGCATTAAGGTGCCGATAGTAAGTCTCGTTATCCTCGCCTTTGATGGCATATACCGGGATCTCATCATTCGCGACGAGAGACGCTGCGACTTCATCCTGTGTGCTTAACGGGTTGCTGGCGCAAAGTACCAGATCTGCGCCGCCCACCTGCATGGTGCGCGCAAGGGCTGCGGTCTCGCTCGTAACGTGCAGGCATGCTGAGATCTTCAACCCCGCCAACGGACGCTCCTTGCTGAAACGTTCTCGTATAAGCTGCAGAACGGGCATCTGGCTTTCTGCCCATTCGATCTTGTATCGACCCGCTGTCGCGAGGTTCAGGTCCTTCACATCATGTTCGATCATCTTGATCTATCCTTTGTAAATCAGTTGTCTATTTCCAGCTTACCAAAGTTGGCCTCATAGCGTGTCTTAAATTCCTGCCAGGTATAAGTGTGGCTTTGCCCCCCAACGTGCTCCAGTGCGTACGTAGCTGCCACACTGCCTAATCGCCCACACGTCTGCCACGACGCATTATGAACCATTCCTTTCATAAAGCCGCCCCGGTAGGCATCACCCACCCCCGTAGGGTCGGCAATGGCAGCTTCGGGCACAGCTGGTACATCAATACGCCCTTCATGTGTATAGAGGTTGGAACCTGAAGCCCCGCGTGTGATGACCAGTGCTTCGGCGTGCGCCAGGATATCACTTTCACCCAGACCAGTCTTGGCACGAATCAGCTCGAATTCATACTCATTGCAGATCAATACGCTTGCACCAGCAATTCCTTCACGCAGTTCGTCCCCATTGGAACGAGCGCATTGTTGGCCAGGGTCGTATATAGCCCGGATACCCAGTTCGCGGCACTCACGAGCGTACTGTACCATTGCACCCGGATCATTAGGTGAAATGATCACCAGGTCTGGTTTTGAGGTGTCACGAAAAGAAAGCTCCCCTGCATGGCTCATGGCACCTGTATAAAAAGTCGCTATCTGGTTGTTTTGGCTGTCGGTGGTGCAAAAGAATGAAGATGTAAACTCGCCTGGTATCTGCTTGATATGAGAAGTATCGACACCGGCTGCTTCCAACCAGTGGCTATATTCATCGAAATCGATACCTGCCGTACCCATGATGGCAGGGTGCTCACCCAGCAATGCCAGCGTGTAGGCAATATTGGGGGCACAGCCCCCGCGGCGGCGTACCAGCGTATCTGCCAGGAAGCTTAAGCTGACGTGAGCCAACTGATCAGGGATAAGCTGGTCAGTAAAAGAACCTGGGAAGGTCATAAGGTAATCGTAGGCAATCGAGCCCGTCACGATGATGTTCATGAATTGTAGTCAGCCTTTATGCATGGAAAAGATTGTATGGTGGCCAGCCCGGTGTGGACCAGGCTTCCTGCGTTGGCTAGCTCTTGCGAAATCTGGGGGTTTCAAAGCGGTAACCCTGGCGTCGCACGGTCCGTAAGTAGATCGGGTCAGTGGGATCATCTTCAATCGCCTCGCGTAACCAGCGTATGTGCACGTCCAGGGTACGCGTGTCACCAAGGTAGCTAGTATCCCACACCTGCTGCATCAGGAACTTACGTGTGAGTACTTCACCAGGTTGCTGCATAAAGAGCTGCAGGAGCTTGGAAAGCTTGGGGTTCAAGTAGAGTTCATCGACTCGTTTGCGTAACACACCTTCGGCTGGACGAAACACCAAATCGCCACAGCGCAGTTCCAGTGCCTGCCCTTCGGGCATCATCTTGTCCACGCGCAAGAGCAAACGGCGCAGTTGTAATGGACGCTGCAGGTAAGCGTCGGCACAGGTGGGGGTGACCAGACTGGTGGGGGGAGTTGGTGTGCCGCTACTCCCATTGGTGCTCAGATGAGGCTCAGCTCCAATCATGATGACGGGCACATCCTGGCGCAGGCGCCTGATGCTCAGGCATAGCCGTTCCGCACTGACCTTTACGGACGGGACATCAATGATGACCAGAGCCGGAGTGTCTTTCTCGAAGAAGGCGATGGCATTCTTCGCCGAGCGAACCCACGCGACGCGGTAACCATGCTGCTCCAAAACAGGACCGACCGAGTCCCCAAGGCCGCCCTGCACCAACAGGATTTTTTTGGTCGCTGTCCTCTTCATCGTGTTTGCGGGCAGATGGACTGCCCAGTAGTAGATCCTTATTACCTCTACTGTCGTGGTGCAGTAGGATTATACCTCGTCGATAAATGAGCGCAAGGGTTTTTTTAAGGTTGGGATAAATCCTTTAAGGTTAATGAATCGACAGGCTGGAAAGCCGCATAGTGATACGCGCCTGTCACCTTCAGGGAAGTGGCGGAGCATGGGGTAAGATTTGCCCAATGATTGCTCGTTATCGCTTCGCTACGGCTCTTTGCGTGGCGCTTCTGTTGTTGCTGCCCTTTTCGCTGTTTTTATCGGTGACGGTTGGCCGTGCGACGCTCCTCCCAGTCGACAACCTCTTCGCCTGGCAACCTTTCCACTCATTAGCGGCTAGCTTGGGTGTTGGCACTCCCCAGAACGGACTGCTCTCGGACCTGATCCTGGAGAACTATCCCTGGAAACGTTTCATTCTGGATTCCATTCACCAGGGTGAGATACCACTCTGGAATCCCTATCTTTTCGCAGGCATCCCATTTCTGGCAGCCGGCCAGCACTCCGCCCTTTATCCGCTGAGCTTGCTGTACTACCTGCTACCTCTCGATCGAGCATACGGCTGGTTCACCGTGCTAAACCTGGGTTTGGCAGGGGTCTTTCTATTCATTTTGATGCGCGTCCTGGGTTTTCGGAATGCCAGCGCGACGTTAGCTGGCGTGACCTATCAGCTCAGTGGTTTCATGATCGTGTCTGTGGTGTTCCCCATGATCATTGCGGCGGCAGCCTGGTTGCCGTTGATACTGGCTATGGCGGAGCTGGTCATCCGTCAACAACCCTTCTTACGCGGTAGGCCTGCCAGTGCTCCCTGGGCTTTCGTTGGGGCGCTTGCCATCGCCATGCACATCCTGGCTGGGCACATCGAGATCACTCTCTATACAGCGCTCATTGTTGGGTTTTACTGCGTTTGGCGCCTGGTACAGATAGCCATTCAGGGACATGGCAGAGCACATGCTTCTCTCCCTTCCGACACATTCTCTGCCTCTCTTCCAGCCTCCCTTTCTGCCGTGACTCGACCGGCTATATGGCTGGCGGCGATGGCCGTGCTGGGTGCGGGAATCGCCGGCATTCAGCTCTTGCCCTTATATGAGGTAGTGCAAACCAGCTTCCGCACGGCTCGGTCATCGCTTGCACAGGTGATGTCTTATGGATTCCCGCTGCGCCACATTTTACTGTGGCTCATGCCAAACTTCTATGGCAACCCGGCGCATCATACCTATTTCGACATCTTTTCATGGAGCACTCAACCTGTACGATCTCATAGCGGTAATACGGATTGGGGCATTAAAAACTATGTAGAAGGTGGAGCATACGTTGGCATTATTACTCTGATACTGGCCGGCATCACCACCGTGCGCTTCGTGAATCATCTGGTTCGACAACATCGGGAGCGGCGACAAGATGCAGGCGATTTGGAGGAACCCGCCAAAACTGCAAACACTACCCCCGAATTCGCTGGACACCCTGGTTTTTTCATTGTTCTCGGGCTTTTGTCGGTCGGTTTCATGTTCGGCACTCCACTGTACGCCATACTCTTCTATGGTCTACCAGGTATCAACCAGCTAAATTCGCCCTTCCGTTGGGTCTATGCGTTCACACTCTGCCTGGCTGTGTTGGCCGGTATGGGCATGGATTGGCTCCTCTCCAGGCAAGGCATTGAGGAGACATCACTTAGGCAAGGTCGTAACCCTGGTCAGACTCCTGGACATGCTGAGTCCATAACTGGAATTTCGCCCTCATTGTTGTCCGCGCCGCGCTCCCGCGACTGGTTAAGAATGGTCTCGGTCGTTTGTATTATTATCAGCGCCCTTATCGTAGGCTGCATGATCGTTGTACGCCTGGCCTGGGGATTTTTCGATCCAATTATCACTCGCCTCTATACGCATTTGGCGAAAGCGCCCGAGGCGTTTCCCACTGCCGAAGCGTTTTTTAGTTACGAAGCTCGCAACCTCGTCATATTCGCTGTATTACTGGCTGCGTCAGGCGTCCTGTTGATGCTCGCTCGACGACTAACCTCACGTGTGTTGTGGAGCGTGCTGGTCATTGGCTTACTGGCGATTGACCTGAACCTGGCTTGGGTAGGTTTCAATCCGTCAGCCGATCCCAGGCTACTGAAAGTATCGCCTCCGGCCTTACAGTTTCTGCAAAGCGATAAGAGTCTATGGCGCTTGACCACCTATGAGCCTCCTGGCAGTAACAAACCCTTGAATGCCAACTCAGCCTGGCTTTATGGTCTTCAAGACATCCGCGGGTACGACTCAATCATCCCTCACCAATATGTGAGCTACATGGAATTGATTGAGTCGCAAAATGATCTACTCTATAACCGTATCGCCCCCGTGTATCATGAAAATAGTCTTCAGTCACCCCTGCTTGATTTATTAGGCGTTAAGTATGTCATGACTGAACAGCCATTCACGATTAAGGTGTCTGGCTTTAAGCAGGTTTATGAAGATAGCGGCGTCCGCATCTATCAAAATCAGCGTGCCATGCCGCGTGCCTGGACTCTTCCCGCCACCAGCGCTTTCCTTACCCATGATTTCGGTAAAGCCGTGCAATCGATGGACCCGCGGCAGTACGTCATGCTTGATGCCACCTGTGGCATCACCGACACAGGATGTGTCGTTCCCCACCCTGCAGTCTATACACCAGCCACCATCACACTGTATAAGAACGACGAGGTATGGGTTGACGTACAAATCACTCAAACCAGCTGGCTTGTCTTAGCTGATAGCTTTTATCCTGGTTGGCGAGCCTGGGTACGACCGTTGGGCGGCACGGATAAGGACGAACATGAAGTTGAGATCGGCCTGGCTGATGGCAACTTCCGCGCTGTAAAGCTGCAGGTCCCTGGCTCTACGGATTCTGGGAGTGCAACTAAGCCTGGGGTAGTGAAAGGACAAGTGTCCGGATTCGGGTCGACAAAGATAGCACCATCACAAGCCTCGCAACCGGTCGGTTATACCGTTCGTTTTAAGTATTTTCCAGATTCATTCCGACTGGGAATCTTCGCATCATTCATCTCCCTGGTTGCTTTGCTGCTGATCATCGGTATTTACCTGTGGCGCTCGCTTTATCATGAAGGTCTGGCCACATCACCCGTACGGCGCGTGGCCAAAAACAGCCTGGTCCTCACCAGCTTTAACCTTGCTGGTCGGCTGATCGACTTCGCTTTTGCCATCCTGATGTTGCGCGTGTTGGGGCCAAACGGCGCGGGCAATTACGCGTTCGCCATCGTCGTCATTGGCTGGTTCGACATCCTGATGAACTTCGGGTTGAATACGTTCCTGACGCGGGAGGTGGCACGCGACAAAGAGCATGCGAACAAGTACCTCTACAACACGTCCGTTCTTCGCCTGCTGCTGGGGCTGGGTTCAGCGCCGTTAGTGGCTGTGGTCATCGTTGTCTGGCGTCATACCTTCGGCATGAGCAACGACACCGCCATCGCCATCGCCCTGCTGGCCGTGAGCCAGATGATTAGCAGTATGGCGACAGGTTTGAGTGCCGTCTTCTTCGCCCATGAAAAGGCTGAGTTCCCCGCTGCACTCACCATTGTCAGCTCGCTTGTGAAAGTGAGTCTCGGCACGCTGGCGCTGTTAGCCGGCTTCGGCATCGTCGGGCTGGCGGGCGTATCCATTGTCACCAACCTGGTGACGGTCACGATCCTGCTGGCCGGCACGATGCGCATGTTCTTCGTGCCGCAGCCCGAGGGCGACCCCGCCATGCGGCGAGGCATGCTGCGCGAGTCGTTCCCTCTGATGCTCAACAACCTGTTGTCCACGCTGTTTTTCAAGGTGGACGTGCCCCTGCTGGAGGCGATGCGTGGCTCAACGGTCGTGGGCTGGTACACGGCGGCTTACAAGTACATGGACGCCTTCAACGTCATCCCCGCCTTCTTTACCCTGTCGATCTTCCCGGCCATGTCGCGCATGGCGCGCCAGGACGACAACACCATGGCACGCAGCTACACCCTTTCCGTTAAGCTGCTGGTGATGATGGCGCTGCCGCTAGCGGTGCTCAGCACGGCGCTGGCGTACTTCATGATCGGGCTCCTGGGCGGTACGGAGTTCTTACCGCATGGCGCCATCGCGCTGAGCATCATGATCTGGAGCATCCCGTTCGGCTGGGTGAACAGCGTGACGAACTACGCGCTGATCGCGGTGAACCAGCAGCGCGCGTTGACGCGCGCCTTCATCATTGGCCTGGTGTTCAACGTCATTGCCAACCTGATCCTCATCCCGCTCTACTCCTACCAGGCGGCTGCCGTGGTGACCATCTTCTCCGAGGTCGTGGAGGGAGCCGCCTTCTATTTTTACGTCCGACGGTATATCGTGCGCGTGCCCTGGTTGAATGTGCTTGGACGGCCCCTTGTCGCGACGGCCGCCATGGCCACAGTCATCTACCTGCTGGCCAACGCGGGCCTGCTCGTCGCAGGGCTGGTGGCCGGGTGCGTAGTCTACGTGCTGGCGCTGCTCGCCGTCGGAGCGCTCTCGGCCGACGACCGCCTGCTCCTGGCGCCTCTCATGCCCGAGCGCGTCCGGCGTGCATGGGTGCGGCCTGAGCGGGCGTGACGGGCGACAGACTACGGACAACGAATGACCAAGTACCAGAGTCCAAGACAGCAGGTGTCATTCCGATGCGAAGCAGAGGACTTTGTGCCGCACTTGACCAACGGCACAGATGGTTAGCGGGCAGTACCGTTTCGCAGTTTCAACCAGCGACGCCGCGATGCCGAGATATCTACAATACCACTATAACGGCACTGATAACGGACGGTAGCAGGAAACCTCAAAGGTCTAGGAGACCTTTGAGGTTCACTTACTCGCAAAAAGTTACGGGCAATAACGGCTGGCCTGGCTGACGTCCGGCGAGCTACTCACCTGCCGCACAACAGCAGAAAGGATCGCCAGCGGCTGGAAGGGCGGCACGCCCTGAGTCGCCGGCTGCGCCAGGTGCAGGACGTAGCAGCCGACGTAATAACGCATCCCCCCACCCGACGTGTGGGCGACGTACGTGAGGGGCACGCTGTAGTAGAGCTGCCCCGCCCCGGCCCTACTGGTGACTGCGCCGAAGGCCAACTGCACCGACTGTGTGTCGGCATACCCCTGCTGATACGTCTGGAATGATGGCAACTGCATGTTCTGCGAATCCCAGTAGGAAAAGGCGCGCAGATACTCGTGGCGGTTGATGGCGTTGATGTACGAGCGCATCACCTCCCGCGCCGTGCTGCGGTTGTCGAGGTAACGGTCCTCGCTCACGTCGCTCTCGTTCGCGGCCGGCGACCTGGAATAGGGCTGGCTGCCCGTCACCGTGCAGGCCTGCGCCATCAGGAATGCCGTATTCGCACCGTTACTAACCTGCCTTACGCTCGCCGACTGGATGGCCAATCCCTGGAAGGGTGGTGTTTCCTGGTTCGCGGGTTGGCCCAGGTGCAACTGGTAGCAGCCCACGAAGGTTTGCGTGGCACCTGAGTTCGTCTGCACCACCAACGTCGCCGGCACCGAGTAATACACGTTGCCCGCCCCCACGCCATATGTGATGGCTCCTATCGTCAACTGCACGTAGCGGGTGTTGGCGTACCCCTGTTCAAACACATTGTAACTATGTAGTTGTACGGCACCCGGCTCCCAGTACGAGTAGGCACGCAGGTACTCGCGGCGGTTGAGCGCGTTCGCCCACGACTCCATGAGCGCGTAGGGGTTGCTGCGGTCGTCCTGATAAGGCGGTTGAGACAGCCCGGGTCCCATCTCGGCCTGGGCTTCATGCGGCGCACTGAATCCTGATCCCGCGCCGAGTGCCAACACACTCACACACACGACCAACACGAAATGCCACACGTGACGTATCTTGCTCACGTCTGAGCTCCTTTCCTGTTGCTTCCCGCAACAGTCAACACACGTCAGCATTATGACACACCCGGCCGTCGACTGGTCGTTACGCACACCACATTTAGTCTGCTATTCCCCGATGCCGGTTTTAGCATTGCTCAATTTCCTAACCGTTTAGTACAGGTGGTGGTCTGTAGCATCGTGAAATATCATTGGTACAAGCCTTGCGTCGATTCCGCACGAAGCCGTAGCTCGTTAACGCGACATGACAAACACTAAGCGAAGTCCGCCAGGGATTGCCATCGTATAGTCGATGAGCCGATCGACTGCCGAAGTCCATTGTCCACAACGGAGGTCGATATGCATGCGTTCCATACGCGAGTCAGGGGCATCAGACTCGCGCCGATCATTAAACCCTTTTGGAGATGGTTTTTCGGTTCTGTCAGTGGCTTCAGGTGAAAACCTTGCACGACTTCATGACCTGTGAGGTTTACCGCTGTACCTCCGGCAGGGCGAGGTATCGGCACGGGATCTGGTCCGCCCCAGGAGTGTTGCACGCGACGCGCACCTGACCGTCGATGTCGTCCGGAGGTGCCCAGGCGGGTGAACTGGTCGGTATAAGAGGTGTCGTGGGCTGCAGGTGGTAGTAGCTAAACAGGTCGCCCGAGCCGACGAAACTCGGGTCAACCGACACATCATGCGACCCCGGCGACACGCCGACATAGTTTGTGCTGGTGATGATGTTGGCATAGACGTCGTTGTAGTCTAAAACGAACGCCGGCTGATCGGCCAGGTCTATTCCGGTAAGATGCCCGTAGACGATGTTGTTGGCGACGACGGCGCCGTTCACATCCTGCAAGTAAATGCCCAGCCGGGAGTTATCGGCGATCGTATTGTTGACAACCCGCGCAGCCGTACCGTACACCTGCAGCCCGCCGGGATAACTTGGCCAGCCGATGTTGTGCGCCACGATGTTGTTTGTGAATGTCACCGCGCCGGCCTCATCAATCGAAACGCCGGGCACCGCCCGTGCCGTGTTCGAGACAATGAGGTTGGCGTCTACCCGCGCCACCGCACCCATGGCCAGCTCCAGCCCACCGCCCGTAGACGTTGCCGAGTTGGACTGGACCGTGTTGTGCTCAAGCGCCAGCCCGTCCGATGTGCCTGTGATGTAGGCTCCCCCGCCAATGCCGTTGGTGCCAGTTACGACGTTATTGTTGATATAGTTCAAGCTGAGCAGGCCAGCGGAGTTCTCCATGTAGACCCCGCCGCTAGAGCCGCTCGCGTAAGTGGTGCCCGCGGTATTGGCGTTGATCAGGTTGAGTGCCATGAGCAGGTTCTGGGTATGCCGGCTGCCCACGCCGCCGCCCACGCCGATGACCGCCGTATTGAAGCTGATGTCGTTCAGCAGGAAGGTGACCTTGATCGAGGGGTAGAGGTAGTTGAGGAAGACGCCTCCCCCATTTTGATAGGCTGTGTTCCAATACAGGCGCAAGCCGCTGACAGTCGCGCTTGGTTCATCCACGCAGATGTCGCCACCCCATTCGCTCACCGAGTTGAACGCCACTATTCCGTCGAAACCGGCGTTGTCACTGCTAAGGGTGACTGACGCATTGTTGTCGATAAAGAATCCGCCACCCCGAGAAGCGCGGTTATTCCAGGCCGGGACTTTAGTAAAGGCGGGCGCCCCACTATAGACGTAGAGACCGCCGCCATAAAAACCGGTGTTGCTGTAAACGAAAGTATTTACGATCCTCGAGGAGGCGAAGTCGGTGCGTATCCCCCACCGTTCACCGCCGAAAAGGAGCTGCCGTTCCCCCCGCCGGTCACCTGCACTCCCGACAGGACGGTCGTCGCGCCGACTCCCGTCGGGAATGCGAATGTGGGCACGTCGGCGGTGTACCCGCCGTCGATGATCGTGGAGAGCCAACCCTGGCCTTGCACCGTGATACCTCCTTCATGGTGATGTGCTCTTTGTACGTTCCAGCGTAGACGTCGACGACGTCGCCGGGCGACGAGGCGTCAATCGCCGTCTGAATGCTCGAGTAGGCACAGGGGCTGCCGCCGCCTGGATTCACGCAGCGCGTGCTGCCCAGGGGTGCGTCGGTTACTGCGGCTTATGCATAGTTGACCGGTATGGTTGCCAGCACAGACAAGGAGAGGAATATGCGGACCAGTCCGGCTAAACCGGACGGTGCCAAGGTGAACGATTGTGGTTGCATGGACCACCTCCCGTCTATCACTAACGTGAAAAACGCAAGGTGCGTTACTGAACGTACGACGCCATAGAAGATTGTTGCAGCTCGTCACACACAATGGCTGGAATTTAAGTGAATTTTAAGTGGATTGTAAACATACACAATGACCCGTTCACACTGTATCTGTGTTATTCACTTATGTACGTTTATATATGCACATAACACTACGGATTTTGG
>JAJYKL010000059.1 GCA_021788625.1 Chloroflexota bacterium
ATTAAGTCGTCCCACAAAGCCCACCGGTCATACGCCACCAGCGCATGGTGCAGCACCAAGATACCTTGTGCTGTTTCACCCAACCTGGTCAGCGCATCAAATGTCTGCTGCTCCAGTTCGCCTTTCATCGGATCGGGTGTCTGTTGGTGGAAGTTATAAAACACAAGCACGTCATACCTGGCGCGTGCCTGACCAACGTCCTGCACAAAGTCTTCGAGTGACTGAATGTAGCTGACAACATCCGGTAGATTATTGAAGAGGTCCGTGAAACCTGGCACATCATACGGATGATGACCGGTGATCACAGCCACTTTTATTTTGCTGGTCGTCGAAAAAGAATCACTCATGGAGTATCCATCGCATACTGAATTGCCACATCGTATACTCATTTAGCACGGGTATGAGTGGCAGCACTATACGATTATGCAATTAGTAACCCGACTTGCATGGATTCATTCAGCCAAGGTTAAAACACAGCGACAAGGTAACTATACATACGATCCTATACGCGTTTTGCGAATTTTATGCTCCACAGTAAGGCAAATGGTCTGGTTGACGCCAGAGGCGCCTGATCTTTATTCAGTGTAGGGTACTGTTCCTGTTGCGTCCACTGTGTAGTTCCATCGCTCGATGTAGTCCTGACCAGGTCGAAACTCATCGTTGTATCGTTTTAGCAGTTTAGTGAGCTGATTGTCGAAGTCCTGCTGCAGAGATGCATACTGTGGATCAGCGATGAGGTTGTGCATCTGATAAGGGTCAGCTTTGTCGTCATACAAAAGCCATGGACCATTCAGATCACGAGCATAGGTATAGCGTCGTGAGCGCAAGCCTCGATACTCCCGGCCTCCATGTTCCTGGCGCGTGTACTCTCCAAATGGCTGATAACACGCCAGCAGTACAGCGTCAGCAGGAGCAGCCGCCTCACCGAGCAGATGGGGTGCGTAATCCATTCCACGGACTGTTGCGGGGATTGGGATGCCGCTCAGGCTCAATATTGTCGGCATCAAGTCGGGGGTATTGATCGGCGTGTCTAGATTGCGTCCCTGCTGGCCAAGTAGCGCAGGATAGTGTACAAGAAGCGGCACACGGATTGACTCGTCCCATGGGCGTTGCTTGCGCCACTGACCCTGCGAGCCTAGCATATCACCGTGGTCCGACCAGATTACGAATAGGGTATCGTCGGCGATTTGTTCTGCTTGCAGGGTTTGCCACAGATCGCCAATGAGCGCGTCCAGGGCTGAAACATGCGCGTAATAACCAGCCAGGTTTTGCCGTGCTTGCTCGTGGATAGCCAGAGGGACATTAAGCCGCAAAGTCAGTCGCGATGGATCGTACATTCGAGCATACCGTTCGGGAGCAGAATCATATGGGTTGTGCGGCGGGCCCCATGACAGAACCAGACAAAATGGCTTGCCTTGCGCGTGTTCGTGAATATATTGTTGAGCCTGGCGAGTCTGAGCTTCGGCATCATAACCCGGCCAGATGCGCCTCGTCGCGTCTTCGCCTGCATAGTAGAACGAATGGTTGTAGTCGTGTGTGCATTCCAAAACTTGCCAGAAGTCGAAACCATGTCGCCGTCCCGAGGGAATATAGTTCGATCGACCGTGACCGTCCAGATGCCACTTACCGATGTACGCTGTGTCGTAGCCGGCGTTTTTATAAGCATCTGCCAGAGACACAGCTTGAGAACCCAGGCACACGTCATTTACGAAAACACCGTGTTCATCAGGATATTGGCCGGTAAGGAGTGATGCGCGCGCTGGGCTGCATACCGGGCATCCTGAGACCGCAGTTGTAAAACTCAGGCTGACACCAGACAACCGATCCACATTGGGAGTACGCACATTTGCATCACCGCCAAATCCAGAGGCCTGGTATCGCCACTGGTCAGCGAAAACCAATACAAGGTTAGGGTGCTTCATGAATTGGTACCTTTTCCAGTCATAGAGTTTGAGGTGAGTGTACCCCTACTACCGCAAACGAGTATTCGTTTATACACAATCTCATTTAGCCACGCATACAATAGCGTCCTATGTTTATAAACGAACAAGAGGCATCGCAGCATAAGTTGAATATCCCGGGAACGTATAACATTCGCGACCTGGGGGGATATGCAACGCTGGATGGACATGTCACGCGTTGGCACATGCTGCTGCGCGGCGACAAGCTGGACCGCATCTCAGCCGATGGTATACAGGCACTGATTGATTATGGTGTGCGCACCGTGCTTGACTTACGCTATGCACCGGAAGTTGAGACCGAACCAGACGTCATCGCCAAGCATCCAAAGATTCACTACCTGCACCTTCCACTATACGAGCTCAATGGAGACGATACGCTCCCCATCGTTCCAGATGATTTAGAACATCTATACCGTCTCATTCTCGACTATCGTCAGGCGCAGATAATTAAATCCTTGCGGGTCTTCCTGCTACCGGATGCGCTGCCTGCACTCTTTCATTGCACAGCTGGTAAAGACCGTACAGGTCTGATTGCGGCATTGGTTCTGGGTGGACTAGACGTTCCACAAGACACTATTGTTGACGACTACATGCTCAGCGCACAGTATCTGGAGGAATTATTCGACGAGTTACGTGAGCAGGCTCGCTTGATGGGCTACGATGGTGACTGGTATAACCGCCTGTTATTGTGCCAGCCTGCCACCATGCGTCATACATTGCAGTATCTGGACCAGCGTTATGGCAGTGTATCCCAATACCTGCTACAGTCAGGTTTATCACAACACGAACTCGACCAACTGCGTCTCGCCTTAGTCGAATAGTCTCGCATGGTTGACAGGTGCCTATCAACTCTCGAGGCGCGTATCGAACTCGTACACTCCCGAACCGGCAGTAACCATTACCCAGTCTCCATCTTCACGCACCTTGAGTAATCCTTCAGGTAACGTTAGGAGTTCGTGGTTGTGCCAGATGGGACACTCGGATTCGAACAGTGTAAAGTGCGGGCTATGTGGTATGGGAATCCCGATGGTTGCGTTACTGTTTATAGGGATGCTTACATGTAGATGTAGTCCTTCCCCTTCGCGCTTCCAGGCTGATTCAACTATCCCCCGAACTGTCTCCAGGCGTGCGGTTACATGACTCAGTTCATCAACGAGGTAAGGTTGGACTATGAAGGACGAAAAACCTACTGTATCGGGTGTTAACCGTATGCCTGCCAGATAGCGGTAGTACCATGCACTGAAGGTGGCCATCATGGGGTGGTTCTTCGAATGCATACTCGTTTCTTTTGTGTGCTCCCAGCGTTCCCAGATGGTTGTGGCTCCATTGGCCAACATATATCCCCAACTGGGATAACTGGTTTGCGTCGCAATCCGATAAGCCACGTCGTGAAGCCCATTCTCGGATAGCACTTCCAGCAGGTATTTGGAACACAGATTACCGGTGGTCAGGTGAAAGTCATGTGCCTGCACGTCATGCAGCAGGCCTTCCAAAACTGGGGCACGTCGTTCATCTGGAACCAGGCCCATATAGAGGGGGAAACAGCAACAAGCCTGATTGCCGGAACCATACACCTGCTTCCTTTCATCCCAGAAGGTGCGGTTAAATGCCGCGTAGGTATGCTCAGCCTTGGTACGATATGCCGCCACATCTGCATCGATGCCCAATACCCCTGCAATAAGGCTGATAAGCCTGCAGCCAAGGTAATAGTATCCGGTGGACATGAGTGTGCCAGGCGTATTCGCCGAAACGGCTCCAGCACCGTATCTGGTTTGCACGGCTTCATGGACAGGTGGAGACCAGTCACCGTAATAGCTATAGTCGACAATGTCTTCTTTAGCGCGGGTAGTCAGGTAATCGACCCAGGCCTTGAGCGCTTCGTAATGTTCGATCATAACCGCGCTGTTTCCGTAATGCTGATAGAGCATCCATGGCACTAGCAGGTAGCACATCGTCACCGGGTCGGCAGGACGCGCGCCAAAACGGAAGGGTGCCGTATCGGCGATGGCGCCGCTAACCAGGTCCTGTTCGTCATGGATGTCCCTGATCCATTTGGCATGCAGGCGGTTTAAATCGAAGTTGTAATGCGCCTCCTCTGCACGCACCGTCATGTCATTCAACCAACCCATGCGCTCGTCTCGCTGTGGGCAGTCGGTTGGCAATCCATGCAGATTACCCGACTCAGTCCACAATACGGCACGTTGCAAGCGGTTGAGTAAATCGTTTGAGCACTCGAACTGCCCGCGCGAGGCAATGTCGGAGTGCACTACACAGCCAAGGATTGAGTCCAATCCTGGTGTGCCTGGGTACCCCTCCACCTGCACGTAACGGAAACCATGGTATGTGAAGCGCGGTTCCCACTCCTCGGAATCACCGCCCTTCAGGATGTATGTATCGCTGCACTGCGCGTTGCGCAGGTTACCTTGATCCACCGTTCCATCATCAGCCAGATTCTCTGAAAACCGCAGTGTCACGGGCGTACTACGTTCTCCATTCACGCGCAGACGCACCCAGCCCACCAGGTTCTGGCCCATGTCAAAGACGTGAACACCTGGCACCACTTCATGCATCGCCACTGCATCGACGTGATCCACCACACGAATTGGCTCCAGTGGTTGCGCCTGCATTGTCCCGGCTGGACCGTCCACTGGCACAGCCACAAGCCATTTGCGTTGGAGATCTGCGTTATTTTCCATCTGCTGGTCGCACCAGCCAGGAAGCTCCAACCGGGCGTCATAAACCTCGCCATCATAGATGCTGTCACTGACGATGGGTCCAACATTGACCGACCAGTCGCTCTGATTCCGCATGCCGGTGCGCGCCATTCGCAGTACATCGCGCGTGCCGTCCTCGTAATCGATATAAATCTGTGCACGCAGCTTAGTAGCTCCATACCAGCCATGCCCTACTATGGCGCCCAATACATTGCGTCCCTGGTGCAGGTAAGGTCCAATGTCAATTGTTGTATAGAGCACGCGTTTTGAGTAATCGGTTTGAGCAGGTTCCAGAACGTGATCGTTTGCCTTGGCGCCGTTTACATAGAACTCATATAAGCCCAGTCCGGCCACATAAGCTCGTGCACGGTGAAAGGGTGCCTTAACGGTATAAAAGGTGCGGAAGTAGAGTGCACGACCAGTGTATCCAGCAGGATATCCATACCATTCAGATATCCAGTCGGCCGCATTCAAAAGTCCCATCTCGAACCAGGCTGTCTCACTCCAATCAGTCGGCGCGCCATTACGATCCCACACTCGCACCTTCCAGTAGCAGCGCTCCGTGCTCGTTAATGACAATCCTTCATAGCAAACGCTCATCTGAGCATTGGATGTGACTTTGCCACTGTCCCATTTGGTGCCTTGATTATTGCGTAGCTCTTCTGGGTTGGAGGAAACCAGAATATGATATGCCGACGAATCCTGGTTGCGCCGGTGATCGTGAAGGCGCCATGAAAATTGAGGTTGCCTGACATCAAGACCAAGTGGGTTCTCGGTATACTCACAACGCAGATCTGTGACGTGCATTGGCGAGTATTGCTGCATTGATTACTCCTCCAAATAGATTAACTAATGCAGGCGGCAAAGACGCGTTAAAGGCCTATTAGCTCACGTGGGTGACGCCGCTTTAGTTCCGGTACTGCCCAGCCACGCTCTGTTTGCTCCAACCGTTTACAGTACTCGCGCAAACGGCCACGCGCATGTTCGGGGCCGCCTTCTTTTATCACGGTCCACAGTGGATCGACGTCATAGGCCTGAGGCATACCAGCCATCATGGCATCGTGCCAATCCATTAACCGGTGCGCACCTTCCCGGCATAAATCCAGGCGCTGTTCGGCCAGATTATGCTCTTCATAGGGATCCGCGGAGAGATCATAAAGCATCTCTTGGGGAAATAGATGAAACCCATCGTGATAGGTACGCATGTATAACCACGTTCCGAAACGTACACTGCGCTGGCATACGTGCGCACATTGACTTACTACCAGGTGTTCACGTCCAGCCGTCAGACCCTCAAATGATGGCGCGAAACTGTGTCCATCCCATAATGGCGGAGCAGGTTCACCTAGCAATTCAGCCAGAGTAGGTGGCAGGTCAAGCTGGTAATGCAATGCAGTGTCAACCAGTCCATTTGGTTTACCCGGCCATCGCACGATGAGTGGAATATGGCAGGTGGCGTGATCTGCCGTGGCGTGTTCTCCATAGATGCCCAATTCGCCCTGATTTTCGCCATGATCGGCACTGATGATCACAATCACATCGTCCAGCACGCCCTGGTGAGCCAGTGCGTCCAGGAGCATACCGATGTGCATGTCCATATATCGGATGCCGCAGTCATAGCCATCGATCATCCGCCGCACATCAGTCATGGTAGCCAGCTCGCCGGGGTGGCGCGGATAGGCAGGCGAAGTGGAGCTGTCATACATGCTTATTTCACGTGCTGTGTGGGGTCCCACCATTGCACGGTGACGCCGCAATGTGTCTTCTGTAAACCAGGCCGGAATAGGATCGTTTTGGAAGGGGTTACCGAAGCTTTGCGGTGCCCGGTAGGGGGTGTGGGCATCCCAGTAATTCACATGCAAAAACCAGTTATCGGTGCTTGCGTTCCGCGCTAACCAGTCCAGAACGGTCGGCGTTACTTCCTCAGCCGACTCCATTCCTCCTCTGCCGGTGTTATATGCCTCGTTATATCCGGCGTAGAACCACCAGGCGCCATGTCGTTCTGCAAAGGGACTGACCACTGCGGTGCGCAGCTTCGCCCTACGAAGAAGAGCGGGCAGGCTGGAGTAATCCAGGCTGTCGCGGAACCCACGGAATTGGCCGTCCAGGCGTCTATCCGCAGCCGAACCTCCGTGGCCGACGACACCGGTATGAATGCCGAAGCGTCCCGACATGAGTGCGGAGCGTGATGGCAGACACGGTGCGTCGGAGCAATAGACGTTATCGAAGCGGATACCCTGGCGTGCCATCTGATCGATGAAAGGCGATGTGTTGCGCGGGTAACCGTAGCAACCCAGGTGGTCGGCTCGTAATGTATCCAGATCCAGGTACAGAATACGCATAGGCTTACCGTGCCAGTCCCAGGCGCTCATATTGTTCCCCGGGAGCTTCCGTTTGACGCATAAGTCGGGTCAGATGATCGATCATGGTCGCTTCAACAGCTGGATTCTGCAAGGGGTGCTCCTGGTGCGGGTCTTCAAGCATATCAAAGAGAAGTGTTCCAAATGCATGAGATTCGCTTGACGCACGTCCAGCAATCTTCATCGTGCGGCAACCTTTAGTGAATCCAAATGGCTCCTGAAGCTGTATGTCCTGCAACTCACGTACGTCGAATATGTGACGCATGTGTGTTGGCATCAGTGTGTATTCATAGAGCGGGGAATTGTCGGGTCGAACCGGTGCTCGCATATATACATAGCGCCCGTCCGTGACATTCACGTGTTGTCCATGCTGTCCGAAAAGACCCGCCTCATGAATCGCTTCGTCGCGCTCGATAGTTGGGGATAGGGATCTGCCTTGCACGGCGGATGGAATTGGCAAACCGAAGAATTGAAGTAACGTGGGTGCAATATCGATGGTTTGAACCAGACTGCTGCGTCGTTCGCCTGTCTTGCGGTTACGGGGATCCCAAATAAAAAATGGGGTGTGCGCCACTTCATCATAGAAAGGCTGGACGCACTTGGCCCACCAGTCATGCTCCCCGAGTAGGAATCCATGATCGGTGTTCACAATAAGCAGTGTGTCGTCCCACAGGGCTAACTCGTCCATCAAATCCAACACACGACCGAGATAATGGTCACACATGCTGTGTAAAGCCGCACTCATGTATCGCATGTGCTGAACCTGCTCTGGCGTCTCTGTTACTCGTGAGTAGTTGGGCCAATCAAATACCGGCCCGTTATAGTTGTGCGGGTATAGATCCTTAAAACGCTGTGATGAGAAGTAGGGCTCGTGTGGATCGAATGTCTCGATTGTCAGGAACCAGTTGTCTTGAGAATGATTGGTACGAAGAAATTGCTCGCCGAGGGCGAACGTCTTCGGCTGGGGCTGATCTTCTTCACGCGCCATGTACGAACGATTCACCCAATCTTGCCGCAGCCACTTGGTAGCTCGTGGATTATGCAGGAACTCCGGGAGAGGGGTGGGGCGTAAGTCGGCTTTCCAGGGATCACCTTCCTGACCTCGCGATACCTCCCAGGAACTGTAGCGGGTGTGGTAGTCGCACCCTCCATCCTCCCAATAGTGGTAGTGATCGCTTATCAAATGAGTCGTAATACCGTGTTCACGAAGGATTTCCGGAATCGAATCATCAAAAGGTTCGAGCGGTCCCCAACTGCGATGCAGGAAGTTATAGCGTCCGGTGTGTAATTCACGCCGTGCGGGCATGCAAGGCATGCTGCCGACATAGCTCGTGTCAAAGGTGACGGCATGCTGTGCCAGGCGTGAGAAATTCGGCGTGTGTACCCAGTTGCCACCATAAGGCTCCAGCATACGCCGGTTGAGAGAGTCGAACATGACCATGATTGCTTTCATACCTGTACTCCTTGATACATGAACATGATTGTGGCATGCTGAGCCCAGTTTGGGTTTGGTTTTGCCGGTTTCGCTGGCATTTCGCCACATGGTAAGCCAGACAGATGGACCCCGGCTAGCCAACAACCAGGTGAACGTGCTGTTCTCCTTCACGTGTGGCGGGTATATAGGCTCTGCTGAGTGATTGCCCATTCACATGGCATGATTGAATATGTGAACCAGTGCCTTCCACAGTTATTGTGAGGTTCATGCGGCGATAGGGCAGGTGTTGCAAGCACAGGTAGTTCACTCCCTGTGGCAATAATGGCTCAAATTGAACACCAGTCAGCTCTATGCGCACTCCCAGCAGTCCGCGCAGCACCATACGTAAATAGCCCGTTGCGCTCCAGGTCTGCCGTGAACATGAAGCCCACAAATGTCGTGGCTCGCTGCCCAGCTCTTGCAGACCGCCGTAGGACAAGCCTGTAATAGGGTGGTAGAGCTCGGCGAACTGCACATCACGATTGGCGTATTTTGTCAGCTGATTCAGCTCGTGGGCAAATACATCCACTTTGCCATATAAAGCAGCCGCGTCAGCCCAGAGAGCCTGGATATGCGGCCATACTGTACCGCTATGTCGGCCGAAGGTTTGCCCGTCAACACTGGTGTAGCGCGGGAAGCTAGGCCAAACACACGGCACGCCCGCTGGCGCCACATATTGATTACTGAAAATCGACTCTATCTGAGCAACCTCAGCAATGCCAAAGAGAATGGCGAGACTTTGCCCCATTGCCTCGGTGTAATCACAATTGCCGAATGGGTCCACCAGATAGCGATAGCGACCAAGCTCCGGTACCCAGAAATGCCGATTGATTGCGTTTTTTAGGGCCTGAGCTTTGCGATTCCATATAGGGTCAGGTGACTCATGCAACTCTGCGGCCATCTGCTGCGCCAGCACATAGGCGGCGTAATACAAGCAGTTGGTTGACAGAGCATGCATGGGCAGTCCATAGCCTGTTTGAGTACGCCTTTCGGGATTGCAGGCAGGCCAAGCCAAAATACAGCTATCGCCCTGGGTCTGGTTATAAGGTTCTGGATAGGCAGCGATACCATCGCCATAACATGCCGGGCCACGGAACAATCCCAGTGCAGGCTCAAACTCATTTTGCTCGAGTCTGGCAAGCGAATGTCTTACGGCGTCCAGCGCAAGTGATAGGAATACCTTATCGCCTGAATAAAGATATTGCGCCATCGCTCCGATCGCCCAAATGATTGCATCCCAATATTGCCCGCCGATGAGCACCTCGCCTGCATCCCGTTGCAAAACCGCAAGCAATGTGGTACGAGTCACGTCCGGCACCAGCAATCCTGCACCGTTCCAGGTATTGATTGCCGCATCACGTGTCCAGGGAGCGTCATAATCCAGACCTGCCAGCACCACAGACTCTGCCCTGTCGAGGAGACCATCCTGATATGGCGCAATGTTGCTGTATAGGTCGCCAAGAGCAATACGGAAAGCCCGACCTATGTCCTCCCGGTTCGACATGAAGTGCAGTTCTGGATAGTCCATTTACCAACCTTCCTTAGCCCCCAAAGTGTATATCGGTTGGCAGGAAATGAAAGGAGACCGATGCCTTTACGCCCCAGGTCGATTCAGGCTTGGTGGGGTGCTATCGAGTACCATCAAGTGTCACAATAGCAGCATGACAGACCTACTCGACCAGGTGCGTGAAGGATGCAAAGCCGTGGCAGAGCAAGCAGTCTTTGTGCACATTGACTTCGAACAGATCACCCGCTATTCCGTATCGCTGCCCCTGGAACGGGTCGCTCAGCCACAACACGACGCATGCTGTCACTACTTGAACCACGGCGATGATACGGCTGCTTTCTTCATTACACTTGATTCGATCAACTTCGGTTCTGGTTATTTCCCCTACCTGCGAAAACGACCGGGTATGTCGGGTTACTTTACCGTCGCCGGTTGCCTAAATGACTACTTTATCGCTCAAGGAGTGCCATCGGCGCTTTGCCTCACCCATTTGACGGACAAGGACTGCCAGCGTATTTTTAACCAGGACTCCGCCAATGAACCCGTCATGGAGCTGATGCAGCTTTTCGCCACAGCACTGAATGATCTGGGTACCTATTTACTCCAGCACTTTCAGGGCAGCTTCCGTGTACTACTCGAAGCAGCTGCGGGTAGTGCTGCACGGTTGGCACAGCTTCTGACATCGATGAAATATTTTAATGATGTGGAGTTGTATGACGGCGTTCCAATTCCATTTCTTAAGCGCGCACAGCTCACCGCAGCAGACCTGGCAATAGCGTTCGGAAATACAGGTTTGGGTAAGTTTGACGATCTGCCACGTCTGACCATGTTCGCAGACAACCTGGTACCCCATGTGCTGCGTTTGGATGGAGTGCTGCACTATGACGAATCACTGGCACGCCGCATCGATGCTGAGCAGCTTATTGAGTCCGGCTCGCCAGAAGAAGTGGAAATTCGTGCTTGCGCTCTACATGCTGTAGAACTGATTTCCACCAATTTGAGGAATGCGGGTCACCCCATTGCACCGATGCAGCTGGATTATTTGCTTTGGAACCGGGGTCAGGATAGGGTTTATAAACAGGCCAAACCGCGCCACCGAACGCGCACCGTATTCTACTGACGAGTCTCTGGCGGTGAGCCACGCGGCCTGTTGCGCTGCAACTTTACCTGCTGTGCCTGCTGCTGGCGTCGGACATCAGCGCCGGTAATGGTTGGTAAGATACGCGGCCAGGCATACACAGCGAACAGGCATACTGCAAGCCCTTGAGTGACTAATCCCGACACATAGACTATCAACACCCAGTTCCCAGGGAACCAGATTGAACCCAATGTCAGACCTGATCCCGCGATCAGACCGCCATTGAGCAAGACGAATGATGTCCATGCAAGCACTACATGCCCGCGATAGTCCCGACGCATGCGCGGCAGTATCCAAAACGAAACGCCCATGGCCAGTTGTACCAACCATCCTACCAGCATGATATCGGCGTGTGGTAACAACCAACCCCACACTCGCTGGTCGATCAGTCCGGCTTTTGCTGTGAGAAGCAGCCCACCCAGTATGAAGCCGACGATCAGATAAACCAATGCAAACCGAACAAACAGTCGACTCAGACGCGGCATAGCCCCGTCTCCCTCGGATTGGCACCTGTCATGACATGCTTTACAGGTACATCACGTATGATGCTGGATGGTGACATAGTTGAACCGTGCTTGAGTTTATTTGGTATCACCCTGTAACATGCTTCACCTTCGCCCATATTCGATGCGGTTTAGATGACGCAATATATGAACACTATGTTCCGGCACGCTCGCGAACTCGGTCCCAACTGACCCATACGAACAGAACAGCCGCAGCCACCTGCAGACACGCGGACAGGAGTAGACCATATGCATTTACGATATTGGGACTGAAAGCTCGCCAAGGTTCGAACACCATGCGCGCCAGCAGGCCTGCATTCAGGCAAACAAACATCGCCCAGGCAGCGCGTGTATCACCACGAGGATGTACCTTCGAGATAATAGGGAACATCCAGTAAATCACTCCAAAGATGAACTGCGTCAACCAACCGACTACAATGAGGTGGAGATATGTTGGGCTGATGACGTCCAGTAGAGGCAACCACTCCCACAACACATTTGTCCAGTAGAGCAGGGCACCGATGCTGCCAAGCATCAGGAAGATGAAAGCTGACCTTAAGGACCATCGAGTCAACTTAGGCATGCACTGTGAATCACCTCACTCTAGGTTTTCGATGCAGCACAATCGATGGAAGCGGCTGTGCCTGGTAACGTGTGATCCACATCGCTGGAAGTGGAAACTCGCGCCAAGGGCGTTGGATCAAGAACCCGAGCCAGCTCTTTGTAAAACTGGTCTGGTGTGATCTCATACAACTCAGCTACCTCGCGTAGCGTGTGAAAATGGGCAATGGCGCATCCCACACAAATCATCCGATGCCTGATGAATACGCTGACTAACCCCGGTTGTGCGGCCAGAGCATCGTCAACAGTTGTGTTCATGTTAACCATGTGCCATTCACCTGCCTTTGAGTATACCGGGTAACCTGAGTAAATCCGGATATAATCTCTGCCTAACTTATCACAACGTCATTCATTCATCTTTGCGCAGGCTCAAATAGCATGACCTCTCATGCGGTAACGCGCCACACACTGACTCAGTTTGCCTTGTTGGCAGAGCTGCCCACCGCGTTATCCGACCAACTTCTGAGCCACACACGCCTCCGCGAATTGAGGCGTGGTGAGTTGCTCTTCACCCAGGGAGATCGAGCCGATTCTGTGTACGCCGTACTTTCCGGGCAGTTACGTCTGATGCAACACACTCTCGATGGACAGGATGTGGCACTGAGTGTCTTCGCCCCCGGCGACATGATCGGCGTAATTGCTGTATTGGAAGGCGAAGAATATCCCGGCACGTGCCAGGCGTCTGATGATGTACGCGTGATGACGATACCCGGTTCAGTCCTAAATGACCTCATCAGCCAACACGCTCCTATGGCAATGCAGGTGATCCAGCTTCTGGTGCACCGTTTACATGAGGCACACGATCATATTCGGGAGCTTGCGTCAGAGCGAGTTGAACGCCGTGTGGCGCGCACGGTGCTGCGTCTGGTGAGCAAGGTGGGCCTAAAGGTTGAGAACGGAATTCGCATCGACATGCCACTCTCACGGCAAGACCTGGCTGAGTTAAGTGGCACGACACTTCATACTGTCAGTCGAATTTTGAGTGACTGGCAACGCGCTGGTTTGGTGGATATTGGTCGGGAGCAGGTGACGGTAACCAATCCCCATGCACTGGTACTGATCGCGGAGGAGGTTGGAGAAAAAAACTGAGCGTTTGCTGCCGGGCCGACCTGGTGTATGGTGTCATGCAGCCTACAGCATGATTGCCTGAGGTGGCGTCATCAAGCTCTTCGTACGCAGGTATGGCTGCCGTTTCATGACACTTGACAATCTACGCAGCGATGGTTTACTTGAGACAGTGTATAAATAGGGCGCCAGCTTGGCTATTAGGCAACGACGAGCCGGGTATCCGAGCAGGACGGTAAGTGCCGGTCCGATATCGGTTAGGGTGAGGTGCTCTGGGCATTGCCCATTTAACAGGAGAAACACAATACACGAGTCTGTCTAGGAGGACATGTTCGAACCTATGGAAGACCTAAAGCAACTCTACGACGCCATTGTGGATGGCAACGCCGGCAGGGCCAAGACCTTGACGACGGGTGCTGTCGCGGAAGGAATGAATCCGCAGGAGATTCTAAACAAGTACATGATCCCGGCTATGGACGAGGTGGGCCGGCGCTTTGAGATCAATGAATACTTCGTGCCGGAGCTGTTGATCGCTGCACGTGCCATGAAAGGAGCACTGGAAATCCTCAAGCCGCTCCTGACGGCAACAGGCGCTAAACCTGTTGGCAAGGTAGCCATCGGGACTGTGAAAGGCGATCTGCATGACATCGGCAAAAACCTGGTGTCGGCAATGCTTGAAGGGGGCGGGTTCGAGATCATCGACCTGGGCGTGGACGTTACACCAGACAAGTTTGTGGCAGCGGTCAAGGATCGCGGGGCTGATGTAGTGGCGCTTTCCGCGCTGCTAACCACCACCATGCCCAGTATGAAAACTACCATAGAGGGGCTTAAAGAGGCGGGGGTACGGGACCGAGTGAAGGTTATCATCGGAGGAGCGCCTGTAACCCAAAAGTATGCTGACGAGATCGGGGCTGATGGTTATGCCGATAATGCCTCCGCGGCTGTGGCACTTACTCGCGGTTTGGTGAGCAAGTAACAGGCTAAGGCCATTACTTGAGCAAGTGGTCTTTTGGACCACCATGCATAAAAAGAGTATGATTATGCCCTCCCCCTATTTGGGGGAGGGCTTTTAGGGCTTACTGAGTCGTTCATGAATGCACTGCTTACGGAGCTGCTTGATAGCGGTCCAGTCCTTACAGATGGATCCTGGGGGGTATATCTGCAATCGTTAGGCCTGCAGCCTGGCGAGAGTCCGGATGTTTGGAACCTTACTCACCCTGAAATGATTGCGCAGGTGGCTCGTTCATATGTTGAAGCTGGGAGTCGGGTCATCCTGACAAACACCTTTGGCGCCAGTCGCATCATGTTGGCACGTTATGGTTATGGAGAGCGTGCCTATGACATTAACAATGCTGGTGCACAGATATCGCGAGCAGCCGCCGAAGGTAAAGCACGGGTTTTTGCGTCGATCGGTCCTAGTGGCGCCATGCTGCTATCAGGCGATGTAACAGAAGAGGCGCTATCGCAGGCATTCAGTGAACAGGCAAGAGGTCTCGTGGATGGAGGCGCTGAAGCTTTCGTCATCGAAACCATGAGCGATTTGCAGGAAGCCAAGCTGGCCGTCGCAGCGGCTCGAGCCACAGGCCTGCCAGTCGTGGCCAGTATGTCCTTTGACTCGGGGAAAAACAAGGACCGAACGATGATGGGCGTAACACCAGAACAGGCGGCTGAGGAACTCTCTGCGGCCGGCGCCGATGTCATCGGAGCCAATTGCGGCCAGGGGATCGAAGGCTACATTCCGGTCTGCTCGCGCTTGCGAGCTGCGACAGCAAAGCCAATCTGGATTAAGCCGAACGCTGGCTTGCCACAGGTCGTGAATGGTCATGCCGTCTATAAAATGACACCTCAGGAGTTTTCCTCATATACGCAGGATCTGGTGAAAGCTGGCGCGAATTTCATTGGCGGGTGTTGTGGAAGCAGTCCAGAGTTTATACGAGAGATAGCTCAGCATCTGAATAAGGGTGAATGAACTCATAGCACCGTGATGTTGGGTGACAGAGGAGGAGTGTTGCGTTGCGTTTGAAGGTGATCAGCTGCTCAATCTTTTTCCGCGAAATCAGCTACTGCGTAGCCAGTTCTCCAAACTTCATCGACCTTGAGTTTTTACCGAAGGGACTACATGATATTGGCTGTGCTGGCATGCTTGCGCGAGTTCAATCGACGCTCGATGCGGTAGACCCGAGCCGCTACGATGCCGTCGTATTTGGTTATGGATTATGTAACAATGGCCTGGCGGGATTGACAGCCCACACGATTCCGTTGATCCTGCCGCGCGCGCATGATTGCATCACCATGTTCCTGGGCAGCAAAGAGCGCTACCTGGATTACTTTAACAGCCACCTGGGTACCTATTTCAAGACGTCGGGCTGGATCGAACGTGGAGATGATACCGGTGAGTTGAGTCAGCTCTCAATTCAACGACAGATTGGCATGGACCGCAGCTACGATGAATTGGTGGCCAAGTACGGTGAAGAGAATGGTCGCTACATCTATGACACACTGTATGGCTATAAAAACTACAGCCAATTCACCTATATCCACATGGGGATTGAACCGGGTGACCTATTCGAGCAACGTACCCGGTGCGAGGCTGAGGAGAAAGGCTGGTCATATGAAAAGGTGCCAGGTGACCTCTCCATGTTGCAGCGCCTGGTGGATGGACCTCCATGGGACGACCACGAATTTCTAACTGTCCCTCCCGGACACAGGGTAGTTACCACCTTTGGACCTGATATCATCCGTGCCGATATGGTCACCTGACAGCCTGGGTAGCGAAAGCGTGGCAGTTGGCGGAGTCATTTCATGTATTCACGCGAGCGAGTAAACGCAGCCTTGCGGCACCAGAGATGTGATCGGGTGCCATTCGACTTCGCACTCGGCTTCTCGCCATACCAGTTGGATCAATTCAGGATCCGAACAGGGCAAGATGATCCTGATGCGTACTTTGGTGCCGATGTTCGGGGTACGGGTATTAGCCCGACCCGAAAATTGAACCAATACACGGCTTACCTTGATCCATCAACGCTCCCGGAACACGCTTACGTAGACGAGTGGGGACAGGGACATATACCTACAGTGAGCCATGATCAGTACCACTCGCACCTGGAGGGGTATGTATACCCGATGCTGGCCTTGCACACGCGTGAAGAAGCTCTGGGGTATCCGCTCCCTGACATTGAAGCCGAGTATCGCTACGAGTCAGCAAGACGCGCTATCGCACGTTACCACGATCAGGGGCTGGCCGTTATGGCAGGCATGGCTTGCACGATTTTTGAACAAGCCTGGTACCTGCGGAGCATGGAGTTGTTGCTCATGGATTTTGTCGACAACCCCGAGTTCGCCACGGCCCTGCTGGATCGCATTACCCAGAAACGCGTGATACAAGCAGAGCGCTTTGCGGAATTGAAACCCGACGTCATCATGTTTGGTGATGACGTGGCGACACAACGTGGAATGCTGATGAGTGTCCCCATGTGGCGACGCTGGCTAAAACCACGACTGGCACGCATACTTGCTGCCGCCAGGCACGTTAATCAAGATGTATTGATTTTTTACCATACCGACGGCAATGCGACTGCCATCGTGCCCGATTTGATTGAAATCGGTGTGCAAATATTGAATCCCATCCAGCCGGAATGCATGGATCCGTTTGCACTTAAGCGGATGTATGGAAAGCAACTCTCGTTTTGGGGTACATTAGGCACTCAATCGACGCTGCCTTTTGGCACCCCTGATGACGTGCGGCGTGATATCCAGCTCCGTTGCCAGATAGTAGGCAAAGACGGTGGTTTGCTGATTGCTCCTACACATATGGTGGAACCTGAGGTGCCGTGGGAAAATCTGGTGGCGTTTGTAGAGGCGGTCAAGCAATATGGCCAGTATAAGTAAGGTGAGGGCATGCATTCATTAAGTACACATGAACGTATTGCACGCATGTTTGCGCACCAGGATGCCGATCGCATCCCGGTCCTGGATGATCCATGGGCTGCCACCATCGAACGCTGGCATGCTGAAGGGATGCCGAGCAATATTGGCTTTGGAGACTATTTTGACCTTGACCATATCAGCTCAATTGGAGTAGACACCAGCCCACGCTACCCGGTCCAGGTTTTGGAACAGACTAATGAATACCGTGTACATACCACTGCCTGGGGAGCAACACTGAAAGATTGGAGTCATGCTGGCGGTGTTCCGCAATTTCTCGATTTCCGAATCAACAGTCCCGATGCCTGGCGTGAGGCGAAAGCGCGTATGGTTCCCACTCGCGATCGCATCAACTGGCAGGTACTGGATCGCAACTACAAAATGTGGCGTAAGCGGGGTGACTGGATTCGCGGTGACTTGTGGTTTGGCTTTGACGTCACCCATTCTTGGACACTCGGAACCGAGCGTGTACTGCTAGCCCTGGTGGAACAACCAGAATGGCTCTCGGACGTATTCAATACCATGCTGGATGTGAATCTTGCATTGCTGGACATGGTATGGGACGCCGGATATACATTCGATAGCATCTTCTGGTGCGACGACATGGGTTATAAGCACAATCAGTTCTTTTCGGTCCGTACCTATCGAGCACTGGTAAAGCCCGTGCATAAACGTGCTGTGGAGTGGGCGCATGCGAAAGGAATTAAAGCGCACCTGCACTCCTGTGGTGACGTCCGCCCGTTTGTTCCAGAACTTGTGGAGATTGGCGTTGATGCGTTGAATCCGTTGGAAGTTAAGGCCGGGATGGACCCAATCGACCTGAAGCGGCGTTTTGGCGACCGTTTGGTGCTGCATGGCGGTATCAATGCAGTACTCTATGATGACCTGGAAGCGCTGGAAGCTGAAATGCGTCGTGTCATCCCGGTTGTCAAAGAAAACGGCGGATATATCTTTTCGTCGGATCACTCAGTACCCTCGAGCGTCAGTCTTTCCTCGTTTCGACGTATCGTGGCGCTGGCCAAGGAGCTGGGGAGTTACTCAGCATGAACAGCCGTGAGCGGGTGCAGGCGGCCCTCGATGGAAAACCGCTCGACCATCTACCAGACATGGCTATCACCATGATGTTGGCTGCTGATCAGGTGAAGACCAGATACCTGGACTATGCGACTGATTACCATGTACTGGTCGAAGGCCAGTTGCACACGGCAGAGACGTTCGGTCTGGATCATGTCAGTGTGATCTCAGACCCGGCTGTCGAGGCTTCGGACTGTGGTGCGCAGGTGGTGTTCTATCCAGATCAGCCCCCTGCCATCGACGAGTCTCACGCCCTGCTGGCCGATAAGTCGAAGTTGAGTACATTATCAACATTAAAAGGAAGACTGGGCCGTCGAATGTCGAACCGGGTGGAAGGCGTGCGATTGTTGCGCGAACGTGCGGGAGCAGATAAGTGGATTGAAGGCTGGGTGGAAGGTCCATGCGCCGAGGGGAGCGATCTGCGCGGTATCAACAGCTTGATGCTCGATTACATTGACGACCCATCTTTCGTTCGAGACCTGTTTGAGTACGTCCTTGGCATGGAGTTGGCATTTGCTGCTGAACAGCTTAAGGCGGGTGCCGATATCATCGGCGTTGGTGACGCCGCCGCATCGCTGGTAGGTCCATCGATTTATAACGAATTTGTGTGGCCGTATGAAAAACGTTTGGTCGATGGCATCAAGGATATGGGCGGGCGCGTTCGATTGCATATCTGCGGTAATACGCGCCGAATTCTAGACGGAATGGGTCGCCTGGGGTGTGATTTGATTGATCTGGACTATCCAGTGCCGGTGCACGAAGCGCGCGAACAAATGAGCCCGAGACAGGTATTGCTGGGTAATATCGATCCAGTGCGTGTTCTGCGTGATACGAAGCCGCGTGTCGTATATCAGGCTATTGAAAAGTGCCATGCCGAAGCGGGTGAGCACTATATTGTTGGTGCAGGTTGCGAGGTGACGCGAGATACACCCGCCCAAAACCTGCTTGCCCTTTCGCGGTATGCGATCGAACATTAATCTACATTTGCAGAGGGTTGGTAAAACCGAATGGATTCGAAGGAACTTAGGTCTCATAAGATTGTTTTAAAGCCGACCAATGTCGAATTGACCGCCCCAGCGGGCACACCGTTGCGCGATTTGCTCTTTGAGCAGGGGGTGGAATTTCCCTGCGGCGGGCATGGACGGTGTCGTGGATGCAGGGTGCGCGTGTTGCAGGGAAATGTTGAGGTCAATGACGCACAACGTCGCTTGCTAAAGCCGCTGGAACTCGCGGAAGGCTGGCGTCTGGCATGTCAAGGGATTCTTAACGATGACCTGGTGATCGAATTGCGCCAGTGGGATGCCGCCATCCTGGCCAACGATACCACGTTCGCCTTTACACCCAGACCTGGATTAGGTGTTGCCGTTGACCTGGGAACAACCACCCTGGTGGCACAGCTGCTCGACCTGCAAACCAGTCATGTGCTGGCTGTGCGCACCGCACTTAATGGTCAGGCACGGTATGGTGCCGACGTCATGAGCCGGGTTGGGTTTTCAGTAGCAGAAAAAGGCCAGAAAAAGCTGGAAGATATCATCCGCACCCAGATCGGTAAGCTGATTAACGATCTGGTTTTTGCTGCGCAAGTGAACCCGACTGATATTGAAGAAGTGACTATTGTAGGCAATACCGTAATGTACCATCTCTTCTGCGGCATTGACCTGGAACCCATGTCTCACTACCCATTCGAGCCCAGGCAGGACGGCATGATGACCTTCCTTGCATCTGATCTGGGCTGGTCTATAAGTTCGAGCGCCATAGTGCGATTCCTACCCTGCCTGGGCAGTTTCGTTGGGAGCGACATCACAGCCGGAGTTCTGGCGACTGGGATTCACGAGAGCAAGGATTTAGTTGGCCTGGTTGACCTGGGCACAAATGGCGAGATTGTGATCGGCAACCGTGATGGCATGTTGTGTTCGTCCACGGCCGCTGGACCCGCCTTTGAAGGTGCGCGCATCTCGATGGGTATGCGGGCGGCGACAGGTGCCATTTCCGAGGTCTACCTGAACGGCGGATCGGTTCATTGCCGCGTGCTTGGCAATACTGATCCACTCGGTATTTGTGGCAGCGGGCTGGTGGACGCTGTAGCCGTCGGTTTGGATCTGGGTGTCGTTTTGCCCAGTGGAAGACTAACAAGCACCGAGAGACTGGCTGGAGGAGAGAAAGCCTGGTCATTATGCCCTCCCATTGCGCTTTCACAGACCGACATTCGTGAATTACAGCTGGCTAAAGGTGCCATTGCAGCAGGAATCCACCTTATACTGCAGCAATGGGGTGCCAGTGAAAAGGACCTGACCCATTTATATCTGGCAGGCGCCTTTGGAAACTACATCAGCCGCAGCAGTGCGCAACGTATTGGCTTGTTAAAGTTCCCGTTGGATACCGTGCAACCTGCTGGTAATACCGCCCTCCTGGGGGCAAAGCTGGGATTGTTTATCAACGACGAAAGCATTTACCAGACAATCCGGTCGAAAACTAAACACGTCTCACTAAATGAAGATCCAAGTTTCCAGGAGGCCTTCGTTGATGAAATGAGTTTCCCGCAAGAAGCACTGGAAGTGGAGGCAGTGGAGTAGTCTATAGCAGCTTATCCAGCGAACCTTTACAGATATCATATGCCAACCCGCCGTATTTCTGATATTCACGAGACGCTTGCCATAAAGCGCAGCATGGAAGTGCGTCGCGAGGAATACCTGGATTACATGACGTTCCGTTCCAACCTGCGGCCACTGTTTACTGAGATATTCGGGCCACTGGTTGGTCTAAAGGATGAGTGGCGTACTCAAGGCGCGACCGAAAGCGAGGTGGACATGAGTGCCTTTCGCTATCGCCGTCCTATGTGGGCTAACGTGCCAGTAAACACGGGTTGGATTGGTGGCGAGACTGAATGCATCCTGGAAGAGACGGACGATTATTTGGTGGCGCGGGATACCTATGGCCGGACCGTCAAGCTGATTAAGTCTTCAGCCACCTTGCCGCTTCCTCTTGACCACCCAGTACATACCATGGACGATTGGCTTCGCATCAAGCCACACTACCAGTTTTCTGAAGATCGATTTGACGCACACTGGGAACAGGAAGCCAGGCAGGCAAGAAAAGATGGCCTGGTGGTCAGCGCCAGTATTCCAGGAGGATTTGACGAACCCCGGCAGCTTATGGGGGAAGAAGCTGCCTGCTTGGCGTTGGTGGAGCAACCTGAACTGATTCAAGACATGCTGGGCACCATCGGCGAAATGGCCTTTCGCGTGCTGGACCGCGTGACTCGAACAGTGCAGCTGGACCAGCTGAACGTGCACGAGGATTTTGCCGGTAAAAGCGGACCACTGATCGGCCCCAGGCATATCCTGATGTTTATGAAGCCATATTACCGGCATATATGGGACATGCTGGCCGAACGAGGTACTCGACTCTTCAGCATTGATACGGATGGCAACGTGGATAGCGTCCTGCCAGCTTTATTGGAGTGCGGTATAAACGTCATGCTGCCTATGGAACCGGCTGCAGGTATGGACATTGTAAAGGTGAGGGCTCAATATGGCACACGCCTGGCATTCGTCGGTGGCCTCGACAAGCATGTATTACGTCGCCAGCAAGACGAAATAGTGGCAGAACTGGAATATAAAGTGCCACCCATGGTCCGCAGTGGTGGATGCCTGCTCGGATTGGATCACCGCATTCCAAATGGCACGCCACTGAAGAACTACCATTTTTATATCTCAAAGGTTTGGGAGATACTTGAGCGCGAAACGCAAGCACAGCATGCGGGTTCATAATTGCCAAAGATTAGGATACACTAAAAGCAGTGTTCGCATAGGCAATAAGAACACGCTCTAGCATCAAGATTGTGAAGGAAATTGTTATGAGCCGCCCCACCGATCACATCAACCTGGACCTGTGGAACCTGCACGAAGACGTGTGCTTTGGACATTCAAACGGTATGATCATCTGGCAACCACGCATCCTGGCATGGTTCACCGACCGCTACTTCACGCACACACCACTACCTGGCAAGTATGCGGGGATGACTGAGCCCGCTATCTATCGTGACCTGGGTTGCTCAAACCGGTTGTACTTTTATAATGATGCCTTCCGGCAGGTGGACCATCCTAAAGTGCGCCGCTACGATGTGCAGAGTGATTCGACGCATATCACGCATGTTATCGAGACACCCCACGGCACCCTCACGGAGAAAGTACGCATTACCCCAAACAGTTGGTACCTGATCGAGGAAAAGTGGTGGATCGAGACGCAGGATGACATGCGTCTCTTCACCTGGCTCCTGGACAATAGCACCTGGACGTGGGATCAGACAGTCTTTGACCGAGTCTATGCTGAATGGGGGCGATTGGGCGCGCCGACCATGTATATGCCGCGGATTAATGTGCAGGACCTGTATATCAACACAATGGGAGTGGAGCACACCGTTTACGCCTTATATGAATGGGAAGATTTGGTTGCCGATTACTTTCGGGCTTTACATGGCAACCATATGCGTATGATTGACGTGATCAACGCATCACCCATACGCATCATTAATTACGGTGACAATCTGCATTGCTCCAGCCTCTCGCCGAAACTCTATGAAAAATACGTACTACCAGCCTACATGGAACGAGGTGACAAGCTGCATAAAGGTGGCAAATGGATTTGCTCGCATTGGGACGGTTGGGTACGGGCACTACTCCCCTATGCTCGCATTTCAGCACTGGATGGTATCGAGGCAATCACCCCCTGGCCGCAAGGAGACGTTGATTTGGAGGAGGTAAAAGACGCCCTCGGCGATGAGATCTTTTTGCTCGACGGTATTCCAGCTATTTACTTCGATCAAACGTTTAGCACCGACACCCTGGCAGAATCAACCGAAAAGGTCATTAAGCTCTTCGCCCCGAAGCTGGTGTTAGGCATCTCCGACGAAATGTCATCACAGGGTGATATCGAGCGAATACGTCTGGTTGGCCGGATTGTCGATGACTATAACGCATCAGTAGCAGCAGCAGCCGGTAATTAGGAGCTGCACCTGGAAATCTTGCTGATGCGAGTGAGTGCCAATAACCGATACATCTGCACCTTTCCTCAGTTCGATAGTCTTATGTAAAAGTGTAAGGGATTAAGAACCACGATGACTGCAACTTCACGCGAGCTGGTGTTTCAGACGCTTAACTTTCAAAATCCTGCACGTGCGCCACGTGATCTTTGGACCTTGCCCCTTGCCATCTGGACCTACCCGAACGAGTATGCTCAGATACTGCGAGAGTTTCCGCCTGATGTGGTGAGTCCAAACGGTCACGAACGAGAGTTACCTCGAGTAGTCGGCGATCCGTATATCAAGGGTGAATATACAGACGAATGGGGATGCACATTCGTCAACATTCAAGCTGGCGTCATAGGTGAGGTGAAGGACTCGTTGATTAAAGACTGGGATCAAGATGTCGACAAGGTGCACTTCCCCGTCGAGTGGCTGACGATTGATCCCGACGCAGTCAACCGTGAGTGCGCAGCGTCAGACAAGTTTATGCTGGGTGGTCCCACTCCACGCCCCTTCGAACAGCTCCAGTTCCTTCGCGGCACGGTAAACCTCTATATGGACCTGATGGATCCTCCCAAGGCGATGCGCACCTTTATGCGTCGTATGCATCAGTTTTACACTGAGCTACTGACTACCTGGGCCAAGACGGATGTGGATGCAGTGCGTTTCATGGACGATTGGGGATCGCAGCGTGTCTTGCTGATAAAACCGGACCTATGGCGTGAGTATTTCAAACCCATGTACGTCGAGTATGCGCAGATTGCGCATAGTCATGGCAAGAAGCTGTTCATGCACTCCGATGGCCATATTCTGGCGATCTACCCCGATCTCGTTGAGATGGGCATTGATGCCGTTAATTCACAGCTCTTTTGTATGGGAGTCGAAAACCTGAAACCATTCGCTGGAAAGATTACATTTTGGGGAGAAATGGATCGCCAGCATCTACTGGTCGATGCCACGCCAGAGCAGGTAAATGAAGCCGTGCGTAAAGTCTATGGTGACCTGTGGCGAGACGGTGGTTGCATTGCACAGTGCGAATTCGGAGCCGGGTCCAGACCAGCCAATGTACGCCAGGTATATGCCAGTTGGGATCAGGTTAGCAGTCATATCAGTGATGGGAGTTGATCCATGGTCTCTGTTCGTGCTACACAACCTAACCTGCATAATTCGCCACATGGAAACCAAGCTGAGGACGGTTCCTTAACGCCGCGAGAACGTTTTATAACCGCACTGGAGCGCAAGCCATTAGTCGGGCGGGTTCCGCATTTTGAACTGGTTTTCTACCTCACCATGGAAGCCTTTGGCAAAGTTCATCCTACCCATCGCATCTTCGGGCAGTGGGACCAGATGGAGGAGAAGGAAAGACAGCTCCACCGCGAAGATATTGCCCGTACCTTCATCCAAACGGCGGAGCGTTATGAACACAGCGCAATCTTCATCCACGACAATCCCAATACACTCGACGAGTGTTTGCGTAGTGTGGATACCATCCGGGAAATGAGTGGCGATAAGTATTTCCTGATGCGCCATGGAGACGCCACCTTTGGCGTTCCCAGTGGTAATGACATGTACGACTTCTCATATCGCATGGCTGATGAACCGGAACGTGTTCACGCAGAGGCACAGCGGATGGTGGACCATGCCATCCGGCGTGCCGAGGTGATGGCCAAGCATGGCGGGCTTGACGGTTTCGCGCTTTGCTCGGACTATTGCCTGAATAAGGGACCTTTTCTCAGCCCCAATCTATTCTCTGAATTCGTAACGCCTTACCTGGCCAAGTTGATTCAGGCTTATCGTGATATGGGTTTTCATGTCATTAAACATACGGATGGTAATATCATGCCGATCATCGATCAACTTGTGCAGGCTAACCCGCATGCACTCCATTCCATCGACCCGCAAGCTGGAGTTGACATTGCCGAGGTGAAGCGCCGATTTGGTAGCCAGGTGTGCCTGATTGGAAATGTAAACTGCGGTCTTCTTGATACCGGTGATGAAGATCAGGTCCGCGAGAGCGCCCGTTATGCATTACGCAGCGGCATGCCAGGTGGAGGGTACATATTCTCCACATCCAACTGTATTTATACAGGTATGCACCTGAACCGTTACGACTTGATGCTCGATGTATGGCGTCGCGAGGGCAATTACCCGCCGCCACAAGCATGAGGCAATTCAAATCCCAGTGGCACCTATGTCAGGTTCTGACCTGTTAATAATGCCACGAGATACTGCCACTGCGTAAAATCTGGAGTGATGTAGTGGGCGCCGGCACGGATCAGCCGGCGCCTTTTTATTGGATTAAGGCCGAAGCGGCGTTCTTCATTGCTGGCTACTCCGATTGCTAATCCACCGTAGCGGCGTGCGAGCCGTACCTCGACCGGCCCGTCTCCAAAAACGACAAATCGCTCGCCCGCAGGCATCGATTGCAGGATTTCTGAGAGAACTTGATTCTTGGCATCGGTACGGCTGCCTGGTTTGGCACCTAGAATCCGTCCTTCAAACAAACCGGCATAGCCCAATACTTCGGCTTCATGGATGGTGTCCGCCTCATCGGTTCCACTGACCAGGTACAGAAGCATGCCTCGATCATGCAGAGCTCTCAGGAAGAGCACGACACTTTTCATTGTAAAGTCCGTGGCATCAAGCTCGCCGCGACCCAACCGTGCCAGCCGATCGCCAACCATTTGCATCAGAGCCTGGTTATAAACCGCTTTGTAACCCCAGGCATCCAGTCGCTGTTGAGGCGGAACGATGC
>JAJYKL010000060.1 GCA_021788625.1 Chloroflexota bacterium
TATGGTGAAGGTGGTGGCCTGGTATGACAATGAGTGGGGCTATTCGAGCCGTGTGGCAGACCTGGCTGCCTTCATCAGCAAAACATTGTAAGTTAACTCACTAGCCGGAACAGTGTACGCCATCAGGAGCCAGGTTTCGAATGAAACCTGGCTCCTTTTGTAAGGGCTGCCAGGCAGCAGTGGAACAACCGAACAGTCGGCGGCGTCCTGTAAACAAAATCTGCAATCCAATCGCGATGCGATTACCGGGAGGATAGGACATGAAATGCAGGGTTTTATGCTGGTTAAGTGTATTCATTCTTGTGCTGTCAGGCTGCGGTGGCGCCCTCAAGCCGTCTCTGCAGCCCACCCTGCCGTCCGCGTCCGCCAGCCCGTCCAGCACCATACAAGCGATCAAGCCGACACAACCCACGTCGGTTGCCGTGACCGCTACACCAGAAGCATCGAACACTCCATCGCCAACTGAGCTGCCCGCAACGACGCCTGCGCCTGCCGCAAGCAGTACCGTTACCAGCTCCCAGGAGGGCACCAAGGGATCGATGACGGCAAAAGAAACGGACACACTGGTGCGCGACGAGTTATCTGACGCGAATACGCGCTTTGGCATCGCACTGTTGAAGCAGATCGTTAAGCAGGATGGCGAGCAGAACACTTTCATCTCGCCGGCCAGTATCGCCATCGCCCTGGCCATGACCTATAACGGCGCCAGCGGCGAGACCCAAAAGGCCATGGCGCAAACGCTGCAATTAAATGGCATGAGCTTGAAGGACGTCAATACGGCTTATGCGGCGTTGCGCGCCTCACTCATGAATGTGGACCCCTCCGTGCAACTGGACATAGCCAATTCATTATGGGTGCGGCAGGGCACCGACCTTAATCCGAGCTTCGTCCAACGCGATCAACAATACTTCGATGCTCAGGTGCAGGAGCTCGACTTCACCAACCCAAGCGCCGCCGCAACAATTAACAACTGGGTAAGCCAGAACACCAAAGGCAAGATCGCCCAAATCGTGGATCGCATACCTCCACAGACGGTGCTATACCTGATCAACGCAATTTACTTTAAAGGCGCCTGGGCGGTGCCCTTTGACCCAGCCCGCACGACTGACTTACCGTTTCACCCGTTGGACGGCAGCACGATACAGGTGCCCATGATGTCACGACAGGGGACGTTCACGTACCTGAAGGGGAGCGACTTTCAGGCCGTGAGTCTGCCGTATGGCAATGGCCGATTGAGCATGCTCGTGTTTCTCCCCGACGCGACGTCCAGTCTGGCTGAGTTTGAAGGTCAGTTGAACGAGACGAACTGGAATAAGTGGATGAGCCAACTACATGAAGCCCACGGCATGTTGAGGCTGCCACGCTTTCAAATGCAGTACGGGTTGAGTTTAAATGAGGCGCTTAAGGCGCTGGGCATGGCCAATGCTTTCGATCCCCAGGCTGCCAACTTCAGCGCCATGCGTGCAGGCACTGGCCCACAGGTCGGGAATTTCTATATCAGCGACGTGCAGCACAAGACGTATTTAGAGGTGAATGAACAAGGTACTGAAGCGGCTGCTGTCACCTCCGTCGGTGTGGGCATCACGGCGGTGCGCCCACAGGACCAGAGTTTTAGTATGATCGTCGACCGGCCCTTTTTCATCGCGATCCGTGACGAGGCTACTCACACGATTTTGTTTATGGGTGAAATCGCCAAACCCTGATCACACCCACAAGCGCATTAAAATAAATCCATCGGCACCACTCATCGCGGCATGGAATCAATAATAGAAAAAGGGAGCATAAACAAATGGAATATACGCATCTAGGTCGTACCGGTGTCAGTGTGAGTCGCCTGTGCCTGGGCACCATGAATTTCGGCCCACTAACCAGTGAACCCGACAGCTTCGCCATCATGGACAAGGCATTGGATTTAGGCATCAATTTTTTCGACACGGCGAATGTCTACGGCTGGAAGCAGGGTGAGGGCATCACCGAGCAGATACTTGGGCGGTGGTTCGCGCAGGGTGGAAATCGGCGCGAACGAGTGGTACTGGCGACCAAGGTCTACAATCGCATGTCGGACGGACCCAATGGGCGCGGTCTTTCGGCTTTGCACATCAAGCAGGGCGTGGAGGGCTCCTTGCGACGGCTGAAGACGGACTACATTGATCTGTATCAGATGCACCATGTGGACCGCTCGGTGCCATGGGAGGAAATCTGGCAGGCGATGGAGAGGTTGGTGCAGGAGGGCAAGGTGCTATATGTGGGCTCCAGCAATTTTGCTGCCTGGCACATCACGCTTGCCAATTGCGTGGCTCAGTCACGGCACTTTATGGGTCTGGTGTCGGAGCAGAGCAAATATAACCTGAATACGCGCTCCATCGAGCTGGAAGTGATTCCGGCATGCCGGGCTTTGGGTGTGGGTATCATTCCCTATAGCCCGCTTGATGGCGGTCTGTTGGGCGGTGCGCTGCAGAAGGCAACGGAAGGCCGGCGTGCAAACGAAAATCAACAGAAGGCTGTCGAGCGCAACCGCAGCAAACTGGAATCGTACGAGAGCTTCTGCAAGCAGATGGGTCAGCAGCCAGCGGACGTGGCACTGGCGTGGTTGTTGCACAATCCGGCGATCACCGCGCCGATCATTGGCCCACGCACCATGGAGCAACTGACCGGCAGCCTGCCTGCTGTGGAGCTCAAGCTCTCGGCGGAGCAATTGAAGAAGCTGGACGAAATCTGGCCCGGACCCGGTGGAACGGCACCCGAGGCTTACGCCTGGTGATAGTCTAGAAGGCAAACGGCGTGAGGCCATCATTCGCCGTCTCGCTACGCCTGGTGGGGCGCTTCAGCATCATCTGGATCATCGAAACCGTAGCCCTGCTGTTTCTGGCTACGCGCTTTCCTGGCCTGGAGATTACATCACCGCGCTCACCGGCCATCGTTTTTTCAGCTATCCTGGTGGCGTTTGCGATCAGCATCATCAACACGCTCATCCAACCCTTGCTGATCGCCTTACGCCTGCCGGTGAACGCTCTCAGCATTGGCCTCGTTGCCATTTTGGTTAATGGCGCCCTGCTGCATCTGGCTGTAGTAACACTGACGGGTTTTGACATCGATCCGTTTTTCCCCACTGCCGTAACCGCAGCCTTGCTGATGGCATTGATCAACACGGTGCTCACCGCGCTGATAGCCCTCGACGACGAATACGCGTACTTCCAGTTTGCCATGCATATGCTGGTGCATCGCCACGGCCTGCGCGGGGCTTTACGACCACCTAATTCAGCGGTACGGAAAACCTTATGCGGCATGATGCTCGTACAGATTGATGGATTGTCACCTCAGCGATTGCACTACGCCTTTGATAGCGGACTCATGCCGAATCTCAAGGAACTGTATTCGTCCGGCACACACTGCGTCATGAACTATGATTGCGGCCTGCCTTCACAGACTTCGGCCTGCCAGGCAGGCATTCTGTACGGCAACAACACCAACATCCCCGCCTTCCGGTGGTACGACAAACAGCAGCACCGCATGATCGTATCAAATCACCTGAGTGATGCGAACCTGATCAACAATATGGCCAGCACGGGTTTTGGGCTTCTGCGGGGAGGGTCCTCCATTAACAACCTGGTGAATGGCGACGCCGCCAAGTCGTTGCTCACCCTGAGCACCCTCACAGGCCACAGTCACGTCCCCACGGTCCGTGCCTTCGACGACTTCAGCTCGTTCTGGTTCAACCCCTATACGTTTACGCGCACCCTGGTCGCGTCCATCGGCGACTTTATTGTGGAAGTGGCTGAGTCGGCGCGCCAGGTCCTGCGCAACGAATGGCCGCGCATCGACAGGCTTTTTTCGGGTCAGGTCTTTCTGCGTGTTCTGACGAACATCTTCATGCGGGACCTTTCGGTGTATGTGGCGATGCTGGACATCAGTCACGGAGTACCCATCATCTACACCACGTTCATGGGCTACGATCAGATTGCGCATCATGCAGGGCCCGATTCATCCGATGCATTGAACGCTCTACGCGGGCTGGACAAACAGTTGCGCCACGTGCTGCAAACGATCCGCCTGCTGGCACCGTTCACCTACCAGCTCTACATTCTCTCGGACCATGGTCAATCTGCCGGGGCCACGTTCCGCCAAAGGTACCATATGACCTTGCGCGATCTGGCGGACCGGCTGACAAGCCAGGATACCAACGTGATCGAGTTGCCACCGAGCGAAGACAAAACGACCTACACGACGGCATTGATCCAGGAGTTGGAAGAGGCCGGGCAACAGATGGCAGCCCAACCGAACATGCGCTTCCGCCGGGTCGCCATGCAATCGGCGGCTCGCACACTTCAGCGTGGAACCCTGAATCTGCCAACCGATGGCAAATCAGAGCCCTCCGAAATCGTCGTTTGCGTGTCGGGTAATCTGGCGCTTCTTTATTTCAACCTGAGTGAGGGTAAGGTCAGCCTGAGCCAAATCGATCGTGCTCACCCTTCCCTGGTGCGTGGGCTGGTCGAACACACAGGCATTGGTTTCGTGGCCGGATATTCAGATGAAGGTGAGGTGATCGTTTTGGGAAAGGATGGCGCCCGTAACCTGAGCACAGGGGCGGTGACCGGCCGCGACCCCCTGACCCAGTATGGCGATCCGGACTTGCGCGCGGCGCAGATATTACGCATCGCCCAATTCAGTAATTCAGGCGATCTGATCGTCAATAGTTCAGTGTTCGGCGATGGCACGGTCGCCAGTTTTGAAGACCTGATTGGGGTTCACGGTGGATTGGGCGGGCAACAAACTGAGGGCTTCATCATGTACCCCACCGAAGCACACCTGGAGGGCGAAGCACCCACCAGCGCCACACAGATTTACAAGCTACTCGATCGGGAACGCCGCAAATGTACTGACACATTGCGGGCTGTTAACGCTTAACCGGCGCCATAGATCCACAATCCTTCCTCCTGGGTTCCAACGAGCACCAATGCATCATTGCCCACGCCCAGGCTTATGATATTGGCAGGCACATGGCCCTCCGCCCGTAACCATGTCTTTCCCTGGTCCTTGCTCACCGCCACCACCGCAGGTGTGGCGAGTGCGAGCGTAAGCCCATCAGGAGACGTAGCCACGACACTCACCGGGCCGCTCTTATATGAATTCCGCCTGGCCCAACTGACGCCCATATCCTGTGTATAGAGCAGCCCCTGGTTTTCACTCCCCGCCACCAGTACGTCACCACTAAAAGTCAGTGACGAGAGAGGAGCCGCTCCGGGTGGGAGGGGCACATCGCGCCAGGCGCGGCCAAAGTTGGTGCTTCGGTAGAGACCGGTAACAGTTGCTACAAATACTGTCTCATCGGTGTTGAGGTGCGGTGATAGAGCAATGGCTGTGGTTTCATGATCCAGCATGCCGATGTTATAACCTTGCCACGACAGGCCGTGGTCAGCGCTGCACAGCACCCCATCCTGCATGGTGGCCGCCACAGCGAAACTGTCCCCCTGGAATGTATTCGAAATCAGCAGTTGAGTAACCTGGACAGGTTTGATCATTTGGGCGGTGGCCCAGGTTTGTCCACCATCAACAGACCGGGCGATTCCATCCGCAGCGCCTGCCAGCAGCAGGGTATACATTGGTAAGGCCACGGTCGCCGCGACCGCTGTAATGGCAGCCGGTCGCAAAGCATCAGCCGTGATGCTGCATACACCATTCACAAACTTCCAGACCCCTTCATTAGTGCCGAGCACCCAGCTGTCTTCGGTTACGGGCGACAATGCAAAAACGGTAGACGGACTCGCAATAGATTGCCAACGTTGTTTTGCCATGTGGGACATTATCGCCGCAACACTCGTATATGACGCGGCCGATGCAGGCCAGCAGGTCGACGCGCAGCCTGGATGTATCATGTTGCTTCGTGGGTTTGCGGCATGAGACCCTTGAGCTTGACAGGTCCACGCTCGACGCACCATGGCATGAGGATTGAAAGACGTGAGAGATACAAAACAAACACAAGTGCATCACCTGGCCATCCTGTTCTCAGCCCTGCTTATTTCATTGGCTGTAGCCTGCGGAGCGAATAGCACCCCGCCGCCGCCGACCAACACCCCCCGCCCTCCAACCCCGACGCCTGAGCCCCGACCCAGTGCGGCGCAGCTGGCCGTAGGCAAAGCGGTGTTCATCCGGGTTGGATGTGTGCAATGTCACAAAATAACTGGTATTTCTGATAATGCGGTATCCGCTCCATCGCTGGACGATGCCTACCACCTGGTGATCAACGCGCTTAAGTCGCCGGAATATAAGAAAAGCCAAGGCAAGGCCAAAACTCCGCGCGAGTTCATCATTGAGTCCATCATGGAGCCCGATGCATTCACCTACCCCACCTGTCCACAGGGACCATGCGTGAAAGGAACCATGCCGAATAATTACAATGTAATTATTCGTCCGGATGAACTGGAACCACTGGTGACCTTTTTACTGTGGCAGGGGAGATAACGAAAAGGCACCGCTCGATGATTTGAACGATTAACGCGAGGTTGAAAGCTACCTTCGGGAGTCGAACCCGAAACCTATCACTTACGAAGCGATTGCTCTGCCGATTGAGCTAAGGTAGCGACGAAATCAACTATACCTGAGAGGAGTGTTGCCGTCAATCATAAATGGACCGTCATTTATCGCCTTTGGCGATTCGACCCAAGGCCACTGACCTCTCATAGGCTGCCCAGACGGCCCTGGAAATGATGTGGCGCAATCCCCCTTTCTCCAGTTGATATAGAGCAGCCGCAGTGGTTCCCGCTGGCGAGGTCACCTGATTACGCAATTCCGCCACATGACGCCTGGATTGAATGGCATACTCGACGCTACCTTTAAGAGTCTGCTCCACCAGGCGTTCGGAAATGCTGCGTGAGAAACCCATATGCACGCCTGCGTCAATCAACGCTTCCATAAACAGGAAAACATAGGCAGGCCCTGTACCGCTCAGCGCCGTAGCCATATCCAGGTAATTTTCACTCTCGACATATATCTCTTGTCCCATGCCAGAAAGGATGAGACGGGCCTGTTCGAGCTGGACTCGATTGACATTGGGGGTGCTCGTCCAGACAGATATACCCTGTCCGATCTGGGCTGGCGTATTTGGCATCACCCGCACGATCGGCCAAGGGGCCTGCAGGTGCTCGACAATTGTGAAGATTGGCACACCGGCCGCTATGGACACTATGAGCGCCTCGGGTCGTAATACGCCGCGGATATCGCCCAGGGCGGAGGCCATGGCTTGTGGTTTCACAGACAGTACTAGAATATCAGCAGCTCGTGCAGCTTCCGCGTTGCTGGCTGTGGCATGCACGTTGTAGCGCTGGATTAAAGTGTCACGTCGCTCGGTTATGGGCTCAGCGATGGTAATCTGATCTGGCGTCACGTGCAGGCCGTGCAGGAGGCTGCTTGTGATAGCTTCGCCCATTACACCGCCGCCCAGTAAGGAAATCAACACACCACCCAACATAACAATGTGTCTCCTTTGAAACAAATAGGTGCCATATTTCTGGCATGCCTACGCCTGCGTCCAGTTAAGGGCGTTGGCATATAATAAACGATATCGACGGAGTTCATGAAGAATGCCAAGCATCATCGATCAGTTCTTAGGGCTGTTCTCACTGGACCTGGGCATTGACCTGGGTACCGCAAATACACTGGTGGCCGTCCGCGGAAAAGGGATTGTCATTAACGAGCCATCGTGGGTAGCGGTGAATCGAAAGACCCGGCAAGTTCTGGCTGTGGGGGCTGAAGCCAAGGAAATGGTCGGTCGTACCCCGGCAAAAATCGTTGCGATCCGCCCGCTTCGCGACGGTGTGATATCGGACTTCGAGATCACCGAAGCCATGCTGGATTACTTCATCCGCAAGGCACATAGTCGCAGCCTGTTCAATATCCCCCGTCCACGCGTGGTTATTGGTATACCTGCCGGCGTAACGGAGGTGGAAAAACGCGCTGTGTACGATGCAGCACTGTCTGCCGGAGCACGCGAAGTCTATCTGATTGAAGAGCCCATGGCAGCTGGCATCGGCGCAGGATTACCCGTGACGGAAGCCCATGGCAGCCTGATCGTTGACATCGGGGGTGGCACCACCGAAGTGGCGGTTTTCGCCCTCGGAGGCATCGTCGTCAGCCGGAGTTTGCGTGTGGCCGGGGATGAGATGGACGAAGACATCATCAATTACGCCCGCCAGAAATACAACCTGCTGATTGGCGAGCGGATGGCTGAGAAGATCAAGATCGCCATTGGTTCCGCCTTCCCGCTGCCCGAAGAGAAGACGATGACACTGCGTGGGCGCAACCTGGTGACCGGTCTGCCCGAAGCCGTTGAAATCTCATCCATCGAAGTGCGCGAAGCGCTATCGAACTCCGTAAACACGATTGTGGAAACAATCCGTGCCACCATCGACGAGACGCCTCCGGAGCTGGTGGCCGACCTGATGGAGACCGGGATTGCCATGGCCGGTGGAGGATCACTTTTACAGGGGCTTGTGGAGCGCGTGGCTGATGAGACCAATATCCACACCTGGCTGGCAGAAGATGCTCTTACCTGCGTAGCGCGCGGCGCAGAAGCTGTGTTGCAGGACCTCGACACCCTGAAGGAAGTACTGGTCGGGTTGGAACGCGGCAGCACGTCGCGCACAACCGCCATGCTTCCAGGCCGGCGCGCAGCCTGAGCCCTCTGATCGAACCATCTCGCTATGACACTATCCGACCGGGCCTATCGCGCCAGGAGCACGCCGTCGGGTTGATCATGAAATCGCTCATCGCATGAACCGATTACCCACCAACCGGTCCTTGCTGGTACCGATTCTGATCATCATCGCCGGCATCCTGCTCGTCATCAACCTCAGCTCAGAAAATACCCAGGTAGCCGAAGGTCCCTTCTCCTTTATACTGGCTCCGCTGCAAGAGGTGTTTTCCGGGGTCGGCCGGGCTGTTGGCGATCTCTTCCAGAGCGCGGGCCAGGTACAGGACCTGCAGCAGCGAGTGAAGCAATTGCAGACACAGGTGGACAACCTCACAACCGAGAATATCCGGCTGCGCGAGTTCCAGTCCGAAGTAAAGCAATATCGCGATCTGCTCAAGTTCGCGAATGACAACCCATCTTTTTCGGTTGTTGGGGCGGATGTAATTGGTATTGGCAACCCAAACTGCTCATCCGGCCAACCCAGTCTGCCCAACTCGGGAGTGTGCGCCAATGTCATCGGCGGCGAGCCCAGTCCCTATTCACGTTATCTGACCATCAATGTGGGGCGGCGCGACGGCATCGGCATGAGCATGCCCGTCGTGGCGAATGGGTTCGCCCTGGTCGGGCGTATTGGTCAGGTGAACGAGACTTCATCACAGGTTCAGCTGCTGGTTGACCCGAATTCCTATGTCAACGTATTGCTGGTCAGCTCGCGGGCGACGGGTGTGGTGTCAGGTCAGAGCGATGGCAGTCTGCATCTGATCAACGTGCCGCAAACGGAGGAAGTGAAGCCAGGTGATCTAATTGTGACCAGCGGTCTGGGTGAAAAGCTGCCCCGCCTACTGGCAATCGGTCAGGTCGATAAAGTGATCAGCACCAATGCACAGCTCTTTAAGGAGGCCATCGTTCGCCCGGCGGTGGACTTTAACCACATCGAGGTGGTTCTCGTCATCACCTCGACGCTTACGACTCAATAAGTATTTCTACTGGGCATCTCGAAGATCGAGCGCGGCGTGGACGTCTGCAGTAGTGCCCAGTGGATTGTGAATCGAATCTATGCGTTGGTACATTTTATCCATTGTTTCGCTGCTGGTGCTGGCGTTGACCGAGAGCAGCCTCCTGCCCGCCGCTCTGGGCAGCAACCTGCGTCCGAACCTGACCCTGATTGTCACAGCGGTCGTGGCAGCCCAACTTGGCAGCGATGGTTTCGCCATGGCCCTGGCGGGTGGGCTGCTGCTTGACTTGATGTCCAGCGTGCCGCTCGGGCTGACGAGCCTGAGTCTGCTACTCGGTAATGCCATGGCCAGCCTGCTGGATCGCGCACCCATTCCGTCACGGCTGTTCCGCACCATCACCTGGGTGGCGATCGTGACGCTGGTTGCCCAGGGAGTGACACTCGTCGGCCTGGCGATCGATGGTCGATCGGTGGATGTGGGCTACGCGACAACGAATATCATTTTGCCTCTCGTAATCGTGAATCCGTTACTGGCCATACCGACTTACGGCATCGTAAACGTCATCATCGAGCGCGCACGCCGCGAGGCGCGGATGGCAGGAGTAAGATCCTAGTGCGAATTAGTGGGATTAACTGCTGGACTATCTGGCGGCACTTATGATAGTTGAAAACCTTCCGATCAAGCGGCGCACCAGCCTGACGCCGCCTCCTGATAATCAGAGCGGGCGCATACGCCTCATACTGATTGGGGTCGGGATGTTGGTGGCCCTCAGCATCCTGGTCGTGCGTTTTTATGACCTGGAGATCAATTACAAGCAATCATTCATTATCCAGGCGCGCAGCAACAGCGAAGTGACTCATTCCATCCCAGCCAGCCGCGGATTGATCTATGACCGTTACGGCGTGCCACTGGTGCGTAACGCTCCAGCCTTCGAGATAGCCATCGTCCCGATCCGCCAGCCTCACAGCGACAATGCCATTCAACAGCGCATCGATCGGGTGGCTATCTACAATCGGCTGGCACAGATGATAAATCAACCAGGTGTCACGGCAGGGGATATCTTTACCAAGGTGCTGGCCAATATCTATCGTGCTCCCTACACGCCGGTGATCATCGCAGAGAACGTGCCGAGGGATATTGCACTCACCATACAGGAACAATCAATCGAAATGCCCGGGGTGGTGGTGGAGTCAGTCGGCTCGCGCATTTATCCATATAAGGAACTGCTGGGTAATATCCTGGGTTATACAGGCAAGATCCCGGAAGAATCCAAAAGCGAGTATGACCCGAAAATCTATGAACCTAACGACCGGGTTGGGGTGACGGGCATCGAGTATGTCGGCGAAAAATACTTGCGGGGCGTCAAAGGCAGCGAGACGGACCTGGTTGATGCATCGGGTGAGGTGCTGGGTAAGGTGGGCTCCCCGACAGCTCCGCAGGAGGGCGACAGCATCCATTTGACGCTGGACCTGCGTCTGCAAAAAATAATCTCCGATGCGTTGTTGCCGATTATGCAATTGCGCAATTCACCCCGTGGCGCGGTTGTAGCCCTGAACCCGAACACAGGCGAAGTGATTGGCATGGTCAGCGTGCCAGGTTATGACGACAATCTATTCGCACAGGGCATCACGCAAAAGCAATATGACGCCTTGACGAGTAACATCCAGCGTCCACTCATCAACCACGCCACATCCGACGCCGTGCCGCCTGGCTCCACGTTCAAGATTGTGACAGCGGCTGCCTTACTGGAGGAGCATTCGCTCACTCCCAGCACGGTCATTTACGACCCCGGCATCTTCTACCTGCCCGACCAATATAACCCAAATAGTAAAGGCCAGCCATTCGTATGCTGGCTGTATCTATCCACCGGTCACGGGCATGGGGATCAAACCATCAGCGATGCCATTCGCAATTCGTGTGACGTATTCTTCTATAAAGCCGTTGGAGGGTATGAACCCGAACACATCACCGGTCTGGGGCCAGACAAGCTCGCCAAGTGGACGATGACGTTCGGCATTTCCAACACGGATCTCCTGGAGATAGGCGGGGGGCACGGATTCGCCCCCACACCGTTATGGAAACGCAACACTTATGGCGAGTTATGGACCACAGGCGACAGCTACAACATGGCAATCGGCCAGGGTTACGTGCTGGCCACACCCCTGGAGATGGCCAACGTGATGGCCTCCATTGCCAACGGAGGTACACTCTACCAGCCCCAGATCATCCACGACACGGTGGATGCCAAAGGTAATGTGGTGAAATCATTTCAGCCCAAGATCATTCGCAAGTTACCGATCTCCACTCCCACCATGCAGCTGATTCAGCAGGCACTCTTTGCTGTCGTGGATCACGGAACGGCTGTTGAGGCGAAGATACCCGGATTCGATTATGCGGGGAAGACAGGCACCGCGGAGTTCTGTGATGCGGAATCGGTGCAGTTACATATTTGCTATAACGGGATAAAATTCCTTCCCACACATGCCTGGTTTGTAGCGTACGCTCCCTACCAGCATCCGCAGATCGCGCTCGCTGTGTATATCTGGAACGGAGGCCAGGGATCTGGAGTGGCGGCGCCTGTAGCACAACGAATTATCGCCCAGTACCTGCATGTCCCGTTGGCGAAACCAATGCAGGTCCAAAAGACCAAAGGACCATCAGAGTAGTAGCGACATGATCTCCATCAAAGGTGTTCGCAATGGCCTGGTTGTCATCTGCGACGAGGAACCATGGCATTCACAACTTAGTGAATTGCAGCAAAAACTGGATTCCAATGCACGCTTTTTTCGTGGGGGGAGGATCGCGCTGGACGTGAAGACGCTGGATCTTTCACCCGAAGACATCCTGCGTGCGCAGTCGCTCTTCAGGCAATATGACGTGCAGCTCTGGGCTGTACTGACGCAGAACCAAGCCACCAGCACCCGCGTCGAGATGCTCAATATGGCCAACAGTCTGCAGACTGAGCCAGAGGACGAATCCGGCGCTTCAGCGTCCAGCCATTCCTCCACCCAAACGCCTGGCGAGCCCGCCATGTCTGCTGCGAACGATGAGACAGAGGCCCATGCGGCCAGCTCCGTCACGACCGAAGGCATACTCGTACGCAAACGGGTGCGCTCAGGTCAGGTGCTCAAGCATCCCGGCCATATCGCGGTCGTAGGTGATGTGAACCCCGGCGCCCAGATAATTGCCGGCGGAGACATCATCGTTTGGGGTAAACTACAGGGACTGGCACATGCTGGCGCATTCGGAGACACCAGCGCGGTAATCTGTGCGCTGGACCTTAAGCCCAGCTTGATCCGTATCGCCGACGCAGCCCGCAGTGTATTTCCTGCACCTCAGCGCGAACGGGCCAGGCGGCCAGAGATGGCCGTGCTTGAACAAGAGGAGATCACTATTGTGCCGTGGCAAGATCGGTAACCCGTCGTGCCAGCGTGTTGCACCCTAGCATGGAATGGTACTTGAATGCAATCAGTTGTCGTAACAGTTACGTCCGGCAAGGGCGGTGTGGGGAAGACCACTTGTTCTGCGAATATCGGTTGCGCCCTGGCACTGCTGCAGAAGAAGGTCGTGGTTATTGACGGAGATATCGGCTTGCGCAACCTCGATATCGTCATGGGCCTGGAGAACCGGATCGTCTATGACTCAGTGGATTACATCGAAGGCCGCTGCCGATTGCGCCAGGCACTGATCCGTGACAAACGCGCTCCTGACTTGTATGTGATGCCCACGGCTCAAACCCGCGACAAGACGGCTGTGAGTGCAGAGCAGATGGTGGCGATGTGCGACGAACTGCGTAAAGATTACGAGTACATCATCATCGACTCGCCAGCGGGTATCGAACAAGGGTTTCACACCTGCCTGGCACCGGCAGATCGGGTGCTCATTGTGACCAACCCAGAGGTGTCATCGGTTCGCGACGCCGACCGAGTCATCGGCTTGGTAGAGGCGCAGGAGAAAGGTCCGGCTCAGATCCTCATTAACCGCTTGATGGCGGCCCGGGTGAAAAAGCAGGAAATGCTATCGATGGATGACATTGTCGATGTGCTCTCCACAGAATTGATTGGAGCCGTACCCGAAGACGAGGCCATCCTGATGTCGACAAATAGGGGCACTCCAGTGGCGCTAAATGGTCGAGGACCGGCTGCCACTGCCTTTCATGAAATAGCCCTCCGCCTGACTGGAGAAGAGGTGCCGCTGCGCGTGCAGCAACCGGTTTCCATCTTTCATAGGTTATTCGGTAAGGCATGAATGCACTGAAGCAACTCTTCAAGGGCCACGACAGCCCAGCCAATACAGCCAAGCAACGCTTGCGCGTAGTGCTCATCCACGATCGAACCGAGATCCCGGCCGGGATGCTGGAGCTGATCAAGGATGACGTCATCTCTGTCATTTCGCGCCGGGTACCCATCGATCGGGCTAATGTGACCGTGCATGTCGATAATGCCGGCAATGAAAACCGCTTGCTGGTGGATATACCACTACTGGCGGGTGATAACCGTCGGGGTGCCAGCAGAACCAGCATCCCTCGGCAACGCAGTTCGTGAGATCGTATCTCGATGCCTGATAAACGTTTGTGGCGACATTTTGATTATGTGCTGATCATTGGTCTGGTTTTGTTACTGATCGCCGGTACGGCGATGATCTACAGTGCCTCGCGTGGGGACCCGCAAATCGAACATACACCCGTCGACCAGGCCGTTACGGCGCTGTTTGGGCTGGTGTTGATCATTGTCGTCAGCATGGTTGACTACACACTGCTCAAAAACATTGCGGGAGGCATCTACATCGCGGTATTGCTGTCACTGGTGGCTGTCTTACTTGTGGGAACGGAGCGCTTTGGCGCCAAGCGTTGGTTTGAGTTTGGCAGCTTTGACGTACAGCCGGCAGAAGTCGCCAAACTCCTGCTCGGCATCGTACTGGCCAAGTTTGTCGCCGACCGGCAAGGCAAACGCCCTTACCTGGAGACGATGGCTTTGTCGTTCCTGATGATTGTGCCTATCCTGGCGCTAATCATGCGCCAGCCGAACCTGAGCAGTGCTGTCATTATCCTGTTCATGTGGATGGCGATCATCTTCGTCGGCGGGATCGAGCGCCAGCACCTGGTTGTCCTTGCAATCACGGCCATCGCCATGGTATTCCTGGTGGTTCAGCTCGGTCTGATCCAAAGCTACCAGGTCAGCCGCTTCCAGCAACTGCTGGGCATCAACACTCAACCTGGCGAAACGTATCAATCCGACCAGGCCATCATCGCTTTGGGCTCAGGCGGGTGGCTGGGGCAGGGATTTGGCCAGGGACAGCAAAGCCAACTGCGCTTCCTGCCGGTTCGCCACACCGACTTTATCTTTTCGGTTATTGGAGAAGAACTGGGCCTGGTGGGCGGTCTGGTGTTCATCCTGTTGCTTGGCTTTATTATTTACCGGTCGTTACGCGCAGCCTGGATCGCGCGCGACAACTTTGGCCGGCTGCTGTGCGTCGCCATCGCCTCTGTGTTATTCCTGCAGACCTATATCAATCTAGGGATGCAGGTGGGCCTCATGCCCGTAACGGGTGTGGTGTTACCCTTCGTCAGCTACGGGCGCAGCGACCTGTTGTCCTCCATGGTCGCCATAGGCATGGTGGAAAGTGTGGCCATGCGTTATAAGAAACTGGAGTTCTAACCTCCAGCACATCATTGAACGCGTAGCATCACAGGCGCACTCGACCAAAGGCCTTCGAGGTTGTAGTAAGTACGCAGTGAGGGGGTGAATAAATGTATGACGACATCGACATAATCGATCAGCATCCATCCTGTCTCACCGCTCCCTTCGACGTGTCTGGGCGGAATACTGTGTTTCGTTTTGAGCACGTCGAGGATGTTATCGGCAATGGACTCCACCTGTCGATCTACAGCTCCTGAACAGATGACGAAGTAATCAGTCACTGAACTGACCTTGCGCAGGTCCAGCAGAACGATATTGTCCGCCTTTTTATCCGCAGCGGCTGCGACGGCTAATCGTGCCAGTGTCAGTGCATCCATCTGCTCGGGCTGTTTCACCTGGCTGCCAACTCGCCTGGGTTTTGTTATCCTACCTATGACCAGCTCCTTTGTACCTGTTTCTGAACTTCCGTCACATGTGGTTTTTCATTATATACTTGCACACATATGTGGGTGACCCGGCTGCTTTCGTTATTGTTACCCCTCGGAATCTGGCTTGTTCAATTAGGGGCGACACCCGGCAACAGTATAACAAGACAACTGATCCATGACCTATTGGTCATTAGCCTTTCCACGCTGGCCTTTTTCACCCTGGGATTTGGGTTACTGTGCGGGAACCTGGGTACGCTCTACTCACAACCCGAGCTGGCACATTTTACTGCTTCACTCTCAGTGCCCGTGAATGGGCAAAACTGGAACCTGCTAGGCTTAACCGGCTTTGGTATTACCAGTCTTAGCTCGCAAACTGCGCTGCAGTTATGCATTACCTTCCTGCCGCTTGCCCTAAGCAGCGCTTTACTGGTCAACAACCTGTTTTCTACGTATCTGGTTTCTAGAACGGTTAGTAATGCAACCACCGTACCACAGTCGGTTTTCATCTTAATCACTGCAGTCCTTGTAGCAGGTATATTGTTCCCCATTGCAGCTTTCTGGCTGTATGGAGGCGGCTGGCTGGCCAAACTTGGAAGCAATTTGAACTATGGACATGGAGCCATCGATGTTAACGGCATCAGTACGGCTGCTCTGGTGGCGGGTGGAGCCGGTGTTGCGTGGTTGATGATGGCACCTCGTCAGCCTGCTACGGATCAACCCGAGTTACCGCAGAGCCATGTCGCATGGCTCAGCCGCTTTGGAACCGTATGCATCGTAATGGGAGCGGTTTTTACTTCGGTTGGTAATCCGTTCGTTTTTGCACTCGACAATCCCAATAGAACGGAAGCACTCATTACTCTACTCATCGCTTCAGGCATGGCAGCCATGGTGGCCTTCATCTATACGTACCTCGTCGAAGGTCGCCCTAATGTCAATATATTGGCCCGAGCCATACTCGCAGCGGTTGTTGCCACATCAGCCGGCAACTCGCTACTGCCCAACTGGACGGCAGGACTTCTGGGCTTGTGTGCTGGGCTGCTGGTTACCCTTGGCCTATATATGACGAATGAAGTGTTGGGCTTAGCAGACGACACCGGCATCCTCACATCCGTTGCGCTACCTGCACTTTTCGGATCGGTAGCTCTGGGCCTGTTTGCCAATGGCACTTTGGGGCAGGGTCTGAACGGAATCGGCAGCGCGAACTACCTGGGCGTGGATGGGCTGGGAGTCGTGGGCATGTTCAGCTCTGTCGATGTTCCAGGCGATGTGGGCCAACTAACCGCGCAACTGGTGGCTGCCGTGACGATACCAGGCTTGACACTGGTCGCCATTGCGCCAATTGCCTGGTTCATGCACGTCAGGTTAGTTGTGCAGCAAGCCGAGCGGCCTACACTGCAAGCTCCAGCCCCTGTAATCGCTCGACCCTCCCTCACACCGCTCGCACCCGATACGCTGTTATCTCACATCACCGGCATCGAGTTCGAAACACGGGCTCCCCTACCCTATGTGACCCAGGAGCAACCTTATCGGTCTTCGATGCAGGGTACCACTCCGGAAGATAAGCCACCAAGCAAGACCCCTATAGCCGGCGTCCCGGTGCACCGCGAAACACTCCTCGAGCGCCTGCGGCGTACGCGGGGGACACGACCGGAGGCAGATGCTTCCACCAAAGTACGGCACGCGGCAGCGCCCTTTCGCGTTGGCGGCCGACGCCTTAGCGTGCGTCCGATGCAGAGCACGAAGAACAAGAATGCGGCGGAGGGTGGCAAACCTGCGAATTAAAACCTTCGAATAGTTGGCCGAGTATGCCGGTCATTTCCTGCGATAAATGACAGCCACATCATCCCGGTAAACCTGCTGGAATGAATTAACCTGCGATAGCGCGGCTGCGAAGTGACCCCTGGCATCGGTCAACACCACGGTCGCGCCGGTGGCGCGCAGCTCATCCATCCAATCGGGAGCCAGATCAGTCACGTGTAGATAGCGGTCCAGAATGTGAACATTGGATGTCTGCCAGCTAGCCATACGCCCGTCGATATACACCTTGTGCTCGGGAAGGAACCAGATCAGGTAGCCACCCCAGTTGTAATCATTGAATATACGGTCATCCGCACTCGTGTGCATTCGCAGGTAGTCCACGGCTGCAGCAGGATATTGCTCTAGATCAGACAGTTGTTTCATATTTGTACTATAGGTAATGAACTGTGATCCATTTACGATCAATACAATCACCGAAATGATGGGTATGAGGGCACTCACAGCCAGCTGGAACCAGGGCATGCGGCCAAAACCGAACAGGCTTTCCAGGATCTGCCCAAACCATTTGCGTATCAATGCCACATCAGCAAGGGAGATGAGCATCCAGGGTAGCAGGAAAATGACCAGTGGCGCACTGAAGCGAATCGAACTGAAACCCAGATACAAAAATACAGGCAAAATGAGCATGTGCCACGCACTGAGAGATCGTCGGGACCAGATGAGCCACCACAGGAAAAGAAACACCAGTGCACCAATTAACAGTCCCTGCAGATTTTGAAAATTCACTGATAGCCACTCATTGATAACCGTGTGTGCCTCCCGGTCCGTGCCCGTCCGTAACACCTCCTCGTAAATCCGGTAGGTGTATGGATTGAGCAAGCCTGCCAGGACCGACCCGGCCAGCACGGCAGCCGTATGCCGAACACGACCAGCCATATCATGCGCGTTAATCAGGCTGAATGGAAAGACATTACGTAGGGACTGGATCCACATCGCACCGATCAGTGCCAGTAATGTCAGACCGATCAGCAATAGGCCCATCGAAAACGCACCATGCATGTTCGCCCATAACATAAAGAGCGGCACGAGCAGCCATAAAGAACGACGCTCACCTGTCAGGTACTGCCATATCAGGTAACTTACCAGCGTAAACCCAAGCAGCGAGATTACCTGCGGGCGTAGGCCAATGACGCCCAGATTCACGATGATTGTGACAATAACAAGTACCAGCCCCAGACGTAATATGGATGAACCCTCTGTCGAAACTGCCGTATTTATGTGACGATAAATCAATACGCCTGTTCGTACGGCAATGCCATAGGCTGCCAACGTTACAACTGTAAAAGCCAACCCAAGACCTATTAGCCCCGTTGCGTGCTGGATGATGTACATTAAAACTTCAGTCAGCCACTCATGGTCCACCCACGCATAACCAGGCATCGACCAGGTATAGATGTCGTGGTAAGGGAAGATACCAGCCAGGATATCCTGCCCCACCTTCAGGTGCCACCACATATCAGGGTCAGCGGGGATGCGTAAAACCAGCGCGAAGATAAAAAGGACCGCAGCAATGTCAATGGTAGTGAATTTACGCAGCTTGGTACTGCTCATCTTGTGCCTCATAAATCAGACGTTACAGCAGTTCCTATCATGAACCTCTATATGTGGCTGCCAGCCCAGTTTTCATACAGCACTATCATAATGATGCCAAGTATGGTTATGTCCATTATGTGAATATTGGTATGAATTACGGCCGGTATATGTTGACTATTAGGCAATATGACGTATAAAACGAAAGCCTGAACAATACAAGGCTAACCATTCATGCTTCACACAGTCTACCGCAATCCCAAATTACTACTAATAGTTGCTGTCGCTTTGTCAAGTGTATGTATCTACGCAGTCATTGCAGTATTCCATTCACTCCTGCCTTTCCAATATATAATCTATCTTACAGATGCGCATCACTTTCTGGTTGATCCACGAATAGCTGGTTATCCATTCGATTTTTTACGTGCTTTAGGCCAGTTCGATGCGCAATGGTATCTTAGAATTGCGGCAACTGGTTATCCGTACCATCCAATCGTAACAGACATGGACGACAGGACGGTCATGGATGGCTTAACCTATGCTTTCTTTCCACTCTATCCCATAATCATAGCCGTCCTGAATACAGTAATAGGGAAACCGGAATTATCCGCGTTCATCGTATCCAATGTACTTATTATTGTTGATGCATTAAGCCTCTATCATCTGGTTAACGGCATTTACAACACGCCTATCGCCGTTAGAACCGTACTATTATTGTTCGCATTTCCCTTCAGCATATTTTTCCGCAGCTACTTTGCGGAAGGTCTGCAATTATTTTTTATCATATGGTTTTGTTATTTCCTGCTTCGTAATAAATATCTATTCGCTGCATCCGCACTGGCACTTCTCAACGTAACCAAAGGGACCTCCATGCTGCTAAACGTTTTGTTCATAGTATATCTTGGGATGCACTATGCCAAACATAAAATAACAATACGCCAGATAGCTATGTCGCTATTCATCGTTGCCATACCACTATCCACCTGGATAATATATAATGGTATTCAAACAGGCAATCCATTGTATTTCTATGCAATTCAACAATCATGGGATGCAACTCCCTTCTATATACATCCTGTGCACAACATCGAGACAATGCTAAACCTGTTTCGGTTGCCATTCAATGGATTTCACTATTCATTTATTCATACATTAGTGGCAATCTATGTATTTATATTTCTCATGATGAGTATAAAATCACTGCCACCTCTTATATGGTGGATCGGTTTTTTGATTTGGCTGACACCTTTTCTAAGTATTGATTTCACATCATTTTCCCGCTATCAATCGGTCTCATTCCCGCTGTTTATATTCTTGGCCCAACTGTTTTCCAGTAACAAGGTGTTTATACCTGTACTGGTCATTTCGTTTGCATTGCTGATATTAGTGTCGCTATACTTTGTAAACTGGTACTGGATTGGCTGATTCTTTATCTGGTAGACCACATAACCTGTTCACGTTTCAACGCACAATGCTTTGACATGAATACTGACTCACCGAGTGACAATCAAACACACGTGCAGCGACGTCCTGACGACAGATACAGCACGCATGTGGTTCAGATAGTATCGATAACCTGCATCATCAGCGTATTATTGGTTTTCGCTTATTCGGTACGTGACTATTACGTCGACGATGCCTTCATAGGTTTCCAGTTTCTGCGTAACGTAATGCACGGTTACGGTTTTGTATTCTATCCTGGCCAAAGACCGGTGGAAGGTATCACCAATATCGGCTGGTTGGCACTCATCGCCCCGTTCAGTGTTTTGTTCGACATTCCCACGCTGGCTAAAGGTGCTGGATTGGTTTTAACCGCCACGACAGTTCTCCTTGAGTACTGGCTGGTATTGCGCATCACAAAAAACACCGCACCGCCCGCAATATTTACCATCATAGCCTGCGTTGTTCCTTCTCTTTTTCTGGTCGTCGATTACGATTTCACCTATTTCTCATTGGCTGGGATGGAGACGGGGCTCCTGGCTGCAGTTTTGTTGTTTATGGCGGTCTGGTCAATAGCGCATCCTGATTCGCCTGTGCTGGCAATCGCCGGGTGGTATGCATTCCTGATTCATCCGGAAGCCTGCATTGTATTTCCCGTCTACTGGATCGCAATCTTCGTACTGCGCAAGGAAAAACGAACAAATCTCATCCCGGCACTGGTTCTTTATCTTGCGCTCCTTGCGCTCACAACCCTGGCACGCGTTGGGTACTTTCATGCTCCACTGCCGAATACGTACACGGCCAAGTCCGTGCCCACCCTGGTGATGGTTTATAACCTGTTCATGACCTGGTTCGGCAGGAACGTCAATATTCCCTTTCCCTTCGCCACTCTTCTCATTTTCCCTATCCTCCTGGCAGGAGGCGCCCGGATAGCTCGTTTCAGCAGGCCACTCACGATGATGTTGGGAAGCATAATCGTTACAGGTCTGCTTATCAGCGTCTATGCCAGGCAGGATTGGACCCAGACAGGCCGCTACTTTGCTCCCTATATGCCGGCGACCTTGATCGTTTTGTGGCTTGGATTGCTCGATGTTTTCGAGAAGGTCCTTTCGGTCAACCTGAGGGATTTGGGACGCATTCTATCGCTTATTTTTGCAGCAGGGTTGATAGTACTTGCATTGTTCGACACTGCGCTAAGGCTGTCGCCAGCTCAAATCAGTCAGTACCCAGGTTATGTTTTAACCAGCCAAAGCTTAATCTCGCCTGCTCTTTGGCTGCGTGAAAACCTGCCTGCAGATGCAGTCATTGCAACGCGCAGGATAGGTGCCGTATCGTTCTATAGCGACCGGCGTGTATTCGACTATATGTTTGGCCTGACCGACCCAGCAGTGGCCAGATTAGTTGCCCAGCACGGCACCCCATTTGACAGTCCGGACGACAAGGCGCTTGAGTCAATATGGTTGCAAGTGCGTCCCGGCTACCTGCTCGAGGATCAATCTGATGTCGAGCTGCTCATTAAGCAGGTGCACGGAACAGCAAATGATTTTGAGGTACACGGTATGCACTATCACGTCATTAAGGAATTCCCAATCGGTCAGAATGTAAACTGGGTCCTGGCTGCTTCATACTGACCGTATCTGCCACATCTGATGTAGGCGGCGATATTTATCCAGTGTATAGTAAGCCAGTAATACACACAATCGCAACCCAGGCAGCCCATCTCGATACCCCTGTAAGGTAATGTATCTCCTATAGAATTCTCGAACAGGCTGCAGAACATAATTTCTCGATTTTGGACGCACACCCTGTTTATACAGGATGCGGGCATCCAACTCAGAATAAAGACGCTGCTTTTCGTGGAATTGATTAACAGTTTCGTAATTGTAATGAATAAGTGTATGCTCTAGATAACCAGGCCGGCCTTCAAAGACTGGCAATTCATGCACCTCGCGGCCAGGATCAAACATGGCGTGTCCAACCTGGAACAGACGTGCCTGATAGTCGGGATAGTAACCGGCTCCACGCATCAGATGACCAAACAGGTAGTTGTCGCGTGGCGTGGACCAGACGGCGTGGTCAGCAGCCTGAACTGCTGCGCGGATCTCCAGCGCCAACTCTTCCGTACAGCGCTCATCTGCATCCAGAAAGAAGACCCAGTGCGACGTAACCGCAGCCAGGGCAGCGTTGCGTTGCTGAGCGAAGTTCTCAAACTGGTGTTGTATAACCCGTGCACCAGACTGTATAGCCAGCTCCACAGTTCGATCTGTGCTAAACGAGTCAAACACGATCAGCTCATCCACCCAACGCAGGGTACTCAGGCAGCCGGCAATGTGTCGTTCTTCGTTCTTTGTTAGCACAACTCCGCAGATTGGGGCGCTGTTTGACTGTTGTGGTATATTATTTGATATTAGACTACCCATAAACACAGTTTTAGGGTATCATATGCCCGCAAAACTGACCAGTGGCGACGTGGCCAAGTGGTAAGGCAAGGGTCTGCAAAACCCTTATACATGGGTTCGATTCCCATCGTCGCCTTCGGTTTCCTTCTATTTCCTGCACCATCAGCAGATAAACCCCTTTCGGTGCAGTTCGTCTTTATCAGCTATAAGCATAAGTTAATAAGTTATAGCACTATAGTTGCAACGGACTGCCACGAATAACTTAATTACACGTTTTACACCGGCTGGTAGAAAAACTCAAGCATAATGCCAGCTGTAAAAAAACTACGTATTGATACGAAAGATTAGGGCGTTCATATGTCTCAGTTGTAACTCCTGTCATCGGCACTTGCCAGCCCATGAAAAGTTCTATATGAAATCTAATAAATTAATGGGTTTTTCTGCTTATTTAACAAAAACCTATATAGGGGCTATCTTTATTGCTCTTGCCATTGCATAGCGTTATTAAGATAACTTTCATGATTTTATTCACAATCTATTGACAACGTGACCCCGATGGCGCATAATGTCTCCTCGTAGCGGTTTAATAGTGCAACTAATACTGGGGTCGATTAATGATAGTCGCGTGTTAGAAGTATTGCACTATCGTAAACTGGGATACGCTGAAGCATAGTTTATTGATACACTTTATTTCGCTTTCCAAAGCTTCAGGTCTTCTTAACCGCTAATGTCCTTGCCAGATCAGTATAGTGTCCGTTATGCTCGAACGGGCACACATGGACGCTTACAAGTTCGTATTAGTAGCCAAGTTGCAGTACATTGAGAGGCACAAGGAGAATGGATCTGGTTTCGCGGTTTGCTTATAACCCAGGAACTGTGGGGCTTCTGGCGTTTATTATTGCCCTGCTGGGAAGTATCACCCTGTTTATTGTTCTGGCGGGCATGTTTTACCATCCCAAAGGCCGGCCCAAGCAAGCGAGACAGCGTATTCAAAGCTTGCGCCAGGTTCAGATGCAAGGGTTGCAGGAACGGTTGAACCGCGCGCAGATCGACATCTCATCGGCCGAGTACATTCGACGCAGCCTGACATTGGGTATTCCACTTGGCCTGGGGTTGTTTATTCTGATCGGTTCGATAGTTCTGGCCGTAGTCGGCGTTGTAGCGGGTTTCATCATCACCTGGACCAAGCTCGAACAAGAACGCGACGTGAAGATGGTGCGTTATAACAAGCAGCTTGCCAGTGCCTGCGACACCATCCGCACCTCCTATGGTGTGAACCCATCGTTGAAAAAAGCTTTGGATACGGTGGCAGAATTTTCCCAATCTCCCCTAAAGGAAGACTTTCAGGATATTCTGGTTGCTACCAGTCAAGAACGCTTCGTGGAAGGACTGCAAACCGTAGCGGATCGCCGGCGATCCATCGTCTTTGACACAGTGGCCACCAGCCTGATGCGCGCCAATGAAGCCACCGGTGAAGTGGATGAAATGCTGCGCCGCCTGGCCGAATCGACCCGGCAGAACGTGGCTGCCTTCGATGAAGCCATCACCAGCCAGATCAACGCCCGGTCAAACATCCAGTGGGGAACATACGGTCCCTGGTTGATTTTCTGCGCCTTTAGAGTTATTACCGTTTTGATTATGTTGTCCAGCACTGCTGTGATTTTTAGCCCTATGAATACTTTTTTCACCACTTTAGTTGGCAATATAATCGTATTGATAGCTGCACTCATATCTATCTTCATGTATCGCTATTGCTTACAAATATCGCAACGCGGACTGGTTGTTCGGCGTGTAAAGATGACCGCACCTGCTTCTCGCGTTGGTCAGCGTTCAATTGAGAGTCTGGTGGAACAGAACCAAAATATTTTAAGTGGACAATCGAGACCAGTGACATTGAACTAAAGCCGCATATAGGTAAGGATACATGGATACGATCCTGATTGGAGTTGGTGTGGTAGCTGTGTTCCTACTATTTGTAGGAATCACATTACCACAAAATATTAAGCGGGAAGTAGATCTATCCAAAGCATCACTGGCGCATTTCCGCTCACGCAGTATTGGACGTAACAGGATGCTCAGCGGTTTGGCTAATACGAGTGTCCGCCGGGCACTGCGAAAAGATAGTTTGAATGATCGCTATCTACGTCAGTTGAAGCAGGCTAATTGGTACTGGGAACCGGGTGAGCCAGCCATGCCAAACCCCAAGGCCCCTTTCTGGAATGTGGAGACATTATGGGGTGAGAAGATATTCAGTGCCCTGCTCTTTACAGCTTTGGGTATCTGTATCTTCCTGTTACTTGCTTTCATTGTCAGTGTCGCAGGAAATATATCTTTTACTATTCTTGCGGCGATAGCGGTTGGCGGCGGTCTGATATTCGGTTACGCATCATTTCGATCACCTGATAATCTACTGGCCAGTGCAGCGTTACGGCGACAGCGCGAGCTCACACTGGAAATGGGTTACCGAATTCCAGAATTACGCGCCGATGTGCTGGCTGGTTACACAATCCAGCGTGCCATCCGTAATATGGCCGTTCGATCTGGTGGGCCATTTGTCGAAGAGCTTCGACGTGCCGCCAACGTTATCGATATCACCAAAGACGATACGCTGGCCATGGATCAGTTGATTGATCGCAATGATGATAACGAATTGTTGGTCGAGTTTGCCAACAGTATCAAGATGGTTTCACGACAGGGCGGGCAGATTGGTCCTATCTTGAATGTGCTGTCTGATCAGGCACAACAACATTTACGCTTGAATATCCAGGGACAGGCACGTCGTAATTTACAGGAAATGACGCGTCCTATCGGTTTGAGCAGCCTGGTCGTTACTTCCTTACTAATCATAGCTCCAGCCATAGCAGCTGTTCTTATTAACATGGCTTCCATGGGGGTAAGGTAATCGTATCTTTATATGGTATCTGTCAAGACGGAGGTTGATGCTCTGCAGTTCCTTGGCAAGGAAATCTTACACAGTTGCATAATCCAGTTCGTTTTAGGCAAAGATCGAGTATTGATATTGAGACCATCTTATTTCGTAGGAGCTTTTTACCATGTCTGACAAATTCTACGCACTTTCTGTCAACACTTATGTATTCCTGTCGAACCTCGTAGATTACGTGAAGAAACTGGAACACGGTGACTCTGACAGTTCAGGCTCGACCCTGCGCACAATGGGTATAGTCATTCTGATTGTTGCAGTGGTTGCTCTAATC
>JAJYKL010000179.1 GCA_021788625.1 Chloroflexota bacterium
ACATCCTCGCCAGCCTGGGCACCGGCACCGGGCTCATCCCCACCATCTTCCGCAAGGCGCAGAACAAGATCCAGGACCCGGCCAAGCTGCGCCGGCTGGTGGAGTTGATCAATGGCGAGACGTGGATGGGCCTGGACGTGGACGTCAAGGGCGACATCTATGAGGGCCTCCTGGAGAAGAACGCTCAGGACGTCAAGTCCGGCGCCGGGCAGTACTTCACCCCGCGCCCGCTCATCAAGGCCATCGTGGACGTCATGTGCCCCGCGCCTATGCAGACGATCGCCGACCCCGCCTGCGGCACCGGCGGCTTCCTGCTGTCCGCTTTCGACTACATCAACAAGCACCATAGCCCGCTCGATCCCGATGCGCGCCGGCACCTGCCGCACGACGCCTTGCGCGGCTGGGAGATTGTGGACGCCACCGCCCGGCTGTGCGTGATGAACCTGTACCTGCACGGCATCGGGCTGGATAGCCTGGAGAGCCCCATCGCGGTGGCTGACAGTCTGGCCGGCGATCCCGGCAGCCGCTTCGACCTGCTGCTCACCAACCCGCCCTTCGGCAAGAAGAGCAGCGTCTCCGTGGTCACCGACGACGGCGACGCGCGGCGCGAGTCGCCCACCTACGTGCGCGACGACTTCTGGGTGTCCACCTCCAACAAGCAGCTCAACTTCGTGCAGCACGTCAAGACGCTGTTGAGGATCCATGGCCGCGCGGCGGTAGTTGTGCCTGACAATGTGCTGTTCGAAGGCGGCGCGGGCGAGACGGTGCGCCGCAACCTGCTCAGGGAGTGCGACGTGCACACGCTGCTGCGTCTGCCCACCGGCATCTTTTACGCGCAGGGGGTGAAGGCCAACGTGCTGTTCTTCGACCGCCGGCCCGCCCGCGAGCAGCCCTGGACGGAAGCGCTGTGGATCTACGACCTGCGCACCAACGTGAACTTCACCCTCAAGCAGAATCCTCTCACCCGCGAGGCATTGGACGAGTTCGTGGCCTGTTATAACCCCGCCAACCGCCACGAGCGAGAGGCCACCTGGTCCGAGGATTCCCCGCAGGGCCGCTGGCGAGCCTACCCCTACGCCGAGCTGGTCTCGCGCGACAAGGCCAACCTGGACATCTTCTGGCTGCGCGACGAGTCGCTGGAAGACTCGTCGAACCTGCCCGAGCCGGATGTCCTGGCCGCCGAGATCGCCGAGGACCTGCGCGCCGCGCTGGAGCAATTCGAGGCCATCGGCGAGAAACTTGCGGAGTAAGGGTGCAGGCTGTGCAGGAGCACAGTGTCTACCAGGGAGCGCAAACCATGCACGAACGAATCGACCTCAATGGTTACTGGGACTGGAAACTGCCCGGCGGGATGTGGCAGCGCAGGCTCGTGCCGTCCTCCTACACCTGCGTCGGCACGGCCACCTTCCAAAAGGAACTGGCGCTGAACCTCCCACCCGGCAGGCGCGCCTTCCTGTGCTTCGACGGCATCGCCTACAAAGGCAAGGTCTGGTGTAACGATGCCTACCTCGGCGAAATGCTCCCCTACGTGCCCTACCAGTTTGACGTGACGGATTCCATCGCGGGCGGACACGACCCCAGCCCCGGCTTCAACCGCATCCGCGTGGACGTCGAGGACATCACCGCCGACTACGGCCCGACCGGCGGCTGGGAGGACTACGGCGGCATCACGCGCGACGTCTACGTCGAGCTGCGCGACCCGCTGTGGATCGATGATGTGCAGTGGCTGTGCTCCTTCAATGGAGACTACACGCTGGCTCGCTGCCGTGCCATCGTCACGGTCGGAGGACACCTGGCGGATGCCGGAGGGACGATTTCCCTGTCGCTCGCCCTCAGTGGCCGGGAGGTATACAGGAGCCGGCGAACCGTGCAGGGAACAGGCACCTCCACACAAATGGACTTTGAATTCACCGTCGAGAACCCGCTGCTCTGGTCACCGGACAGCCCCGTGCTGTATGGCCTCGAGGTGACCTGCGATGCAGGTGGCTGGCGCGACGTCAAGGCGATTCACGTGGGCCTCCGCGAGTTCAAGGCCGTGGGCTCCCGCTTCCACCTGAACGGCCGGGAGATCTTCCTCAAGGGCGTCGCGCGGCACGAGATGTGGGGCGACGACCAGGGCTTCACGCTCACCCCCGCGCAAATTGAGCACGACCTGCGGCTGATCAAGAACCTGGGCGCGAACTTCATCCGCCTGGTGCACTACCCCCACTCCAAATTGACCATCGAGCTGTGCGATCGGCTGGGCCTGATGGTGACCGAGGAGCCGGGGCTGTGGTGGTCGGACCTGACGAACGAGGCAATCACGTCGAAGGCGCTGCAGGTGATGGAGCGCACCATCCGGCGCGACCGCTCGAGTCCCAGCGTCATCGCCTGGCTGCTGTTCAACGAGTGCCCGTTCGCCGGCATGCCAGAATATCTCACACGCGGCAAGCAGTTGTGTGACCGGCTGGACCCCGGCCGGCTAGTGTCGGCAGCCAACTGCCTCGAGCCGGCGCAGGCTAAACGCGTCTTCGATCAGGCCGGCATGGACTTCTACACTTTCCACCCCTACGCCTATGAGCCGAACCTGATGGCCCAGGGTCTGGAGGCGCTGCGTGGAAAGCCCTGCGTCTTCACTGAGTGGGGTGGCTGGCTGATCATGGGCAACGCCAACCTGATGCGCTGGTTCAGGCAGGCCATCGTTTCATACGCGCGCGCCCGCGACCCCCAGCCCAACCTGGCCGGCATGGCCTGGTGGCAGTGGCAGGACGTGTTCCAGTTCTCACGCGGTCTGCCCGGCTGCGTGGACGGCACACTGACCGACGGGCTGGTGGATAAATATCGCAACCGCAAGCCCATGTACGACGTGATGGCTGGCTACTTCGATGCGGTGGATGGTCCTGGCGATGCCACCCTGCGCCCGGTAACCCGCCTCGAGCTGTTCGGCCCCGTCGTGAGGGGCGATGAGTCGCATTCGTCGCGGGCACTGGACCTGACCCGCCACCAGGACAGCCCCGCGCAGAAGGCGACCTGGGAGGAGGTGCTCTCCAGCCTGAAGGTCTTCCACAGCAGCGACCAGGCGCATGCGCGTCCGACGTGCGGGCCTTTTTTACCGCAGCCGGTCGAAGAACTCGGCGGCCTGAACGTCAACCTATCCGGGCGGCCGCTGATCCTGGCGGGAGAGGAAAAGTGCGTCACGCTTCATTGCGGGTTCGCCGCCTGCCAGCTCTACTTCCTTGGCCAGACCACCTTCTTCGATGGCTATCCCCTGCGCGGCCGATTGGGTGAGGCGATCGCCCGCTACACCATCCGCTACCTTGGCGGCGAGAGCATGGTCGTTGACCTGCGTAATGGTTATGAAATGAGCTCCGCCTCCATGATCGGGCGCTCGTCGCGTATCGAGCCCCGGGCGGCCAATGTTAAAAGGGTGTGCATCCTGCATGTGGACGAGGACTGGGAGGTCTATCAGGTGGGCTGCCTGGAAGTGCAGACTGACAGCGCGAAGATCATCGACAGCATTGAGTTCGCGAGCACCAGCGCCGGTTTCCACCCATTGCTCTATGGCATCAGCGCCATTGTATAAGGGGGGGTCCGGTCTGTGTCGCCTTCTGAAGGATGCGGTTGCGGTTATCATTACTCGCGTCGACCGATGGGGGGCATGCATTTGATTAGGGATGTGGATGAGAAATGAAAGGCTTGCGCTTGCAGGGTGCATTACAAATCCTGACCGTCGTAGCCTTATTCCTGGCCGCCTGCAACAACCAGCCCTCCGGCCCCGCTGCGGGCGTTGCCACGCCATCGCAATCCACATCCGCCTCACAGGCGACGGCTGTCTCCGTAGCGGCTACCGCGAGCCCGCAGGCGAAGGTCACCCTGATTGTGCAGAAGGCTGCAACCTCAACCGCACGAGCTCCCGTCTCCTATCGCCCGTCTGCCACCGCCACGACCCAATCTCCAACCTCCATTCCGCCGTCTCCGAAGTTCGATCAGTTGACCACCGGCGGCTGCTGCGTCCAACCCTTCTTCTCGCCCGATGGCTCGCATGTGCTGTACCTCGATAAGCCTGCACCCAATGCGCCCGTGGGCCTGTGGGCTGTGACGGTCACCCAGCCCCTGGCGACGCCCATGTTCTACTCGTCGCGCCTGGGGCCGTTCAGTGCCGACCTGTCGTTGAACGCCTTTCTGCAAAATGGCCAGACCATCGTGGAACGGGCATCCGACGGCGCCCGGTGGGCCATCGACAATGGCGGCCGGCGGGTGATCTTCTCGCCCGACGACACGCACATCGCGTGGAACGTGTCGGAGGAGAGCGGTAACTTCGATGTGCGCCAGGACGACATTTACGTAGCCAATGTGGACGGCACGGGCGCGCGCAAGGTGCTGACGCTCTACGGCGGGGGAGTGCAGGGCTGGTTCCACGATTCCAGCCGCATGCTGCTAGGCGGCAAAGCCAGTCGCTATGACCTCACCCCCACGCTCAGCATCCTGAGCCTGGCCGGCGACAACCTGACGAAGCTGATCGACGTGGAGCGCGCGCGCGACATCCAGATCTCACCCGACGACCACTACCTGGCCTACTACGTCGCTCAGGCACGCGATGAGGCTCAGGATGGCATGTTCGTGCTGGACCTGACGCGCACCCCCTACCAGCCGCAGCGGGTGGACTTCTTCGGCGCCTATCGCTGGTGCAGCGCGCAGTCACACGCCTCCACACGCCTGCTCTACGTGCCCATGCAACCGGGGGCGCCCAGCCAGTCGCTGTGGCGCTTCGATGTGAAGACGTTACGCTCCAGCCCCGTGATTACTCCCAGCGCCGCTGGTGAGGCTGCCAGTTCCTCACTCTTCCACATCAGCGATGGCGATTGGGACCTCTCGCCCGATGGCATGCACCTGATCTATGTCAACACAGTCGACCACAACATCTGGCTGATCACCCTGCCGCAGGCGTGTTAACTCCGTGAAAGGGTTTATGGAGCGGCTTGCGATTGAACGTAAGGTATTGGGCATTGATCCCGCGCCCGTCGAAGGGTACATCCTGAGCTTGTCGAAGGGTACATCCTGAGCCTGTCGAAGGATCATCCTGCGCCTGCCGAAGGGTACATCCTGAGCCTGCCGAAGGGTACATCCTGAGCCTGTCGAAGGATCATCCTGAGCTTGTCGAAGGACCATCCCGCGCCCGTCGAAGGGTACATCCTGAGCTTGTCGAAGGGTACATCCTGAGCTTGTCGAAGGGTACATCCTGAGCTTGTCGAAGGGTACATCCTGAGCTTGTCGAAGGACGACCGGCTCACCATGATCATCCCGCGCCAGTCGAAGGGTACATCCTGAG
>JAJYKL010000180.1 GCA_021788625.1 Chloroflexota bacterium
TCTCCAATCTCTAATCTCTGTTCTCCCTCGCTACAAGCTGCTAAAAGGTATCGACGAAAAGAAGGACCAGTCGTACGTGCTGCATGTGCTGGGGCAGCGCGACCTGGCTCGCGCCCTGTTTCCCTGTGGTATCTACACCAAGCCGCAGGTGCGCGAGCTGGCGCGGCAGTTTGGCCTGCCCACCGCCGAGCGTCCCGAAAGCCAGGACCTGTGCTTCCTGACGCAGGGTGACTATCGGGGTTTCCTCGCGCGCCAGGTTCCGGGCTCCGCGCAACCGGGGCCGATCGTGAACACACGCGGCGACGTGATCGGTCGGCACGAAGGGCTACCCTATTACACCGTCGGCCAGCGCCGGGGCATCCACATTGCCTCGCATAGCGCCAGTGCTGTGCCGTTGTACGTGATGCGGCTGGACGCGGCGCACAACGCCCTGGTTGTGGGAGAGGCGCATGAACTGGGCACGTTGGTGGTGAACGTAAAAGCCATGCACTATGTGAGTGGCGGTGTGCCAGAGTCACCGTTACGCTGCACGGCCAAGGTGCGCTACAAGGGGCGCGAGGCGGCCTGCTGGCTCATCCCGCTTCCCGACTATGGTGCGCGGGTCGAGTTTGACGAGCTCCAGCGCGACGCTACACCGGGGCAAGGCCTGGTCGCCTACGATGGCGACGAGGTGATCGGGGGTGGGTTGATCGCAAGCTAAAAGAAATACGAAACCCGGTTTCAGTGAGAAACCGGGTTGACAGGTCTTTGATCTGCGAGTGTCTGTTTACTTATCTGGCAAGGCGGCCACACCAGGCAGGGTTTTACCTTCGAGGAACTCGAGCGAAGCGCCACCACCAGTGCTGATGTGCGTGATCTGGTCAGCCACTCCGGCCTTCTCTACGGCCGCAACTGAGTCTCCGCCACCAATTACCGAGATGGCGTGGCTGGATGCCACACCCTTGGCTACCTCCGTCGTGCCGGCGGCAAAGCGGGGGAATTCAAAGACACCCATCGGGCCGTTCCATACGATCATCTTCGCGTCGCGCAGAGCATTAATGTAGTGACCCGCCGTGTGCGGGCCAATGTCGAGAATACGCCAACCGGGCATTACCCCACCGACCGATACCACTTCGCTGCGCGCATCGTTTTTGAAGGCGTCGGCCACCACTACATCCACCGGCAACATCAGTTTGCCACTGCAGCAGGCCAGCAGTTCGCGCGCCTGTTGGATCGATTCGCTCTCAACCAATGAATCACCCATTTCGTAGCCTTCGGCCTTTAGAAAGGTATTCGCCATGCCACCACCGATGATCAGCACGTCGGCCAGCGGCAGCAGGTTACGGATCACAGGCAGCTTGTCGCTGATCTTGGCGCCGCCCAGAATGGCGACGAGCGGATGCTCGGGGTTTTCCAGCACGCGGCTGAGGAAGTTGATCTCCTTTTCCATGAGAAAACCTGCTGCCGAGGGCAGGAAGTGCGTCACACCCTCCACCGAGGCATGGGCACGGTGCGCGCTGCCGAACGCGTCATCCACATACACGTCGCCCAGCGCCGCGAGCTGCTTGGCAAAATTGGGGTCGTTCTTTTCCTCTTCCTTGTGGAAGCGCAGATTCTCGAGCAATAGCACTCCGCCAGGCTGGAGCGCCTGTGCCGCTTCACTGGTAACTGGGCCAATGCAATCATCAGCAAACTTTACTGGTTTACCCAGCAACTCGCTTAAGCGAACGGAAACGGGCTTCAGGCTCTGTGACAAGTCCACGCCTTTTGGTCTGCCCAGATGCGACATTAAAACCGCCGAAGCTCCGTTGGAGAGGATGAACTCGAGGGTGGGTAATGCCGCGCGGATGCGGGTATCGTCGGTAATGGTGCCGTTCTTCAGTGGGACATTAAAGTCCACCCGAACCAAAACTCGTTTTCCTTGCAGCGGTTGTAGATCTGGTATTGTTTTTTTATTAAGGGCCATGATGACCTCCTTGGTTTTTGTGCAGCGCGCGAGTGCGCGCGTTAGTTATCACTCATGGCTGATTTTAGACCTAAGGCGAAATGCCCTGAGGGTCTTATGTGCCTCTGTGATTAGCCTGGCTTTTACCGATGACGCAAAGCGGGTGTGGGTGAGATGAGCACACTGGACATCAGCGCTGGAAACAGCGCCAGGATGATGGCCTCTTACACAGCACCAGACTCTATCTGCGCTTTGTATTAGTAATTGAGCTTGCCTCGGGGTGGCCTAGAATTTTAACAGGGTGCTTTTACGTGACAATGAGAGCCAATTGCTGGTTGGTTGGCTTGCCCCTACATAGAGCCGAATGCTCCCTCAATCAGCGCTTAACGTGCCATAGTTTGGGGCTTCCTTGGTGATGATGACGTCGTGAGGGTGACTCTCGATCAACCCGGCATGGGTGACACGCACGAATTTCGCCTTCTCCCGTAATTCATCCAGGTCACGCGCTCCCACATAACCCATCCCGCTGCGCAGACCACCAACCAGTTGATATACGTAGTCATGCAGTGAGCCCTTGAAGGGCACACGGCCTTCGATACCTTCGGGTACCGTCTTGCCGCCATCCTGAGCTGATCCGTAGCGGTCCCTTCCCAGGCCTTGCATGGCTCCCAGCGAGCCCATGCCGCGATAGTCCTTGAAGCGCCGGCCTTCGTAGAGCACCACGTCTCCAGGTGCCTCGTCCAGCCCGGCCATGAGGCTGCCCAGCATCACCGTGGACGCTCCGGCTGCCAGTGCCTTGACAATGTCACCGCTGTAACGTACGCCGCCATCAGCGATTAGCGGCGTGTCGCTCCGCGCAGCGGCTTCCAGGCAATTCATGATCGCCGTTATCTGGGGCATGCCTGCGCCTGACACCACGCGCGTCGTGCAAATCGACCCGGCACCTACACCTACTTTTATGGCATCAGCTCCTGCGTCGATGAGTGCCTGAGTCCCCTCAGCCGTCACCACATTGCCGGCTATAACGTAGATGTTGCCCAACTGCTTGATGCGATCGATAGATTCGATCACACCCTTGGAGTGGCCATGGGCCGTGTCGATGACAATCACATCGACTCCGGCGCCGATGAGTGCCCGCGCGCGTGTCACGGCGTCACTCCCGACGCCAACAGCCGCGGCGCACATTAACCGCCCGCCGGTGTCAACCGCTGCGTTCGGGTAGTCGCGCTTCTTCTGGATGTCTTTCACCGTAATGAGACCTTTGAGGTGACCTTGCGAGTCCACTAGAGGCAGCTTTTCGATGCGGTGCTGGCCGATGATCTTTTGAGCTTCCTCGAGGGTGGTGCCCACCGGTGCAGTGATCAAGTCTCCGCTGGTCATAAACTCGCTGATGGGTTGGTCCAGGTCCTGGGGTTCCACGAAGCGAATGTCCCGATTGGTGAGGATACCCACCAACAGCTTCTCGCGCGTGATGGGCACGCCGCTGATGCGATAGCGGCTCATGATCGTCTCAGCCTCACGCAGGGTCGCCTCGGGTGGTAGGGTGATCGGGTCTACGATCATGCCACTCTCACTGCGCTTAACCTTGTCAACCTCTTCCACCTGCTGCTCGATGGTCATGTTACGGTGAATCACACCGAGGCCGCCTTCACGAGCGAGGGCGATGGCCATACGACCTTCCGTGACGGTATCCATCGCCGCACTGAGCAGGGGAATATTCAGCCACAGGCTTTTGGTCAATCGGGCTCGCACGTCCACCTGAGCGGGCAGCACCTCGGTGTAGCCAGGAGTAAGAAGGATATCGTCAAAAGTAAGAGCTTCTGGAATAGTCATGCGCTTTACCAATTTAGGCCGGCCTCAAGTCCGGTTTAATGAGTGTGTCGGAAATTTACTGTTATTGCAAAGAAACCCGGTTTCGCGATTTAACCGGGTTTCTTGGGTCCAATCCCATACAACCAACCACCACTTAGTGCCGGAAATGGCGCGCTCCGGTAAACACCATCGCCATCCCTGCTTTATCAGCGGCGGCAATCACGTCTTCATCTTTCACCGAGCCACCCGGTTGGACCACAGCCACAATACCTGCCTTGGCTGCCTCCTGCACGCCATCGGGGAAGGGGAAGAAGGCGTCTGAGGCCATCACGGCACCCTTCGCCTTCTCACCAGCGCGGTTGGCGGCGATGCGCACGCAGTCCACACGGTTGGGCTGACCGCCCCCGATGCCCACGGTAGCCAGGACGCCGTCGGATTGAGAGGCGAATACGATGGCATTACTCTTGACATGCTGATCGGCCTTCCAGGCAAAGCGCAGTAAGGCCATCTGCTCATCGGTGGGCTCGCGCCGGGTCACCGTACGCCACGTCGTGTTGGGCGGGTCACCTCGATCGATCGACTGGCGCAAGATGCCACGCGTGATGCTGCGCAACTCATAGTCGGGTTCCACCTTCAGGTCAGGCATATGTAAAATGCGGCAGTTCTTGCGTCGAGCGAGCCGGGTCAGCGCCTCGTCGGTGAAGCCGGGGGCAATGAGGCATTCGATGAAGAGATTGCCAAACGCCTCCACGGTGGGCAGGTCGATCACCTGGTTCGAGGCGATAACCCCACCAAAAGCCGACGTCGTATCGCAAGCGTAGGCAGCGCGAAAGGCTGCTGATAGATCAACCGCGCAGGCAATGCCGCATGGGCTGAGATGCTTAACAATCACGATGGCACGGTCTTCAAATGACGTCACCGCGCGCCAGGCTGCATCCAGATCGAGAAGGTTGTTGTACGAGAGCTCCTTGCCCTGCAACAACTTGCCGCCCAGCGGCCCTTCACACGAGTTGTTGTAGCTGTACAGGGCAGCCTGCTGGTGCGGGTTCTCGCCATAACGCAGCTCCTGTACTTTCTGCAGATTGAGGATAACAATGGGCGACTCGTTACTCTGCATGCCTGCCAAATAATCGCGGATGGCGGCATCGTAGGCAGCCGTATGCGAGAAGGCTTTCAAGGCCAGCACCTCGCGCGTCTGCAGTGACACGAAGCCATGTTGGGCGATATCACGTACCACCAGGTCGTAGTCACACGGATCGCACACGACGGCTACCCGCTGGTAGTTTTTAGCGGCTGCACGGATGAGGGCGACACCGCCAATGTCTATATTCTCGATGGCGTCGGCCAGCGTGACATAGGGTTGGGTGACGGTTTTCTGGAATGGGTACAGGTTCACCACCACCAGGTCGATCATGCCGGCACCAATACGGGCCAGGTCAGCGCGATCCGCATCGCTGTCACGAGCCAGGATCCCCGCGTGGATGATGGGATGTAAAGTCTTCACCCGTCCGTCCAACACCTCGGGAGACTGGGTTAACT
>JAJYKL010000003.1 GCA_021788625.1 Chloroflexota bacterium
GTCGCCCAACCAGTGTGAGTAAATATGCCCTTCCAGGTGGTTCACGCCCACCAGGGGCAGGTCGCGCGCCAGGCAAATCCCTTTAGCTGCATTCACCCCCACCACCAGTGATCCGGGCAGTCCCGGCCCCTTTGTTACGGCTACTGCGTCAAGGGTGTCCCATGTTACGTTGGCGTCAGCTATTGCCCGCTGTATGACTGGCGCGATTGCCTCGATGTGCGCACGGGAGGCCATTTCTGGGAACACTCCACCATATTGCTGGTGCAGCTCGATTTGCGATGCAATGACATTCGAGCGTATGACGTGCCCGTCATCGATCACAGCGGCAGCAGTTTCATCACACGAACTTTCTATAGCCAGAATACGTACCGGGCGGGTCTCACGGATTGACATGCTGCGGGTATTATAGTGAAGCGGAATGGGCCCGACAGGATTTGAACCTGTGACCTCTGCTATGTCAAAGCAGTGCTCTAACCAACTGAGCTACGTGCCCACATATCTGTGCGAAAAATTATAGCAGATGCCATCACTGCGATGATGGGTGGCGAACCCCCACAGGCGGCATGCGTCTCGCGCCAGATGGCTCCGATGGCGGTGATACCGTCCATGACCGGCATCAACAGATCCATGAGCACCACGTCGGGCTTCAGCTCGCGCACCTTACCCAGAGCTTCTGCTCCGTTCTGCGCCTCTCCGATTACCTGCAGGTCCGGGTCCCGTCCGAGGAACATTCGTATATCCTGGCGCACCACGCTATGATCGTCAACGATGAGAATACGCATTGGCATACTACCCCCGCTTCATGGCAGCTAATGAAAGGGCCTGATTTGTAACGCAAACCGCCGGACAGTGATGTATAGCAGGTCATGCATCATCATGCGGAGCGCCTGAATACAAGGCCTTTGGTTTGGGCGTTAAGAAAAATTATTGCCAGTTAAGAGCCGATTTTGAGATGAGCACCGCACGTGCTGGAGCGCCATCCGCATCGCTGATCTTGAGCGGGAGGACGGCGAGCTGGTAAAGGCCATCGGGTACATCGCACAGGATCAGGTTCTCGACAATGAGCAGACCAGCCGCACCGAAAGCTTTATGTGCCGGCAGTTCGGTACTATCGACAGGATCGACCGAGGGTGCATCGGTGCCGATGAGATGTACGCCGCTCGCTCTCAGCCATTCGGCTGCCTGCGGGGTGAAAGTGGAGAAGGCAGGATCGAAGACTCGTGTGGCGGCTTCGCTCGCGCGGGTATGTATAAGCACTGCCATCCCCTTCAGGTCTATGGCTAGCGCATCGCTCAGTACTTCTGGTGTGATAGTCATGACACCTGGCAAACTCACCACATACGCAGGACTGATTAGCGTGCACAGGTCCAGTGCGTCCGCACCTGGCGCACCCTCGGCGTAATGCCGGGGTGCGTCGACATGCGTGCCGGCATGCACGCTCATGCTGATGGCACTAACATTGCACGCATCGCCCTTCGCGATTTGCATGACCGGGGTGATCACTACAGGCGGATCGCCGGGGAAGGCTGGAGTCGCTGGCGCCAGCATGCGGGTGATGTCGAAGATCATGTTATTGACTGGAGTCCAGGCAAGTCTGAATCTTTAAATCCGCCTGTGTGAACGTGTCCACCACATCAGCGCCGCCAATCGCCTGTTGCACGGCATTTTCGATCACGGACTGGACCATGCCAGAGTAGAGATTCCCGCAACGGGTGGGATAGGCTGGGGGGTAGATGAGCATATCAGAACTCTGATAGAACACCTGCATGTTCGCCGGTGGTCCACCGCCCATAATCGCGGGATTATTAAGCACCGACTTAAGTACAGGCAATCCCGCATGATTGCGCGCGATGGTGCTCTGCACGCTGGGATCCACCAGCATTTTTACGAAATCCCAGGCCAGATCGCGGTGCTGCGTGTCTTTGCCAATGCCGTACCCGTAGGTCAGGGTCCCGGTGTAGCGGCCGTCTGGATGCGCCGGCATGCGTTGCACATCCCACACAAACTGTTTGCCGATGCGCTGTTGCATGTAGCCGATCCCACTGGCTACTGAAAATGAAACAGCGCACTTCCCGTCGACGAAGCAGGTGCTACGCCCGACATCCTGCCCAAGCGGTTCTGCAATCTGCTGGTCTGTCCATAGATTCACGTAAGCCTGAATGCCGGCCAGCGATTTGTTGGAGCTCAAAGTGGATCTCAACCCATCAGACGTCAGTACATCCCCGCCGTAACCTTTGATCCAGGGCACCAGATATCCCCACCAGCCCGCGTCAAGCGTACCGAAAAATGAGTAGTCGATGCACTTGACATCGGGATGGGCATTCTGGATCGATTGGCACGCAGCGATCAGATCATCCCAGGTCCAATTCGCGCCAGGAAGCGGCACACCCGAGTCTTTGAACAGATTCACGTTATAGAACATCTCGACGTTATCCATCACAACGGGAATCATGTACAGCCCAGGTTGGTTGGCTACATTCCCTTGTGCCAGTGCACTCGGGTTTATGTTATCGAGTTTAAAGTTTGGATCCAGGTTGGCAATCTCACGCAGATCGAGCAACAGTCCAGCATCGGCTAGCGAAGGCGTCAGGGCGTCGATCGTCCAAATAATATCTGGCAGGCTTTGGGTGGCCGTCATGGCGGCGAGTTGTGTAGCCGGGTCATCGGTTGCCTGTTCGATATGCACCGTCACCTCGGGGTGTTTCACTTTGTACGCTTTGGTGACGATATTCAGTACCTGATTGATTAGCGGCTGGCGAAAGGTGTATACACGCAGGGTAACAGGCGCGATGTCGGTGGAGGTGGCAAGCGGTGTCAGTGGAATAAGCGTGCACGCGCTGAGACTGATGACCAGACAGAGTGGCAGAACGAAGTGCCACCTTGTGATGCGACACGATTGTGCCTTGACCATGCTATATGGTATAGCACATGTGAAACCACAAGGAAAGCACCTGGTGCAATTTGTTTTGTGCGCACCCTGCCACGGATGTGACTCGTTCAGCTTAACGCATCGTTCCACCTTCTTTCGTTGGTGATCCAATCTCCTCGTCGCTTATTCGAAAGAACAGTGGGGCGAATGCTGAGTGGGAAAACTCAACGCTCGATCTGGCCTGTAACGCACAGTTCTAAATTCGAGCCAGTGCGACTATCGATGGTGAGGAACACTGGCCAATCTGGGCGCATTTAAACAGCTCTTAAACTGTTCTTTACATTGGCTTAAATGCCCACAGCTAACCTCCTCTACATTAAGGAGATTAGGTAATTTATGAAAGCGAATCGAGTAACGGTTTATATCTCGGTTATGTTGGCGACAGGTCTTACACTTGCCGCATGCGGAGGAGGAAATCCGGTAAGCCTGGCTTCATCTGGCAATACGACTAATCCAAACCAGGATTCCGGGTCGAGCGCAGTACAGTTGAATGCTTCGGGATCGACGTTCATCCAGCCTGCACTTGAAGACTGGGCTTACACCTACAGCCAGGCTCATCCGTCCGTGACGATCAACTACAGTGGCGTCGGATCCGGGCAGGGCATCAAAGATATCGAGGCGGGCAACGTGGACTTCGCCGGCTCAGACGCGCTACTGCAACCTTCAGACTACCAGGCCCATCCGGATTTGCAGATGCTGCCGATGCTGGCTGGTGCCGTCGTGCTTGCCTATAATGTTAAGGGGGTCAATACGCCGATCACGTTGAACGCGAACGTGGTGGCAGGCATTTACATGGGCAAGATCACGAACTGGAACGACCCGGCCATCGCCGCGTTGAACCCCGGGATCAAGTTCCCCGACACGCCGATTAATGTGGTACACCGCTCAGACGGCTCGGGCACAACGAACATTTTCACGCTCTATCTTTCAGCTGTAAGCTCGGAGTGGAAGAACGGCCCCGGCGCAGGCATGACGGTGCAATGGCCGGCGGATAAGCTGGGGCGCGGCCAGGGCGGTAAGGGCAACCCGGGCGTAAGCGCTGCGATCCAGAACACAAACGGCGCCATTGGATATGTGGAACTGGCCTACGCCATGGAAAACAAGATCTTGTTTGCCAATATGATCAACGCCGCGGGCAAGACGGTCAGCGCGACCATCCCCAGCACCGTGTCGGCGATCGGCAGCGCGCAACTCAGTGACCGTTTGACGGCGACGTTCGTCAACGCGTCAGATCCCGCTGCCTGGCCAATCGCCGGCTTCACCTATCTGATCGTGAACAAGAGCTATACAAACTGCGCCAAGGCGGACGCGCTCGCGAGTTTCGTAAACTGGGACCTGACCAATAGCGAAGCCATAACCCACGCGAACACGCTCTTCTACGCCACGCTGCCAGATGCGGCACGTAGCAAGGTGCTTGACGCCGTCAAGGCGATTACTTGTAATGGCAAACCCGTAACAATCAACCCATAGCGGTTTAGTTCCAGGCCGCGGAGCACACAGAGATGTGGCACGCCCCGCGAGCCCGTGGGGATGAGAGAGTGCCTCCCGTCAGCACGAAACGCTGGCGGGAGGTTATTGTTATAGTTACCAGGAGGCAAATCGCCGTATGGTCGTGACGAAGCCATTGAGTACCAAACTGCCGACACCGCTGGTTCGACGTATGTTCCAGCACGGCGACGTGCCGTTCAAGATCATCATCGTACTGGCAACACTGTTCACCCTGGCGCTTGTGGTTGGCGTGGGTGTGATGTTGTGGCTCTTCACGAGTGTCACGCGCATGGACCTGGGCTTCTCCTTCGTCACGTCGAAGACCTGGAACCCGACGGGCTCGCAGTTCGGCGCGCTGCCCTTTGTCGTGGGCACCTTGATCACTTCCATCCTGGCGCTCATCATCTCGGTGCCGCTGGGTGTTGGGATCGCCATCTTCCTGGCCGAACTGTGCCCGGCGCGCTTGCGCGCGCCACTGGGTGTGATGGTGGAACTCCTGGCTGCCGTCCCCAGCGTTGTCTTTGGCTTGTGGGGCATCTTTGTTTTCGTCCCCACCGTGGTGAAGCCGCTTGGTAACTTCCTGAAGAATGCCTTCGGCACGTCCGGCGATGTGATAGACCTGCCGCTGTTTCACGGACCTTTCTACGGTTTCAGCTACCTGGCGGCCGGAGCCATCCTGGCGGTGATGGTGCTGCCCACCATTGCCGCCATTTCGCGAGATGTGCTGTTAGCCGTACCCGGCTCGCAGCGCGAAGGGGCATTCGGCATCGGCTGTACGCGCTGGGAGGCAATCTGGCAGGTTGTGCTGCCCTATGGGCTGTCCGGCATCCTGGGCGCCGTGATCCTGGGGCTGGGCCGCGCGCTGGGCGAGACGATGGCGGTGACGATGGTAATCGGCAACGTAGCCCAGTTATCAGGTTCGCTGCTCAGCCCAGGGTATACCATGGCGAGCGTCATCGCTAACGAATGGGGCGAAAGCAGCACGCCGGCATACGCCAGTGCCCTGTTGGAAATCGGCCTGCTGCTGTTTATCATGAGTGTGTTATTAAACCTGCTGGCGCGTCTGCTGGTATGGAGCGTGCAGCGCCGCAATCCGCAGCAGCATGCCTGACATGCGAAAAGACATTGCATAAACGAGGTGTCAAGGGGAACAAGCAATGGCGCGTGGAACTATGACAGACCCACCCAACCCGGCTGCCCGGACAACAGAGGCTGATGTAGCTGACACGCAGGCGATCAGGGCGCGCGCCCGCCAGCGGCGCGTGCAGGCTTCCATGGCGCGCGAGCGGGTGCGTCGCGTGACCAACGCAGTGATGTTGGGGTTAACCGGATTAGCGACGTTGCTGGCGCTGATCCCGCTGGTCTGGATCATCGTCGACGTTGTCCTGTTGGGGGCGCCATCCATCACGCCCGATTTCCTGACGCAGTCGTTCAAGCCTGCTTCGCTGGGTGGTGGCGGAGTACTGCACGCCATCGTAGGCTCGCTGATCCTGGTCGGCCTGGCCTCGGTAATGTCCATTCCCATTGGCATCCTGGCAGCCTTTTACGTGGTGCGAAACCCGAACACGACGCTTGGACTGGCCGTGCGTTTCGGAACCGACGTGCTCGCAGGCCTGCCCTCCATCGTGGTGGGTTTATTCGTCTATACTTTGCTGGTGGTCGGCCGCAGCTACTCCGCCCTGGCCGGCGCCGTGGCACTGGCGATCCTGATGCTGCCAATCGTGCTGCGCACGACAGAGGAAATGCTGAAGCTGGTGCCCGACTCGTTGCGTGAAGGGGCGCTCGGATTAGGCGCGCCGGAGTGGAAGACGGCGTTCAGCGTGCTGCTGCCGGCTGCACTCACGGGCGTGTTGACGGGACTCATGCTGGCGGTAGCACGTGTATCGGGTGAAACGGCGCCGCTGCTGTTCACCGCTCTGGGCAGCAACGTGCTATCGAGCGCTCTGAACAGGCCAATAGCCTCGCTGCCGCTGACGCTATTTGTTTACGCGACACAGCCTGACCCGATCCGGCACGCGCAAGCGTGGGCTATCGCGCTGATCATCATGGTGATCGTGCTGGCGCTGAACATCGGCGCGCGGTTGATCGCCAGGCATCGGGCGATGTAACAGCCGCAAGGCCTGGCGTACGGCGTGATTCTGGAACGATCTTGCGGTGGGATGCTTGATGCCTATCGCGTCATCCTCCGCACGGGTGGCAATCAGCCTGCATGGAGTGACTATCGTGCAACAAGGGAAGGGCGTTTTACCTGACATGAATACATCGCCCCTGGCAAGGGAGAACGCGCAGTCGCACGCGCCGGCTACAGCGGGTGAAGCGGCTGCAGCCGTCATGCCGAAGATGCAGACGGAGAGTCTATCCATCTACTACGGCAATTTCCGCGCAGTAGCCGACGTAACCTTGCCCGTGCGTGACCGCAAGATCACGGCCATCATTGGTCCTTCAGGATGCGGAAAGAGCACGCTGATCCGCTCACTCAACCGTATGAACGACCTGATTGCGGGGGCGCATGCAGGGGGTAAAGTGATGCTGGACGGCGAGGATATTTACGCATCGGGCATCGATGTCGTGGACATCCGCCGCCGCGTGGGGATGGTCTTTCAACGGCCGAATCCGTTCCCCAAGTCTATCTACGATAACGTGGCGTTCGGGGTTCGCCTGTACGGACGCATCCCCAAGGCAGAGCTGGATGACATTGTAGAAACCAGCCTGCGGCGCTCGGCATTATGGGATGAAGTAAAAGACAAGCTGAAACAATCCGCCATGGCACTCTCGGGAGGGCAACAGCAGCGCCTGTGCATTGCGCGCGCCATCGCGGTGGAGCCCGAAGTGATCTTGATGGACGAACCGTGTTCAGCGTTGGACCCGGTGGCGACGCTGAAGATCGAAGAACTCATGCAGGAACTGAAACAGGATTATGCCATTGTGATTGTCACGCATAATATGCAACAGGCGGCGCGTGTTAGTGACACAACCGCTATGATGATGATGCGTGCTGATCGCGCCGGCGAGATGATCGAATTTGATGAGACGCAGATCATCTTCACGAAACCACGTGACAAGCGTACCGAGGATTACGTGAGCGGGAGGTTTGGCTAATGTCAGCAGCCTCTACCATTCGAGCTGCACTGGATCGCGACCTGCATCAGATCCGCGACGATGTGCTGCGACTGGGCAGCCTGGTGAATGAGCAATTGCGGCTGTCTATAAAAGCTCTCCTGGATCGCGATCTGAGCCTGGCACATCAGGTGATCGCCACCGATGAACGTATCAACGAACTGCGTTACAAGATGGAGCAGGAGTGCCTGGCCACCATCGCCCGACAGCAACCCGCAGCCTCCGACCTGCGCTACATTATCACCGCGATGCACATGTCTGTGGAGCTGGAGCGCATGGGAGACCACGCCGTCGGCATTTCAGGCATTGTGATCCGTATGGGGGGCGAGCAACCGCTGAAGCCACTCCTCGACATCCCGCGTATGCAGACCCTCACCTGTGAGATGCTGGACCAGGCACTCGATGCGTTCGTGAAGATGGATCCAGCCCAGGCACGCTCCGTGGTGCTTCGCGACGACGAGGTGGATGCGCTCTATAACCAGATCCTGCGTGAGTTGTTGACGTATATGGCACAGGATAAAAAGGTGATTGCGCGCGCCATGTATCTGTTGTGGATTGCGCATATTCTGGAGCGGACCGCCGACCGCGTCACGAATCTATGTGAGCGGGTGATCTTTGCCGCAACCGGTGAGTTGGGCGACTATAAGCCACCAAAACCCACTGACATATCGAAAGGTAGTGACAACCCGATGTAAACCGTTAGCCTCCATATATATGTCGGTTCATTCCAAAGGGCGAATGGCAGCCAGCCATCTCGCATCGGCAATCGCCAACCTGACTTCCAAATCATAAAAATGCCGAGGGTATTGCTTGTTGAAGACGAAGCGACATTACGCGACCTGGTGGCTCAATACCTGAGACGCGAGGGATTCGAGGTCAGCACAACCGGGAACGGCGACGAAGCACTCGATCTGGCGCGTAATGAACCACCCGACGTATGCGTTTTCGACGTCATGTTGCCTGGCATGGATGGGCTGTCTTTGTGCCGCATCCTGCGTAAGGAATCCGAAGTACCCATTCTTCTGCTCACCGCACGCGGCGCGGAGATTGACCGGGTGATTGGTCTGGAGAGTGGCGCCGACGATTACATCGTCAAGCCGTTCAGTCTACCGGAACTGGTAGCGCGAATGCGGGCCGCTCTGCGACGGGTGCCCAAGCCTCACAGCGACCGCCTGCAGGCTGGCGATCTAGTCATGGACCTGACGGCACGTCGTGTGTTCCTGGTAGACCGTGAGATCAAACTGAGTCACAAGGAATTCGAACTGCTGGCCACTCTGATGCGTAACAAAGGTGCTGTGCTCACGCGTGAATTCCTCATCACCCAGGTATGGGGTTTTGACTTCGAAGGTGATCCGCGCACGGTGGATGTTCATATGCGCTGGCTGCGTGAGAAGCTGGAGAAAGATCCTTCACACCCTGAGCGGTTACAGACCGTTCGGGGGGTGGGATATCGGATTGATTAACGCGCCTTCTGCTTTATTTCATATTTCCCGGCTGGCCAGCCCGCTAACCGAGCTGTCCTATCGGCCACGTATCGGCCACGACGGAGTGCGCATTATGCAGATCGACTCTCAAAAACGACTGGGCTATGCCACCTGAGGCACACCCCGGCGGATGGGTATCACTGGCAGCGCTTCGACCTGCTGCCGGTTGAGCTGGAGGAAGATGCTCCGGTCATGCATCTCGCGGATTGCCTTGATCGGGATCGACACGTCGCGCTGCCCCCACAAATGACCTTCCCGCATCACAATATGAGTAATGTGGCCTGTATCCAGGTGGACCTGGAGCTCGTCTACGTGGCCCACGCGGCCGTCCGTCGCCTCGATGGACGTCCTACGCCGGATAAAAAGTTCGCCGGCTGGAATCTGCTGATGTTCGATGACCAACGGGGCTATCGGCAAGGCATAAGGCCAAAACATGTATGCCCCAGACCCGTAACCATACGAACTCGCCCCAAAACTGGCTGGATAACTGGAAGACCATTTATCTTCCATTAACTCTGTCTTGATGAATGGCTCCATTCGCTCCAGCTCGGTGCTGGTACAGCTTAGACGGATAATTCCATTCGACGAATCTGCCATCGTCGCAAGTGGCACAATAAACACATTGTGCGGATTCGTCGCCGACCTGACCACAATTTCAACCACCTTGTCGTAAAAGGGGTTGACCAGCACTCCGGTCGATTGGCCATACTTGCCATCCATACACCAGACATCTGCGTCGATGGGAATGATCCTATCTGCGGCCCCCAACATTTTCATATAAACTCCCTCCCACAACACACCTTAATAACCAATCTCCCCCAAAGCGAATCATCACTAGAACCCGTTCGACTGCTCATGGCCTCGTCACGTCGAATCCGCTACTTGTTACCTGTTACTGTAGACCACACGGTTAACCTATTCAAGAGTCATAACGCTTAGCCTCGTACGCTGAATCGCTTATCGTGTGAGCTTCCAGGTTACTTAGAGAATTCAGCGCTTTTTACGCTTGTGTGGCCAGCACGACTGGCGCCACCGCGTTGCTTAGTTACCTGTGATCACTATGGTAGGTGCATCAAACCAGTCGAGGTGCACGCTGGTCAATTCGATGTTCATCCTATTTGGTGTACGTGATAAACTGGCATCAGCATGACAAAACTGCCAGAGGATACACGACATAACTGCAGACTCTGGAATCACTTCTGCATAGCGGTGCTGTGGGTTTGCGCAGTGGGCTTGCTGGCTGCCTGTACATTGAAGGACAGGCCATCAGCTCCGAATGATAATGGCTCATCTACTACGTCACCCACCTTTATCCCCAAAATCACTTTCATCTCTCCGACCATTACGCCGACTGAAACATCCACGCCCACCCCTGCGCCGACGGCTACGCCTGATGCGCCCACATTGATCCGCCAGGCTCAACAGGTTGCCTTGAACGGCGATGACCGGCAAGCCATCGCGCTCTATCAGCAGGCATTGGCCATGCTGCCCGACTCGCGTGGTGAACAGGCGCAGCGCATCCGTTACGCCGAAGGCCTGTGCCAGATCGACGATGGCGACCCGGCAGGAGCGCTCAATACCTTTACAGCGCTCATCTCCGACACGGTCAGTGGTGCAACGGTCACCGGTACCGTCAGCACGGACGCCAGTGTGATGTTGGGTCGTGCTGCCGCTGAGGTGGGTGATCAGGCAGACGCGATTGCGCGGTTCAGCGCGGCGCTTAGCGCGGATAACCCAATCTCGCCATACCTGGAGCTGTGGATCGGAAATGCCTACATAGCGGCCAGCCAGCCGATCAGTGCCATCGTGCCATATCAGCTTGCCGTGGAGGGTGCCTCAAACCTGTCTCAGGAGGTCACACGGCGTGAGAAGCTGGCACTGGCGAATCAACTCACTGGTCACTACAACGAGGCGCTGGCACAATATGACACCATTCTGAGCCTATCGAAGATCGCTGCTTACCGTGCGCGCATCGAGTGGGAGTCGGCGCAGGTGCTGGTGGTTTTGGGCCAGCGTAACGAAGCCCACCGGCGTATGCTCGACGTGGTCACGAATTATCCGACAACAGGAGCTGCCTTCTCTGCATTGCAGGCCCTGCTCCAGGATGGCTATCCCGTCGATGATCTGCATCGCGGCATCGTGGACTATTACAACGACTCCAACCTGGCAGCCCAGCAGGCATTCCGGCGCGCCATCCAGACTGGCGTTCACATGAATGAGATTCGATATTGGGCGGCCCGCAACTATATTGCCATGAATGATGCGGTGGACGCCTATCGCAACCTGAATCAGATCATCGCCACAGGCCCTGGTTCGCCGCGTTATGGAGATGCACTGATCGAGAAGGGCGATCTTCTCGCCGCCAGTAAAGACCTCGATGATGCCACCGTAGCCTACAGGTTATTGCCTACTACCGCACCCCATGATCCGCAGGCGCCGCTGGCCCTGCAAAAAATCGGTTGGATGTTCGAGCGTGCCTCGATGATTGAACAGTCCGCACAGAGCTATCTGGCGGCCTATGCTGCTTATCCCAGCGCAGACGGAGCAGCCGAATCGCTTCTACGTGGTGTCATCGCTTTGCATCGACTGGGTCGCGATCAGGAAGCCATCAGCCAGACACAAATTCTACTCACCAATGATCCCTCCAATGCTGTCTCCGGCATGGCTCAACTCTGGCTGGGCAAGTTACAGATCGCTGCAGGGCAGACGGTGAGCGGACAGGCGACATTGAACGACCTGGTGGCACACGAGCCTGACGACTATGCAGGCACGCGCGCTGCAGAACTGTCAGCCAATCCAACCGGCATGCCGCTCTCCAAGCCCTTTACTCAGGTTATTACATCCACGCCTGATACAGAAGCCCGTGAACAGGCGCAGGCCGAGACGTGGTTACGCGTTCGACTGGATATCAGTGGGACGGTGAACGTGCGTGCGCTACAGCCGGCTGTGATAAATGACCCGCGATTTGCCCGCGGCAATGCGCTATGGCGGATGGGGTTGAGGGATGACGCGGCTACCGAATTTGACGCACTGATTACCGCCCATTATCGCGATGCGCTGGCGATGTATCAGCTCGCACTGTACTACCGTGACATCGGGCTTTACCGTTCATCAATCGAGGCTGCAGATGCCCTGATGAGGGTGACGAATGCACATACCATCGCCGAGACGCCTCCCTTCATCGCCAAACTGGTCTACCCGGTCTATTACCCGGACCTCATTGCGGCCGACGCAAGCGAATATCACGTAGACCCCCTCATGGTGGCCAGCCTGATTCGGCAGGAAAGCCTGTTTGAAGCATTCGCCGAATCAAGCGCGACTGCGTCCGGGTTGATGCAGATCATGCCCGCTACCGGAGATGGCATCCACATCGCGCTGGACTGGCCGCCCAATTACACCACCCATGACCTGACACGACCTTATGTAAGCATCCGCTTTGGCACGTATTACATCGCGCGGCAGGCCGCTGCGCTAAAGGGAGATTGGTACGGTGCCCTGGCGGCCTACAATGGTGGGCCAGGCATGGCTGCCAGGTGGCGCGATCGTACGGGTGGCGACCCTGACATCCTGTATATGACCATGCCACTGGACGGCAGCGGTTATCTGGAGACGCAGACCTACATCCGCAAAGTCACCACCAACTACGCCATCTACCATCGCCTGTATGCAGGCAACTAACGCCTCACTTGCCTGGTGTATCGGTCACATCCGGGTTATCAACTGCTTGTAAAGGGACTGCGTTCGCCGGTGGGGTGATGGCAATGTTGGCGTTGAAGTCGTACATATGGATGTTCACCGTGAAGCTGGCTTTCTGTGGTGGTTTGTCATTAGTCGAGATGTCGAGGGTCAGCTCGATGCGATGGATATAACCATCGTCGCATAATGAAAACTGGGCTGTCGCATTATCAATGGTGCTCAGGTCCTGCACGCCGGGGAGTGTGCCGGCATTCAGTGCAGTCAATGCTTTGGCGGCTTCGGTCTTATCTCCACTCAAAACATCACACTTTTGTCCATCCACACTGTCGCTTCCGCTGACTTTAAAGCTACCCAACTGCACATCACTGTTGCCCAGCGAGCTAAGAAAATCAGAAACCTGAAATGGTGGTGTGATCGCGTCACTCTCCTGTCCCTCAAGCACATACCACCTGTTTTCTGTTGCACCTAATAGACTGACTGGCCCATGCACATAACTCTTTCCGTCTGCAACAATCGCTTCAACGCCAGCCTCCGGTTCCACACCCAATAAAGAGCTGAGAAAGCCCTTAAGGGTATAGTGGGAGTTGGCGCCTTTGAAATCACCGGTGAGGACAAATAGCGATGTCTCGGGGCTGTTAGGGTTATTCTCATCGCTGGAGAGCCCCAGCGCACCTTTGCCTTTCATTTCCATGTCGGAACGGTAGGCACTCGCGGCGCCAAACTTCATGAGTGCGTTACCGAGTGGGGAATCGCTCTGATCATTACCCGCTGTACTGCCATGGGTGGGCATGATGGTGCCTTCTGCCACAGTGCTGGCAGTAGCTGCACGGGTGGAAGCGGGAGCGGTTGCAGTAGCGTTGGCCAAGCTCCCCTCGACTGCGGTTGTAGAGGTTTGCGCGGGCAAAGGCATGGATAAACTCGAACTGCACGCCACCAGCATGAATGCCGGGATCACTAAACCAGCCATGAACCGTATACTGCTATTCATTTCTTCATCCTTGCACGCTAATGTGCCTGATTCCCGTATCAGACTCCCAACTTGGTTCAGTCTATCCTGCGAATAGGGAGATTGCATCGCCGAATGCTGGATGCTTGCGTTCGATGCAATCGAATAACTGCCTTGCTGCCTATTATCCTCAGGTTCTGACGGCGTGCGGGCGGGCGTTCCATCGTATCCCCCTCCGGTAAACAAGGCAGGTGGCAGATGATGGCTTATGCAGTATGCCTCGCGTCTCAAACTTTACACCGGCGCCACGTGAAAGCTGAAGCGATATTTGGCGCGACAATGGGACCCATTCACACCGTCTAACAAAGTCTATGGACTGGAGCGCAGTGGCCTGCACAACCGTTTCCGGATTTTACGCTTAAGGTCGAATGGCTCACGGGCATTCAAAATTAGCCGCGAGTTGCTTAGCCTGGTGGGCCAGGTCCGCAGCCTGCTTATCGAACATGGCTGCTTTTGCTTTCGTATCGTTTAGTGCCTTGGTTGATCTATATGCCTGCACTTGAGCAATTGACGTAGCTGTGTCAATGTCGTTCGTTGTGTACCTCGGTAATGGGGTTCCTGTCTTGTTGGCAGAAACGGCGGTCTGAAGTTCCTTCAGGTTCGTCTGAACAGTCACAACATCCGTTGTAACACCGTTCAGATCATTTTAAGGGTGTATCCCAAAGCATCCAGCGCGTAATCGTTATTTTCGACACTCGTCTCAGGTCGCAGCCCGAAGTGGAAGGCGATGCCGAAAAAGGTGTCGCCGGATTGCACGGTGTAGGTAATAAAGCCGCGTGACGTGGGCGTTGCGGTAATGTTATCCACGGTGCTGGAGATATGAGTCATCAATGGTTGTGGACGGCTGACAATAACGTCACCTGTAATGGGGGTTGAATGAACAACGGTGGCTTTGCCTTCTGCCGTGGAGGTCATTGCAGGTCGTGTTGGAGACGAGCAGCCCTGCAACAACCCCAGCAGGAAGATCAAGCCGACCCGGTATATCTGTGATTTGTCAACGTCGCCGATTGATAAAATCCCAACCATCTCAACTTCTCTGTCGGTCAAGAGGTATTTGCCTCCAATGGCTATCTGGATACGAATGGCAGGTAGCTATAGCTGGCCGGGGTCGGGGTGAGAGTTGGCATTGGCGTGATCGTAGGGACACTCGTTGCCGTTGGTATCGGTAAACCTTGTACGGATATGCTGAACAGTTGATTGATTGCCTCACACCCACCATCGGCGACGTGAATGTTGAAAGAGTAGGTGCCTGGCTGGGTTGGACTGCCATAGATCAAACCCCAGCTAGTCATGCTCAAACCAGGCGGTAAAGCTCCGGAAGATATGGTGAAGGTCGTGAGCGCGGTGCCTCCGAAGGTATCAATCGTCTGACTGTAATCATTTCCTGTATTGCCTGCCGGAAGCGCGTTGGTCGTAAATCGCAGAATCGCGTTGTTGACATTGAGCCGCCCCCATCCGTAGTTGCCATCCCAGCCGGTTGGTATATCCACCGTGTTCAGTAACTCGGATGCTATCTGATTGCCAGAACAGGCGGGGAACAGTGACCAAACGAGCCCCGCAGCACCAGCAACATGCGGACTGGCCATCGACGTGCCATTCATAATAGTGTAAGGCGGATAAAGGTACCAGGTCGGGACCGTTGACATGATGGACACACCCGGTGCGGCAATGTCTCCGTACTGGGAGAACGATGCCGGAATATCGGACGAGTCCGTAGCCGATACCGATACCACGTCCGGTAACGCCGCGGGGTAGCCTGGTAGACCAGGGCCACTGTTGCCGGAGGCAGCAACAACCAGGTCACCCATGGCCTGAGCATCACTCACCGCCTGGGCGATTATTGAAGAATAGGCGGGGCTCCCCAGGCTAAGGTTGATAACAGTGCTCGCTCCATATTGTTGGCCCCAGTAGGCAGCGTATTCGATCCCGTCTGCCAAGTTGCTGTTCGTGGCATTGCCGTTCGAATCCGCTACTTTGACCGCCAGAACCTCGCAATCGTAACAAAGACCCGCAACCCCTATCCCGTTATTTGTATCGGCTGCAGCGATGCCTGCCACGTGTGTGCCATGTCCGTTGTCATCGTAGGGATCGGTATTACCGTCCACAAAGTTATAGCCATTGATCAGGTAAACCGGCCGGTCCGGGTGGTCGTAATCGATACCGGTATCCACGACTGCGATCCACACATTCGGACTGCCGCTGCCCTCGTCCCAAGCGGCTGGGGCCTGTATCGTTTGCATTCCCCACTGGTAAGCGAAATACGTATCATCAGGTAGATAAGTCGCATGCAAGGTTCGATCTTTTTCGACTACTTCTGCCTCGGGCATCCTGGCCAGTCGACTCATGACCTGATCGGCATTTTGGCCCACTGGCACAGGCACCTTCCACCAACGCTTCACTACCAGGCCCACAGCCCCTCGGTATCCCAGTGCCTGCAGACGGGTCTTGAAATCAGCTGCGGTGATGCCTTTCCTGCGTTTGACCAGGACAGCCGGACCCTGTTTTGCCGATTGACGCGTATGAGGCGGGGCAGGAGGACTTCCACTTACCCGATACGGGGCAGGCAGACAGCGTCCATCATCTGTACTGAGGCAGGGAGAAACTGCATGGACGGACCCGGAAACAAGGAAAATGGTGATAAATCCCACAACAAGCGCAGCAAAAACACGGTGATGAACACTCATGGCGATACCTCAGCATCTCAGGTATCTGGCACGGACTTAGGCTGTGCAGTACAGTTATAGCGCAGCCCTGCAAGGGGAGAACCACGAAAAGCAAACCAGCCAGGTATATCCGTCTGTAAAAAATACACAGTGTGAACAATTTCTCAGTAATATTGCCTGTTTACATAGTTGTGACGATTTTCCTCGCCGCCACGCTTGATGCAAAAATGCATTGCGCTATTGGCTACACATTACCAACATTATGTCTGGTTGAATCCACAAACGATAAACACCCTCTCCCTGGAATTAACGTGGGGTTGCGGGATGGTGATTGAGTCATTATATAGCGAATAAATGAGAGGTTCGCGGCATTCATGGTGAGCGTTCATGGTGAGCCTGCCGTCCTTCGACAAACTCAGGATGATCATGGTGAGCCAGCCGAACCATCCTTCGACAAGCTCAGGATAAATGCCCAATACTTTGCATTCAATCGCGAGCCGGTCTGGAGGCGTCCTGGCCAGCATCGAGCTCCTCTGTGAGATGTGCCACATCCATGATGGCGTGCTTCTTTCGCCGGATGGCCATCTAATTGGCGTACATGTCTGGGGGATCCACTGGTCCTGGGTTCAATAGCGTTTTGTGTCAGGCTACTCGAGCCATTGACTGGCAGTTGGTTTGCCCTATACTAAACCACTGCAAAAGCCGAAGTGGCGGAACTGGCAGACGCGCACGACTCAAAATCGTGTTCCGCAAGGAGTGTGGGTTCGATTCCCACCTTCGGCATAAAAACAGGCGGTACGCTGGAAGCGTACCGCCTGTTTTATAAGGAGGTTACGATCGACTGGTGCCTATCCGGCCAGCGCCTTATCCACCTTATCACGCACACCACCAAGCCATGAGTACACAGCGGGGCTGACCAGAGCCTTCAGGCGGGTCAGGGTGGAGGCGTCTTCGCCAAGCCAGTGGCCAATCGCGTACGCCCGCACTGCCTGGCTCCGCTCACAGGTTTCATCCTGGTTGCAGGGCGGGATGGCTTGCAGCGCCTCTGCCAGGTTTTCGCGCAGCACCTTGGGGTAGTCCTGCGTGGCCTGTACGTACGTTCCATTACGCAACGTGAAAACTACGGGCAGGTCGGGTGTTGCATAAAGAGGCACCAGGTCCAGGTCGGCCAACCGGTCGTCGACTCCAACTATCTGGTAGGGTGGTTTACCGGCCAGTAGTGCAAACTCCTTGATCCCGCCTTTCCTTGCATCCCAGTGCAGGAGCGATGGCACTCCGGTCTGCAAGGCCACAATGTCGTAGACGAAACAGCAGTTGGCACCACCAGTGTACGTCTCGACGATGACGTCCGGTACGCCATCGCCAGTCAATTCTCCGCAGCGGACTCGGGTAATGCCCACCATGGCTCCTTGCGTCGTGTCCGCCGTAAACTGCTTCACCTCGTGCCCCTGTCCGTCGGTGATCGAGACGCGCGTTACCCGGCCGGTATTCAATACATTGGTCACGTATTGTGTCACCGTATAGTTACCGCACGAAGTCGACTTTGAGACACCCGGTGTAGCCTGCGGGGTGGGTAACACTGTCAGTGTGGCGATTACCGCAGTAGATTGTTTCGGCCCCTGAGTCGCTGCCGGCATCTGCCTGGGTTGCACTGTCGATGTCGGTGTTGGCATAGATGTCGCGGTGCCGGCTGGCGCAGCGGCATCAGATGAATTCGTCGCCGTGGCGGCAGCGCCTGCATGGTCGTTTGTTTTTGCTGCTGTTGCGCCGCAGGCAGGCAGTACGAAGGCACACAGGAGCAGCGCGACCACAGCGGTTTTAGCACGCCATGGGCCTGCTGAGGTGTGTTGCATCCGTAAAGCCTGGATCGTTCTTGACGCTTGATGGATTGTGGTATTCATCGAATATTCTTCTCCTTAGGGAAGGTATGTTGGCTGTAGCTGGACGTCGCTCTTGGGCCCTTCCAGCACCTAGTGCACGGAGTCCGGCTGACTTTCCTGTGCAGGTGATGGTGTGGAAGTGGCAGGTGCCGGACGATTCCGTAAATCAAGGACTTTGGCATCGGGAGGCGGCGTGAACTGGAAGAGTGCCGCGCTCAGGCCGATGTTATAGCGAATGCTGGTTACCTGGATGACCGCTACAATGCGGTCATCGCTCAGGCGATGCAACTCGTTTTTCAGAACGTAGAAGGTCTCCTGATCCACCCAGATGACACGCCGGCCGTTCATCCCGGGTGCAAAGGGGCATTCCAGCCGGCCGAGGTCGATTACGTATGTCGGGCGTCCGGCGATAACCCCATGCCCGAGGTAGCGCGGTTGAGGTATGGTTCGGGCATCGGGACAGGATCTGTCGGGCTTAAGAAAGGCTGTCAGGTTTGACGCGTTGGTTCCGAACAGGAAAGCCGTGCTGCTAAACTCGGTGTTGGCATTCAACCGGTTCACGACGACTTCGTTTCGTATTGCGTCGTACGACCACATGTCTTTGCCGTCGCTGACCGTTATATCGTGCCATGCCTGACCTGGCATGGGTTTGCCGTCTGGACCATAGACCGCGCCATCGTCCTCGCTATGCCACAGATTCGGGGCCTGGTACCAGCTCATGATCGTAGTGTGAGTCTGTTCCTCCATGGCTGTGCTGGGACTGAGCGGTTCCGTGTCGGTGATCACCTGTGTCATGGCGAAGCTATGCAGATTGGCAGGAACCGATGCCATCGCAGCTTGTGCTTTTTGGACGATTGCCTGTGCATCCACGGAGCGCGGCTGGAGGGTCCACAGGAGGATACCCGCCAGTGCCACCACCATGGCGGCACTGGCCAGCCTGACCCACAGACGCCCGCCAGCCGGTGAGATGAGTGAGCGCCATCCCGGTCGACTTGCATGAGTCGACGGTTTGGACATCATTATGCGCGACTTGACACGAGCCTTGACGTCCAGTTCCTGGGCACCAACCTGTGTCTCGCTGCCCAAGGCGGATATCCTCTGGGCTAACGACGTTAATCTCGCAATCTCTGATTGGGGCTGTGCCAAATCGCCAGGCGATAAGCCTTGGTACAGCTTATCAAGGAGCAGATCCAATTGTTCTGCGCGGTTCTTCTCAACCTGATTATTCATTTCCATCGTTCTCCGGCCACGCGTGCCGCAGATGCTGCAGGATGCGATAAATTGCCACGCGTACCGCGCCTTCACTCTTGCCTACGATCTCGCCGACAGCTCTGGCCGAAAGTCCCGCACCTAATCGCAATGCCAGCAGCTCCCGGTCATCATCTTTGAGTGCTTCGAGAAGCTTTTGGAGCTGGAGGCGCTCTTCATAACGCACTGCCTGTTCGAGCAGGTCGGGCTCATAGCTGGTATGAGGTTCCAGCCTGCCGGAGTCTTCCAGCGCGTCCAGAGAGATGTGTGAGCGGCGGTCACGAAGGTAATTGACGACCGCATTATGTGCAATCCGGAACAACCAGGCTATTTGTGAACCACCCCGGTAAGTTTGCAGATGAGTGAAGGCGCGCGTGAAAATAACGCTGGTCAGATCCTCAGCTTCGCCTGGCAGGTCCACCCGCTGCAGACAGTAGCGATATATCCGCGTAAAATTCTGCTCGAAGAGGGTGTTAAAGTCGACCGGTGGACGAGGGGTGTGCATGTCCGGTGTCACGGCCTCGTCGGGTTTGCGGCTAAACTGAGTTTCTGCACAGCTAGGTCCCTGTGCATTGCCAGGTATGGCAACCAACGTGTGATTCATGTTCGTACATATATAGACACGTTGGGCCGAGCAGTGTTACACAGTGCCATAGTATGCGGGTGGGTGATGAACGAACGACCCATGAGTGGGTTCTCCGTTCATTCCAGGCCAGGTGCAGCAACAGCTCGCGCGGAATGACGTCAGGTACTTCAGGTTGCAGGGGGCGCCTCTACTGGTGGTGTGCTGGCTACCGTAGACGGGTCATGCATCGCTTCAGCAGCAGGTTTTATCTTGGGAGCGCGGGCAGAGATACTCAGAACATCGCGACCTGCAGCGTGTGCCTGGCAGGGTTCCAGCACCACGTATTTGCCAATCCACTCGTCGGTGTCGTCACTGCCAGTTACGGTGGCAATCTGCTCGGCTAATGCCTTACGCAAGATCGCCCCATATCCCGCGCGAGACCTGCTGACACCTGGTAAAAGAGTTGGCCTATTGGCGCGTGGGTCCAGCCGCTCAAAGCGCAGGACATACTTCTGTTCCGTCACGCCTGGGCGCGGGTGCATCTCCTCCCGCTCAATGGCGTTAACCTGCACCAGGATGGGGCCGGGCAGATCGCGTCCACGCACGAAGCGAGCGGGGAACATCTCTGAAAGTTTCATTGTTTGCGTCCTCCGTAGCCTGTATGAGCCCATCAAATGTTATCGCTGTGCAGGCATTACCGTTAGCTTGTAGTGATTATGGAACTCCAGGGTTTCTACCGCAAGTGGCTATGAGGGCGATGCTGATGAACAATAACTTGCCTGCTGTGGCTGCACGGAAAAAATGGTCGCGTGTTGACGCACGGATGCCGCCACATCACGCTTGACCTGGCGTGTTGCCCAAATTCTCCTGCTCGCAAAACTGTGCCAGGTATTCCGCTACGCGCGTAAAGGCGCTTGCCTTGATCAGGTAGCCTTGTGGCGCGCGGCCGCCCTTGGCCGAGTTGCACGATGTGCAGGCCGGCACGCAATTGCCCTGCGTGGTGCCGCCACCCTGCACCACCGGCACATAATGGTCCAGGCAGGTAAAGTCGGCACGCAGGCAGTAGGCGCAGCGCCAACTGAAGTAGTCCAGTGTGTTCAGCCACTGGCGCGGTGTAAGAGTGGCCGGCAGTCCTTGCCTCTTTGCACGCGCCAACTGGGCGGCCAGACTGGAAAGTGCGAATGCCACGCTGGGCGAGTCGCACTCGGGGCAGATGTAAAACGGTGCCGGCGGCGTCCTGGCGTGGAAATCGTGGCCGCATATGTCGCAGGTAAAGGTATGCTCCGACAGGATGCGCTCAGCACACTCGAGGCAGTACAGCCCGTCGCCCAGCCAGGTCAGCTCTGATAAGGTGGTCGCTTCGGACACGCGCACGTAATGATTGCAGCCCCGGCACACGGTGATGCGTGCACCAGCGTTGTTCAGCCACACTACCCAGTCCGTCTCCTTTAGCTGCTGCAGCAGGTCAGTGATCTGGTCGATGCCCCCGGCGCGTTCGTAGAGTGCCTCGCGCAGTTGATCCAGGTACACCTCCTGCATGGTCAGGTCGCCTACACAGCCTTCCGGTTCTGCCTGGGGTTCGTCGGTGTGATCGAGCTCCTCTGTCTCGCCATCCCAATAGTCTTCCATGCCTGCTATTGTCACCCCCGCTGCAATCGCCAATAACTAGACGACGATATTCACCAGCCTGCCGGGCACGTAACGCACCTGCCGGGGAGGTTTCCCGTCCATGAAGCGCCTGGCGCCGTCGGAGGCGAGTGCCGCCTGCTTGATCGCCTCCTCGCCAGCCCGGACCGGCACCTGGATGCGGTCGCGCACCTTGCCGTTCACCTGAACGACGATAGTCATCTCATCTTCCTTGACCGCCGCCTCGTCGACCACTGGGAAAGGTTGCTGATGGATGCTGTAGGGGTGGCCTTTACGGCTCCACAGTTCTTCGGCTATGTGCGGCGCAATCGGTGCAGCCAGGCGTAATAGGATGTCGATGGCTTCGTTCCACTCGGGCGTGCCTGCCAGGCCGGCGTCGCGCGCCTTAAAGAGAGCGTTGGTGAACTCCATCATTGCCGCCACCACCGTGTTGAAGCCGAAGTTCAGCAGGTCGCGCTCATACTTTTGAATCGTCTGGTGCGCCACGCGGCGCAGTTCGCGCGTGCTGAACTCGGTCGGCTGGCCTCTATCCTCTTCGGGTGCCAGCACGATGCGCCACACGCGCTCCAGCCAGCGGCGCACACCCGGCACACCTGACGTGCTCCACGGCACGGTCTGCTCAAAATCGCTAATGAACATCTCGTAGCCACGCAGGGCGTCCGCTCCCTGCTCGGCGACCACCTCGTCGGGCGTGATGACGTTGCCCTTGGATTTGCTCATCTTCTCGTAGAATTCGTGACCCTTCTCATCCATGCGTTTCTGGGGTGACAGGATCAACCCCTGATTGCGCAACGCCTTGAACGGTTCGATGAACGGCACGTAACCCAGGTCATATAGCACCTTGGTCCACATGCGCGAGTACAGAAGGTGCATCACGGCATGTTCCGCCCCGCCGACGTACATGTCCACGGGCATCCAGTAGGCGATCTCCTTTTGGCCAAAGGGCGCCTGGTCATTGTGCGGGTCGGCGAAGCGCATGTAGTACCACGATGAGCAGGCCCAGGTGGCCATCGTGTCCGTTTCGCGGCGGCCACGCGGTGTCTCCACGAATGGACGGATTTCCGCCAGCGGCGATTCGCCTGTGGCGGTGGGCTCATAATGCTCCACGTCGGGCAGGCGCAGTGGCAGCTCGCTCTCGTCCAGCGCCTCCTCGCCGTCAGGTGTGTGGACGATGGGAATGGGTGTGCCCCAGTAGCGCTGCCGGCTGATCAGCCAGGCGCGGATCTTGTAGTTCACACGCCGCTTGCCCACGCCACGCTCTGTCAGCCAGGTCGTGACGCGCTGCCTGGCTACGTCGCCAGGCGTGCCGGTGAACGAGCCGGAGTTGATCATGCGGCCGTACTCGGCGTGGAACAACACGTCACGGTAGAAGGGCAGGTGGTTCAGCATCTCCATCACCGTGCGGTTATCACGGACGGGTGGGTAGATGGCCTTGCAGCGCTGCAGGATGCGCCGGTCGGCCTCCACCGAGTCCAGCGCCTGCACGCCACCGCCGGAGGCGCTGTCGTCGAAGACGAACAGCCACTTCGCACCCACGATCTCGTTCCAGTTGTTCGGTTGCAGGAAGGAGCGCATCAGGGTCACATAGCCGTCGATCTGTTCGTCGCCATGTAGGGTGACGTACAGCCCTTCGCCCACGTTGCCCACCGGAGCGGCATAGAACTCGATGCCCGCCTTCTCCAGCTCGGTGCGGAACCCCTCGCGCACCGAGCTGGGGAAGACCAGGCTCTTGGCCGTGCGCTCGGGGCGGTCGATGACCGGAATGATGGGCAGGCCGTACTTCAGGGCGAAGGCGAAGTCGCGCTCGTCGTGCGCGGGCACGGCCATGATCGCACCGGTTCCGTAGCCCATCAGCACGTAGTCGGCCACCCAGATGGGGATGCGCGCGCCGTTCACTGGGTTGATCGCGTATCCGCTGGTGAACACGCCGGTCTTCTCCTTCGTCTCGGCAGTGCGCTGCTCGTCTGTCTCGCCGCGTGCGAAGGCGACGTAGGCCTCCACGGCCGCGCGCTGCTCCGGCGTGGTGACTTCGCTTACCAGCGGGTGCTCCGGCGACAGCACCATGAACGTCGCGCCCCACAATGTATCCGGACGTGTTGTGAATACGGTAATGTGGTCTGAGACGGGAGAATGGAGATTGCCACCTCCAATCTCGAATTTCACTTCCGCGCCTTCACTCTTGCCGATCCAATTGCGTTGCATCTTGACGATCTTTTCAGGCCAGTCCACGGTGTCCAGATCGTCCGAAAGCCGGTCGGCATAGGCGGTTATGCGGAAGAACCACTGGCGGATGACCTTCTTCTCCACCAGCGCGCCGCTGCGCCAGGCGCGACCGCCCTCCACCTCCTCGTCGGCCACCACCACCTTGTCCACCGGATCCCAGTTCACCACGCTCTCCGCGCGGAAGGCCAGGCGGAAGTTCATCAGGTAGTCGTTCCTCTCGCGCCGGTTCATGCCGTTCCACTGCTGCGCCGTGACGGGAGGTGTGTCTTTCGTCGCCACGCCGACAGCCTCGGCGTGCGTGTCGATGTAGTCGAAGATCGCTTGCGACCCGTGCTCCGACAGCTCCCGCTCCAGGTCGGCGATGGGTGCGGCGGCGTTCTTGCGCGGGTCGTACCACGACTTGAAGATCTGCAAGAAGATCCACTGCGTCCAGCGGTAGTAGTCGTCGTGGGCGGTATTGATCAGGCGCGACCAGTCGTAGCTCAGGCCCATCAACTTGTACTGCCGTACGTAGTTGGCCGAGTAGCGCTCGTTCAACAAGTGCGGGCTGGTCTTGAGCTTGATGGCCGTGTTCTCGGTGGGCAGGCCGAAGGCGTCGAACCCCATGGGGTGGAGCACGTTGTAGCCCTTCATGCGGTAGTAGCGCGCCAGCACGTCGGTCGGCACGTAGTTGCGCGCGTGCCCCACGGACATCCCCTCGCCCGACGGGTAGGGGTAGAAGTCCAGGATGTAGTACTTCGGCTTAGCGCCGGGTGGTGCGGACCTGTACAGATCATCCTTCTCCCAGCGCGCCTGCCACTTCGGCTCGATCTCCTGCGGTATGTACTTGTCGGCCATCTCGGGTCTCTCCTCACAAACAAAAAGGCCCACTCGTCCATACAGGGACGAGTGGGCCCGTGGTACCACCCTGTTTTGTACGGGTAGCCCTTGCGGTTACCCCATACCTCATTCACGCGCTAACGGGCGCAACCCGGCGGCGGCTAATGCTTCGGTCAGTGGTTCACCTCCGCGGCTCACGGACGAGTTCGGCCTTTTGCCCGCTCAGGCGGGCAGCGCTCCTCGTGGGCGCCGCGCCGGGCTCACACCTCTCTCTCCCGGCTCGCTGCGAGGATGGCCTACTACTTCCGCTCCAAGCCTTTTCTAAAATCGAAATGGACCTGAGGGGATTCGAACCCCTGACCTTCTCAATGCCATTGAGACGCGCTCCCAACTGCGCTACAGGCCCACGTGAGATTATGAATTCTAGCGGACGCGGCCGGTCTTGTCAAACGGTTTTCACTTTGAACGGTTCATAACGGACTGCCCGCCGTGGTTGACTGGGTATAACCAGCGCCGTAAACTAAGTGGCAAGTTCCGCGCGCTGTAGATCCACAGACGTGCGGTCCAGCCGGTTAACCGTCGCAACCTGAATACACAAGAAGGCACGTCGTTCCATTCAACATGGTTAACGCGATCAAAGCACTGCCACGCTGGGTCGAGTTCTGTCTGGTCATCACGATCTGCTTCGGCCTCTTCATCTACACCTCACTGGCAGTTCTCGTCAAAACCCCGGCCAGCTTCGTACACGACAACGCCCCCGGTCTCGCCATCGTCGGCTTTGAGGTCGTCGCGACCGCCCTGGCACTCGTCGTGCTGCGCTGGCGCGGCTGGCAGTTTCCTGGTATCTGCGCGATGCACCTTACGTGGCGTTCCACCGTCCTGGGCGTGACCGTCATCGCCTGCATTTACTACAGCTACCACCTGCTTTCGAGGCTTACCCTCACCCAATCGGATACTCCGGCCTTGCCCAGCCCGGCGTACGCGAACGTAATGTCGCTGGGGGTTCTGCTCCTGGTCTCGGTGATCAACCCGCTGTTCGAGGAAGTTTTCGTCTCCGGTTACATCATTACGGCACTGCGGGGTAAGGGTGTCTTCGTCGCACTCGTGGCGAGTGTGCTCATCCGCACGTCGTATCAACTGTATCGGGGCGTGCCGGGAATCCTGCTCATGGTGCCACTGGGTCTTGCCTTTGGGATCCTTTGGGAGCTTCTACTGGCGCACGCGCAACCTCTGGCCGCTCGATCCGGCCCGCGCTCTGCTGGACTTCGTGCCCTCCGGCCTCTCATGACTCGTCGCACTCCTGCCCGGTTAATGTCCATCGACGAATGCTGAACGGATAGATGAATGGAGTGTGGCGCTCATTCGTTTATTCGTTCGTCCGCTGTACTCAGCGGCCCATTCGTTGACACCTGGCTACCAGGACTTAACTTTATCGCGTCGAATTCAGCTACTCCGTGGAGTCGTGCGCTTCCGCACCGATCGCTTTAAGGATCGCACTGCGAATCTGGTCACGTGTCAAACCGAGTTGGGCGAAAACATCGATTGCCCCGCCGCCATCCTGCCGGACCATACCCAGCAAGATGTGCTCAGTCCCGATGGTGTCGTGACCCAACCGGTGCGCCTCGTCGACCGTGTACTCGATTGCCTGCTTGGTGCGCGGCGTCAGATCCAGTTTGCCGGATGTTGCGTGGCCGGCGTTGGTCATGCGCTCTACCAACTCGACCACGCTGTCTGGTCTGGCTCCCAGGTCGCGCAGCACTCTGCCTGCGATGCCATTCTCCTCTCGAACCAGGGCGACCAACAGGTGCTCTGTCCCTATGGAATGGCTGGACAGGCGTTCCGCTTCCTCCCATCACCCTAACCCTACACCAGCTTCGCGATGGAACTACGCAGTAACTCACGCAGCGACTCCACCTGCTCGGGCTCGAGATATCGCTTACCGAGTACCACATAGGTATCGCTACGAACCCGTTCATAATCTGCCGGCCATACGACGAAATCGACGGTGAGGTCGAAGGGTGCGCTTTCTCGCTTGCCGACCGCTGCTGCGCAGGCGTTGACGATCCGATCAACACGCACGCGCGTGAGTTGCTCGTGCAGCAGCACCGTCATCGGCTCTTTGTCCCCACCGGTTGTTCCCCAGTGTTGATAGAAGGCTGGGTAGTGACGCCGGCAGAGAGCCTGGATGGCTGGCCAGTGCGCCAGGCGCGTGAAATTTGGGGGATCATAGTTGACCCGCCGCCAGGGGTCCGTCTGGTTCGGCAGCATAGCGAAACCCGCAGGCGGGAGCATCAGGGACTCCCACCACATGAGCCATTCCGTCTCGACGAGGGTCGCCGTTCGCATATCGGCCCCGGGTTGGAATCCTTCCTGCTGCGCGATGGTGCCACTCAGTTGCAGATACTCCGGAAAGTCACACCGCCGCACCCATGATGGCCCGCTCTCCCTATGCATGGCATTCCTCCAAATGTCAAACTGGATTCTTGCGTCCCACGTATAGCAGGTGCGAGGCCACGCCGTGCACGCTCGGGTCCTTGCCCAGCCGGTAGTTCAACCGCACCCAGGCGTCCCACAACTCACCGCTGGCGGCATTCACCCCTTCCTCGATCCACCCGACGATCCCCTCTGCGGCGATGAGGTCCAACGTCTCAAATCCATACGGTTCGATCAGCGGCCGCACCTCCGTCTGATTGGCAAAATACGCATCCGTGAAGAGGCCTCCGGAGTCATACAACACACCGGTGCTCAACAGACGCTCCACCTCATCGGCGTGCTCAAGGATCCACGCGGGCTGGCGCTTGGCAGCGTCACGCAGTGGAGCATAACGCGTGATGAACGAGGCGCACAGCACCCCGCCGGGCTTCAGCACGCGCGTCGCCTCCTCCAGCGCGATGGTGCGGTCTTCCTCAGTGACCAGGTGATACAGCGGTCCCATCAGTAACACGATGTCGAAGCTCTGGCCGTCGAACGCCGACAAATCGACGGCATTCCCGCGTGCCGTGGCCTTCAGAGTGACGCCCGCTTCGAGCGCCCTGTCACGGGCCCACGCCAGGCCATTCTCTGAGAGGTCGAGTAGGCTTACCTCGTAGCCCTGCTCCGCCAGCGTGATGGCGTACCGCCCGGGTCCACCGCCGACGTCAAGCACAGCCGCCGGGGGCCGGGCAGGTAATCCGCGAATGCCAGCACCGTCACCGCGAACTCGGTCTTGTGACGTACTCCCAGGCGTTCCCACTCGCTCTGCACGTAGGTGTCGTAGAAGTGTTCAATCGTGTTCATACGAATTCCACTCAGTCAACCGCCTGACCACCTTATCCCACGTTATGTTCTTGCGGTGCGCCAGGCGTGCTGGAATTAGCTCACCGTTGGTGTGCCAATTGGGTACTACGCATGTTGTACTCCGAATCATCCTTTTGTCCGATGTGATGCGCGATGGATCCATCTAGGTTATTCCCACCGCACCGGTGACGTCGTTGATCGGCCTGGGCGTGTATCTCACGGGTGCTGCCGGCGTAGTCTTCCACTTACGCGAGTGAGAGCACGTATTGATAAGCGGAGGATACCAATGAATACCTCAACCAAAGGCACGCTCGTGACTCTTCTCGGCGTCGCGTACATCATCTGTGCGCTCCCAGTCCTGCTCGCAAGCCTGGCGGTCCTGATTTTCGCGGTCCCAGGAGTGGTGGCCAGCGGCGTGCGTGGAACCGAGCTGTACTTCGGACTGGCGGGCGTGGGCTTTGGCCTGCTGCTGATGACGGTCAGTGGTTTCGCGTTGTTAATATCTGGCGTCGGACTGCTGGCGCGCATGGCATGGGCGCGTATCGTCTCGATGGTGCTGGACGTGCTGATGTTGATGGTGGTGCCCATCGGCACCGTCGTCGGCATCGCCGCGCTGGTGATACTGCTCCAGGAGGATGTGCGCCGCGAATTCTCCGCTGTCGCACGAATGTGAAGCAGGGGTGGGCATGCTCACCTCCGCGGACTGCTCAACACCTTACCGGCCAGACCTATAATGTCCCTATGCCCGGCAAGGAGGGACAGGATGGCCGCTAACGAACTCACTCTGATCTGGCAGCAACTCGGCGAGTTGCGCCAGGCGATAACCGATGTCGCCCAAACCCAGCGTGCCATCGTAGATGCGTTGTCAACCCGCGAGCCCAGTGCAACAGCCCATCAACAGCCGGCGGAAGCTCTGAGTGCCATCTCGCTGCAACTCGATCACCTGTGCGAGCGGCTGGAGCAGGGCAGGCAGATGGTGGAGCGACAGGTCGCAGGGCTGGAGCCTGCCGAGAGTCTACGTGTCACCGAACTCGCAGCCGAGCGCATTAACGTGGTCGATCCAGACGGCAAGGTGCGCCTCACCTTATGCAACGCGCAACACTCCCCAGGCCATGTCATGGACGGCAAAATCTTCGGTAAAGCGCCGGGGCAGCGTGAGGCGGGCATATTCTTCTTCGATGAGGAGGGGAACGAGTGCGGTGGGCTCATCTACGGCGGTAAACGCGACGAGAACGGGTATGCAGCGGGTGGCAGCCTGACGTTCGACCAGTATCGCCAGGACCAGGTCATCGGTCTTCAACACGGGGATACCAACGGGCAACGATCGGCCGCGTTGAGGGTGTGGGACAGGCCAGATATGCCTATGGATGAGTGGGCAGAACGCTGTATGCCAGTCTTCGACATGCCGGACGGACCCGCAAAGCAGGCTGCTATGCAACAACTCCGTGAGGCAGGATTGCTAACTGAACAGCGCGTGTTCGTGGGCAAGAACCTGGATCGAGACGCAGCGGTCTGCCTGTACGACGCGCAGGGTCACATGCGCATCCGCCTGGCCGTCGATGCTGCGGGCGCGGCCACGCTACAGTTCCTGGACGAGCAGGGTAAAGTCACTTCGGCATACCCGAACGACTAGATCATTGAATACTACACACCCAAGGAGGCACACATCATGCAGTATCGTAAACTCGGCCAAACAGACCTGAACGTGAGCGTGATCGGCCTCGGCACGGAATACCTGGTCAAGGCCTCGCAGGAAACCGTGACGTCGGTCGTCCACGCGGCCGTTGACGCAGGGGTCAACTACTTCGACGTTCTCTTCGCCAAACCGGACTACCGGGACCACTTCGGACAGGCGTTCAAGGGGCTGCGCGATAAGGTCATCATCACCGGCCACCTCCCGACCACCGAGGGCGTGGAATGGTGCGGGCAGTCTTTCCATGACCACCTGACCAGGCTGCGGTTTGGATCGCTACCAACGTGCCATGCAACCCAGCGGACATTACGAGCTGGCTGCCGACCTGGTTAGGCAGGGCATGGCAAGGTACATCGGGTACAGTTGCCACACAGTTCCGGCTGCCATGCAGGTAGTCCGCAGCGGGATGTTCGATTTGCTCATGTTCCCGATCAACCCGGCTTTCGACAGCTTGCCTGGCGAAACCGGCACCGAGAACTTGGAAAACTTGTGGGATCGGGCCTACGAGCGCAAGCCGGACGACCTACTCGGCGGCACGCTACCAGAGCGCAAGCAGCTCTATAACGAGTGCGCCAGCCGGCAGGTCGGACTGGTGGCTATGAAACCATCCGCGGGAGGTTGGCTGTTCCGGCCGGACCTGGACACTGGCTTCACCCCGCTCAGCCTGACCCACTACGCGCTGTCGCAGCCCGGCGTGACCTGTGTCATCCCCGGCGCCGCCAACCTCGAATAGCTACAGCAGAACCTGGCCTACTTCGACGCATCCGAGGAGCAGAGGGATTTCAGCGCTGCCATGGCCCGGTCCAGGTGGAGTTACCAGGGCACGTGCATGTACTGCAGCACTCTGCCTGCCCTGTCCCGTTGGCATCGACATCGCCGAAGTCATGAAGCTGCTGAACCGGGCGAAGGAGGGGTATCTTGATCCGGCAAGGCAGGCTTATCGTCAACTCGGCGTGCCAGCGTCGCAGTGCATCGAGTGCGGTGACTGTGAGCAACGCTGTCCGTTCGATGGCGGGCATCGCCAGCGCTGATCGGCCACACGTGTTCGACCGCTTCTACCGCAGCGACAAGTCCCGCGCCCGCTTCGCGCCGCGCGCCAGCGGCGGAATGGGGTTGGGCCTGGCGATTGCCAAAGCGCTGGTGGAGGCGATGGGGGGCGCATTGGCGCCGAAAGCACGCCCGGCCAGGGCAGCCGTTTCTGGTTCACTATCCCAGTGGCGCCGCTAGGAGGAATGCAATAGGCAGCCCCACATCTCATCCAGCGTCATTCCCACCCGCATTTGCCGGGCGTGGCACTTCAGCGTAGCATGGAATGCTCTTTGTCATAGCGAAACGGTGACATTCGGTTCTTCCATCTGTTTGATTCCTTGTTTATAAATGGAATGGGTTTCTATATGCAATATGCATATAGAAGCGAAGCACGAGGAGGGTTGCCATGTGTGGAAATGGGCATGCTGCGGGCGAGGGCTGCCGGTGTCGCGGCGGGCAGTTGCGTGGCTTTATGCAGCCGCGGCTCCTGCTGCAGTTGGCTCACAAGCCTGCCCACGGCTACGAACTGTTGGATCTCTTCGGGCAGTCCGACGCGGAAACCTCGCCGGATCCAGGCAGCCTGTATCGCACTCTGCGGACGCTGGAAGATGAGGGTTTGGTGCTATCGAACTGGGATACCAGCGGCAGCGGGCCGGCGCGACGCATCTACTCGCTAACGGACCAGGGGATCGAATATCTGCATGCCTGGGCGGTGAATCTGCGTAAAGTCCGCCAGGACCTGGATCGCTTCCTGGCGGAATATGAAGCTCATTTTAGTGCAGCAAGGAGAACAGAAAATGTGTGAACACACGAAACATCATCATGACTGTGGTTGCGAGAGGCACCATGATTGTGGCTGCGAGAGACATCATGACTGCGGTTGCGAGCAAGAAGCGGAGTCGCAGCACCATGCTGGCCATGGCTGCTGCCATGAGGGCCATGAGGAAGCTGGCCATTGGTCGCGCCGCTACCAAACCAGGGCGGAACAAATCTCAGACTTGGAGACTTATCTGGGCGAGCTAAAGCTGGAGGTACAAGCCGTCGAAGAACGCGTGGCGGATCTGCGGAAATAACGACAGAACCGGCCTATCGGTAGTTGCCTGATTACCTTTTGGCGCGCTACGCCGCTACGAGTATGGTTTCCCAGTGCGGCGTAGCGCTGCTAATTGGAAGTCTACAGCGAAGAAGAATTAATGATGAGTACGGACTCCGTCGAAATTGCTGATCGTCTGTCGCGACCGGTTGAAACAAAAACCAAATCAGAAGGATTAACAACTTTTGAAGCAGCGCAGAGACTCCAGCAGCATGGTCCCAACGCGGTGGCCCAGATGGCTCCCCAGGGCGTGGGGACGTTTCTACGCAAGTTTTGGGGCGTGATCCCCTGGATGCTCGAACTCGCCATCATCCTGGACCTGGTCATGGGGCGGTGGGTCGAGGCGGCAGTGATTGCCGCGCTGCTGGTGTTCAATGCAGTCCTCGGTTTCTCCCACGAGAAGCAGGCCCAGCGAGCGGTTGCACTCCTGCGCCAGCGCCTGACGGTCAACGCTCGCGTGCGACGAGACGGCCAGTGGCAGGTACTTCCCGCCGCCAACCTCGTGCCCGACGACCTCGTGCATCTGCGCGTCGGGGACATCGTTCCCGCTGACATCGAATTGACGGATGGGCAGATTCTGGTAGACCAATCGCAGCTCACCGGAGAATCGCTCCCGGTCGAGCAGTCTATGGGCAGTACAGCCTATTCCGGGTCACTGGTCAACCGCGGCGAAGCGACGGGCGTGGTGGCAGCGACCGGCACGCATACGTTTTATGGGAAAACGGCCGAACTGGTGCGCACCGCCGCAGCGCCGGCGCGCATCCAACGACTGATCGTGGGGATCGCTAAATATCTGGGCGTCCTCCTGGTATTCCTTGCGTTTGCATCGGTAGTGGCGGTAGTGATCCGTGGCATGCCATTGTTGGATATGTTGCCCCTGCTGCTGATGCTTCTGGTGGCCACCGTCCCGATTGCCCTGCCGATGATGTTTACCATGTCCGCCGCACTCGGCGCCCGGGGACTGGCCGAAAACGGGATCCTGGTCACGCGTCTGTCGGCCATCGAGGACGCGGCGGGTATGGACGTGCTGTGTCTCGACAAGACCGGCACGCTCACCCAGAACCAACTGGTAGTCGGAAAGCTCGCTCCATTCGCTTCGGCGACGCTGGACGAAGTGCTGCGCCTGGCGGCCCTGGCCTCCGAGGAAGCCACCCAGGACCCCATCGATCTCGCTATTCTTCAGGCGGCGCGTGAGCGAGGACTGCTCGACCGCCCACCGACGCGCCTGGACTTCGCGCCATTCGATCCGGGCACGAAACGCACGGAAGCATCGGTTCGGCAGGATGGCCAGGTAGTGCGCATCCTTAAAGGCGAGCCGGCCACGATTGCCGAGCTGGCCCACAAGCCGTGGCAGGAGATCGCAAGTGAGGTCGCGCAGCTCTCGGCGGATGGGTCGCGCGTTCTGGCGGTGGCCGCTGGTACGGAGCCAACGCCATGCTTCGTGGGCTTGATTGCCTTGGGCGATCCGCCGCGCCCGGATTCCGCAGCCTTGATCCAAGATCTATACAAGCGAGGTGTGCAAGTGCGGCTCATCACCGGGGACGGGGAAGCGACTGCGCGGGCCATTGCGGCCCAGGTTGGGATCACGGGCGAAGTGGCCCCGGCCGGTACGATCCGCGAGGATCTCGATCCAGAAACCGCCGCGCGCTTCACGATTTTTCCACGGGTCTTCCCACAGGACAAGTTTTATCTCGTCCAGGCGCTTCAGAAGGCCGGTCACGTGGTCGGGATGACCGGTGATGGCGTCAACGACGCCCCTGCCCTGCGCCAGGCAGACGTGGGCATCGCGGTGGCCAACGCGAGCGACGTCGCCAAAGCGGCGGCCAGTCTCGTCCTGACCCGACCGGGCCTGGGCGAGATCGTCCAGGCGGTCGAAGGCAGCCGCCGCATCTATCAACGAATGCGCGCGTACATCTTAACGATGATCACGCGGAAGATCGGCATCCCTACATTTATCGCGCTGGGGATTATCCTGTTTGGCGTATCCGTGCTCAACCCGCTCCTGATGGTCTTGTTCCTGTTTGCCAGCGATTTTGCGACGATGGCCGTTTCGACGGACCGGGTGACCTCTTCGCCCACCCCGGACCGTTGGGCCGCCCGCCCCTTAGTGGCGAAAAGCCTGGGCTTCGCAGCCCTTCTGCTCTTGTTGAACAGTGGGTTGTTTTGGGTCGCGACGTACGTGTTGCATCTAGGGGTGGCCGCATCCCAGACCTTGCTCTTCGTCTGGCTGGTATTCGGCGGTTCTCAGGCTATTCTCTACGTCACCCGCGCACGCGGTTTATTCTGGACCAAACCTTATCCGGGGCGCTGGCTGGCTCTCGCCACGCTCCTTGTCGTCAGCGTGGTCGTCCTCATGGCGTCTTTGGGCTGGTTGATGGCCCCGATCTCGCTCACTTTGATTGGAGGTACGTTGCTTCTCACGATCGCTTTCCTTCTCATCGCGGACGTCATCAAAGGCGGGCTGTGATGTGGAGCGATCTGAAGGATTTGTATCATGGAACGAAATAAAGAAATCACAGATGAGTCTGCTCAGAAAACTATAATGTCAGGAAAGCAATACTGTCTCCGCCTTTATAAAGCTGGGCCAAATCGAAATCCGTCGCCAACCCAGGCTGAACAAATCCACGCGGAGCATAGACGGTACTTGCTCCAACTGATGGCAGAAGGGAAGCTACTTGCCCACGGTCCGGCTGTTGACGACCCCGAACTCAAAGGCATAAGCATCTTCAACACAACCGATAAAGAGGAAGTGAAAAGGATATCGGATGAGGATCCGGCGGTCAAGTCAAGTCGGGTGGTGTACGAAATCTATCTATGGCAGCCCTGGTGATTTGCTGGCTGTCTTTGCTCATCCGGATGACGAAGTTTTTCGCTGTGGAGGTACGCTGGCGCTCCTGGCGCAGCGCGGCGTGCATGTCCAGGTTGTGACCTTTACGCGTGGCCAGGCAGGCTCGTGTGGACAGCCGCCGGTTTGCACGCGGGAAGAATTGGGCGCCGTGCGGACCGCCGAGTTGCTTTGTTCCTGCCGGACGCTGGGCTTGGAACCCCCGCTGGTACTGGATTACGAAGACGGTATGCTGGCGCATGTTGTCCAGGAAGAGGGCACGGCTCGAATCACAGCTTATATCCAGACCATACGCCCGCAGGTGTTGCTGACCTGGCCGCTCCACGGGCTGTCCGGGCATCCGGATCATGCCGCAGTCAGCCGGTGGACACTGGCTGCTTATCAACAGGCGAAAAGAGCTGGCGTCGATGACCTGGTGGCTCTCTATCATCTGGCCATGCCCGATTCCCTTGCCAGAGAGCTCGGGCTGAAACAACTGCACACACTGCCCGACAATGAAGTTACCGTTACGGTCGATGTGCAAGGCGTCTGGGAGCAGAAAATGGCCGCCGTTGCCTGCCACCGCACGCAGGCAGGGGAGTCGCCGATTTTACGCGCAGCGCCTGACCGTCAGAGACGTTTTCTGGGCCGTGAGCACTTCCACCGGGCATTAGCCCTACAACAAGATGACCTGCTCTTGGAGTTGGGTCGTCAAAAAGTGGGTATCTGAACCGCTGGCTCGACCAGGCGCTGCTGCTGGTCTTGTTTCCTGGTCCCGGTAGCTCTCCTGCACCGTCGCAGCCGGGTATTGGGTTATAACGATTCTATGAAGAATTCCGCCGTGGAAAACCTGTCGGCTTCTCAGTCACCTCCCCTCTCTTCTCCCTCATTGCCGGCTCTCTTCTTTGCCTTTCTCAGGTTGGGTCTGACCGCCTTCGGCGGACCGGCGATGGTGGCCTACATCCGCAAGCTGGCCGTGGAGGATAAAAGGTGGGTCGAGCCCGCATCGTTCCGCGACGGGGTCGCGCTCTGTCAGACCATCCCCGGTGCCACAGCCATGCAGACCGCCGCGTACGTGGGGTTGCGGGCCGGCGGGGTCGCGGGCGCAGCGGTCAGCTTTATCGGGTTTGGTCTGCCGGCGTTTTGTCTGATGATCATTCTCTCCGCGGTGTATGAACAGACGCGCAACCTGCCCGCGTTTCTGTCGATATTCGGTGGGCTGCGGGTGATCATCGTCGCTCTGGTGGCCAATGCCACCCTCTCCTTTGGAAAAACAAACCTGAAAGATTGGAAGGGAGTCCTCATTGGGGCAGTCAGCGGAGTCGTCTTTGCCCTGGGTGTCAACCCCATCCTGGTCATCATGGCGGCGGCTATGCTTGGGATCATTCTCTATCGCAACAAAGCGTCCCCGGTTCCGCAGGCCACCGCGAGGAATACGGAGCGTTTTAACTGGCCCCCCGTTTACATCTTGGGTGTTTTTCTGCTGGGACTGGGTGTGCTGTTCTTGACCGACCAGCAACTGTTTGACCTCGCGACCCTGATGGCGCGGATCGATCTGATGGCCTTCGGCGGCGGGTTTGTCTCTGTGCCATTGATGTACCGCGAGGTCGTGAATGTCCGCTCCTGGGTGGGGAGCTCGACCTTCCTGGATGGAATCGCCCTGGGTCAGATCACCCCCGGCCCCATCGTCATTACGGCCACCTTCGTTGGTTTCATCATCCGCGGTCTCCCAGGGGCGGTCGTGGGGACAGTCAGCATTTTTACGCCCTCCTTCCTGATGGTCGTCGGGGTAACCCCTTATTTTGACCGCCTGCGCAGCCATGCCAACTTCAATCGGGCCATCGAGGGCATCCTGAACTCGTTCGTCGGTCTGCTCCTCTTTGTCACCCTTCAGTTTGCCATGGCGCTTCCCTGGGATATCGCGCGGCTGTTCATCCTGAGCGGCGCGCTGGTCGCCTTGCTGCTCAAGCGCGATGTGCTGTGGGTGGTTCTGATCGGGGCCGTGGTTTCGGCCATCATCTTATGAGTTTTTAACAGCTTTCATCAAGCCGAACCATATCGGCTGTAGTCTCAGCGTATGACATCCTTTCGCATCCTGCTCGTCGAAGATGAGCCGCAGACTGCCCAGATGATGCGTTTCTACCTCGAACGGGAGGGCTTCATTGCCACGGCAGCCGGCAATGGGCCAGCAGGCGAGGTCGCTTTCCGTCACGAGCAGCCTCAGTTGGCTGTCCTCGACTTGAGGCTGCCCGGCTTTGACGGCCTGGAACTGTGTCGCCGCATCCGCCAGACGTACGCCGTGCCGATCCTGACGCTCACGGCCCGCGTTGAGGACACCGACAAGGCCATTGGCCTGGGCATCGGCGCGGACGACTACCTGACCAAACCGTTCAGTCCCACCGAACTCGTCGCCTGTGTCTAGGCGCTGTTGCGCCGGGCGTACCAGTTCGACGAGGCGCCTCGCACGGCCCTGCTGGGTGGGCCGCGTCTGTGCCTGGACCCCGCCCGCCATCTTGTCACGCTCGATGCTCATCCGGTGGAGCTCACGCCCATTGAGTTTGAGGTGCTGCGCGTGTTGATGACCAATCCGGGCTGGGCCTTCACCCGCAGCCACCTGCTTCAGAAGGTGTGGGGCTACGACGACCAGGCGGGCGATGACACGGTCACAGCGCATTTGAGCAACCTCCGCCGCAAGCTCGACCAGCTAGGTGTCAAAGGCGCGGACTTCATCCGCACGTTGCGCGGCGCTGGCTCTCATCGTCCAGACCATCACGGCGCAGACCTTCTCGCGCTACCTGGGCGAGCAGTCTGCCGCGCACAGTGAGATGCTGCCTGTGATGCTGGCCGTCTATTACACCAGGCAGGTGAGGGGTAATGCTGTCCTACCACTCCCGTCGGTTTCACCGCACTTCGACGTTGAGCTCGATTACAGGCATTGATATGCCCGACACCGTGACGCCGGTCGCCGTGACAGTTGGCAGTGGTTTCGCTGCCGGTACCACAGGTTCGGTCATTTATGTTCCCATTGTGTTGCCGCATCGTCCCCACTTCTACCGATGGTAAGAGTGTGTGATGCTTCGCCTAATCAACGCTTTTGCGCCGAGGCGACGCCGACCACGATCGCCCGTCGCGCCACGGCCCTGGGCAGGTCCCGCGCGGCGGTCACCGTCTGTCGCACGTACGCGGGCCCGCAACCCCGCGCCCCCATAAACCGTCACGGCATCCCCGGCCAGCCACTTCGCCTGCTGGTTGGGGAGCTACAATCACACCCCAGGGGGCGCGCCATGAGGCACTCTTGCATGAGGACCGTTTGGGCTCATCTTTTCAGTTGCTTACTCGTCGCGGGCTGTGCCGACTCGCCATGACGGATGGTCGCCTCGCCCTCAGCTCAAGAGCCCGTGTCGCTGGCAATGGTCACTTCACGGGTGGTTCACTCGCCTGCACCTCAGCCCACGACCGCACCCTCTGTCGGAGTACCAGTCCCAACACCAACCACTATAACCACACCTTCACCACTTACCACTATCTTCATGGCACTCAATCGCAGCACCCTTTACGTCACGACGGACGGGGGTAGCACGTGGCGCGAGGCCATTCCTTACGCCCGGGCTAACATCTCGGACTCGTCCGTTGGGCCGGTCTATTTCGTCGGCGCGAGATACGGGTGGTCTGCTGCCTGGCCGAACCGTCTGTTCCGCACCACCGACGGCGGCTGGACGTGGGTGATGACGCAGGTTCAGTAGCGCACCAAACGGATGACCTTCCACTCACCGGCATCATTAAAATCATCGCGTAGACAAATAGACAAATAGACGCGTAGACAAATTTCGTTTTGTCTATTTCACCGCCAGCCCCGCTACCGTAAGCAGGTTCGTCACGCTCGCGCCCATCGCGCTGAAGAACGGCAGCGAGTAGAGGCCGATCACGAGTGCCAGCACCAGCAGCGGCACCACCGTCACCACCTCGCGCGTGTTCACGTCGCGCAAGCCGTCGTTGGCCGTGTCGCGGCTCTCGCCCAGGAAAATCTTCTGGTAGAAGGTCAGCAGGTACACCGCGCTCAGGATCATGCCGAGGCTGGCGAAGGCTGCCCATACCCAGTTCGCCTGAAATGCCCCTTGCAGGATGACGAACTCGCCCACGAATCCGTTCAGCGCCGGCAGGCCTACCGAGCTGAGCACGAACAGCAATGCCAGCGTCCCGTACAGCGGCATCTTGCCCCAGATCCCGCCGAAACGCGCCATCTCGCGCGTGTGCCGGCGCTCGTAAAGGTAGCCCACGATCAGGAACAGCCCGCCCGTGCTGATGCCGTGGTTCACCATCTGCAGCAGCGCTCCCTGCAGCCCCAGCGCGTTCATGCTGAAGATGCCCAGCACAATGTAGCCCATGTGGCTGACGGACGAGTAAGCCACCAGGCGCTTGGCGTCCGTCTGCGCGAAGGCCACGATGGCTCCGTACAGGATGCCGATCACAGCCAGGATCATCATCAGCGGCGCGAACAACCGGCTGGCTTCGGGGAAGAGCGCCAGGTTGAAGCGGATCAACCCGTAAGCGCCCATCTTCAGCAACACAGCCGCCAGGATCACCGAGCCCGGCGTGGGCGCCTCGGTGTGCGCGTCGGGTAGCCACGAGTGGAACGGGAACAGTGGCACCTTGATGACAAAGGCGATGGCGAAGGCCAGGAACAGTGGCACACTGGCCGCCCAAGCGCTGTTCTTCGCCACCAGAGCGGTTAGGTCAAATGTCCCGCCGCTGAACCCCACGTACAGGATGGCCAGCAACATCAGCAGGCTGCCCGCCATGGTGTAGACGAAGAACTTCATCGTGGCGTAAATGCGTTTTTCGCCACCCCACATGCCAATGATGAAGTACATGGGCACCAGGGCGAACTCCCAGAACACGTAGAAGAGGAACATGTCCAGAGCGAGGAACACGCCCAGCGTGGCTGTCTCCATCAACAGCACCAGCGCGTAATACTCCTTCTGCCGGTCGCGAATGGCTTCGGTTGAAGACAGAATGGCGATAGGGAAGATTACCGTGGTCAGCATCACCAGCCAGATGCTGATGCCATCCATCCCCAGCTTGTAACCGATTCCGTACGTCTTGATCCAGTCAACCGACTCGACGTACTGATAGCCGCTTTGCGCGTTGTTGAAACCGATCAGCAGAGCGACTGATAGAGCGAAGGTGGCCAGCGAGAAGACCAGCGCCGCGATCCGCATCGCTGCTGTGGCCGAACGCGGCAGAAGCGCCACCAGTACTGCGCCGACTAAAGGAAGAAAGATGATGACTGATAACATGTTTATTCATTCGTGCCGGAGTCATGCACCCAATGCAAGACCCGGGATCATTCAATCCTGGGCAGTGCAAGGCTCCTGCCGCATTGCATCCTCACCGCATCGAAGCACTCAACACGAAGTACGCCACCACCAGCACTACGCCTAATAACATCATCAGCCCGTACGAACGCACCAGACCTGTCTGCACCTTGCGTAGAGAAGCCGAAACATCGCGCACCATGATGCCCACACCGTTCACCGTGCCGTCGATGCCTCCGATATCGAGCACCCGCGCCAGGAAGGTGCTGCCAGCGTAGAACAGCTTAACGATTACATTCTGAAAAAACCAGTCGACAAACCAGGCTCGCAGCAAGAAGGTGTACAACCCGCCCAACCGGGTTAGCGGGTCCGCGTCGCCAGCCTTTACATAAGCAGAGCGATACAGAGCCCAGGCCCCGTAGAGCATGACCAGCGCCAGGACGGTGAAGAGCGTTGCAACGCCAATGTTGAATGGCAGGGCCTCGGCTGCCTGGCCTACTACCGGTACCAGCCAGTGGCTCAATGAATCCAGACCGGGCAGGTTCAGAATGCCGGCAATGGTCGCGAACACAGCCAGAAAGACCAGCGGGACAGTCATCGCCGATCCGGATTCGACGGCGTGTGCCGCTTCCTCACTACGCGGTTTGCCAAAGAACACCATCACCAGTTGCCTGCCGATGTAGAAGGCGGTGAATATGGCACTGATGGCCAGCAGCCCAAATACCAGCGGGTTGCGTGCCAGTGCTGCCGAGACGATCTCATCCTTCGACCAGAAGCCTGCAAAGGGCGGCATGCCGGCCAGTGCCAGTCCGCCTATGCAGTAAACAACGAAAGTAAGGGGCATCCTGGTTCGTAACCCGCCCATATTGCGCATATCCTGCGGATCCACGGTGTGCTCGCCTGAATGCGCAGGTGCCGGCGCTTTGTGCGGTCCAGGTGCTCCGCTTCTTTCGCTCTCCTCTTCTCCTTTGCTCAGGTGCTCCATGCCGTGGATGACGCTACCCGCAGCCAGGAACAGCAGCGCTTTGAAGAAAGCGTGCGTGGCGAGATGGAACACACTCGATACGTACGCTCCCATCCCGGCAGCGGCCACCATGAAGCCGAGCTGGCTGATCGTCGAGTAAGCCAGTACTTTTTTAATATCAAACTGCGTCAGTGCCACACTGCCTGCCAGGAAAGCTGTGAGTGCGCCCACGAGGGCCACCACGGTTTGCGTATCAGGTGCGGCCACATAGAGCACGTGTGCGCGGGTCATCATATAGATACCAGCGGTCACCATGGTGGCAGCATGGATCAATGCCGACACCGGCGTGGGACCGGCCATCGCGTCGGGCAGCCATACAAAAAGGGGAATCTGTGCGCTCTTGCCCGTCGCACCGACGAATAGCAGCAGGGTGATCGCTACCACCACCGGTGCATTCACGGCGTTCATTGCCTGCACCTTGGCGAATACATCGGGGAAGGTAAGGGTGCCAAAGGTGACGAAGATCAGCAGGATTCCCAGGATAAAGCCTACATCACCGATGCGATTCACTACGAATGCCTTACGTCCAGCCTCGGCATTGTGGATATTGCTGAACCAGAAACCGATCAGCAGATAGGAGCACAGACCGACCAGCTCCCAGCCCACGAACATAAGCAAAAAGCTGTCGGCCATTACCAGTACCAGCATCGAGGCAATGAACAGGTTCATGTATACGAAGAAGCGCTGGAAGCGCGGGTCGCCGTGCATGTACCCGATGCTGTAGATGTGAATCAATCCGCCAACGCCCGTGACGATCAACATCATCGTCAGGCTGAGCTGATCGATCAAGAAGCCGAAAGGTACGTCCAGAGTGCCAACCTTGATCCAGGGAATGGACAGGTCCACGATACCTGGGCCGCCGCCGCTGGTGAAGAGCAGCCACGCCGATACCAAAAATGACAGGCCCACCATGGAGGAAGCCAGACCGCCTATCAATCCCTCGCTCATATGCTTGCCGAAAAAGGCATTGATCAGGAGCCCGACCAGCGGGAACAGAATGGGGAGAATGACTAGAAGTTGCATGGCTTAGCCTTTCATCTGACTGAGATCATCCACGTCGGTGCTCTTCTTGGTGTGAAAAATGGTCACGATCAGTGCCAGGCCTACGGCTACTTCAGTGGCTGCCACGGCCATGACAAAGAAAACGATCAACTGGCCATCGAGCTTGCCCCACTGATTGGAAAATGCCACGAAGGCGAGGTTGGCGGAATTAAGCATCAATTCGATGGACATGAAGATCATAATGGCGTTTCGCCTGAGCAGTACACCGATCACACCAATGGTGAACAATATCGCCGATAACAATACAAAGGGTGCTACCGTGTTCATAAATACCCTCGTCCCGAATCATCACGTATCCGCACGAACCATGGGAATACTGTGTCCATGCCTGGATCATTTCTCCCGAGTCAGCACGACGGCGCCAATCATTGCTACCAGTAGCAAGACGCTGGCCACCTCAAACGGCAACAGGTATGGTCCAAAGAGCTGCAATCCAATTTCCAGCGGTCCAGCTCCGAACACGTTTACCGATGCCGTGGACTGGCCAAGACGCGTAAGAAGCACGTATAACGCCAGCGCCAGCAGGAACGCACCCAACACGATTGCCAGCGGTCGATGCCAGCGCATCACCGGGCGTGTTTCCCGTTCGTTCAACCGTTCTGCGCCAAGCAGCATGATGACGAACAGGAACAACACCATGATCGCCCCGGCGTATACACTGACCTGGATGATCGCCAGGAAAGGTGCATTCAGCATCAGGTACATAACCGCAACGGTGCCGAAGTTGAGGATGAGGAAAAGCGCTGCGTAGACTGCGTTGCGGCTGGTGATCATGCCGATGGCAGCCGCAATACTGATAATTGCAAGAATGATGAAGCTGAGCAGTTCCGGTGTCATGGTGCCTCTTATACGCTTGCATCCACGGGAGGGTACGGCACAATCGAGCGGTCGAATTTGCCGGGTTGCGTTGCCTGAGGCGTAGTGGGCACCCCATTGGGTGGTGCCTCCAACAACATGCTCTTGGTGTAAATCATGCCTTCGCGTGTGTAGCCAGTCGGGAATTCAATCGGTTCCAGTACGATGGCGTTCGTGGGGCAGGCGTCTTCGCAGTAGCCGCAGAAGATGCAGCGCAACATGTTAATCTCATACGTTTTGGCGTAGCGCTCGCCTGGCGAGTAGCGCTCCGCATTCGTATTCTGGTCCGCTTCGACGTAGATTGCATCAGCCGGGCATGCCGCAGCACACAGCGCGCAGCCGATGCACTTCTCCAGGCCGTCGTCATAGCGCTTCAGATGGTGCCGGCCCCGGAAGCGAGCTGACATAGGCTTTTTTTGCTCGGGGTACTGCAGCGTCACCGGTTTGCTGAATAAATTCCGCAACACCGTGGCGTAGCCCACCGGGATCTTCAGTAACCTCGAAACGGTCTCTTCGAATGATGACATTTCAAGCCACCCTTTCCAACTTTTAGCGGTATCCGGGCACGCGCAGCACAATCAAGAGCGCCGTGACCATCACATTTGCCAGCCCGATTGGCAGAAGCACCTTCCAGCCGAATGCCATGAGCTTATCGTAACGAAAGCGCGGCAGGGTGGCGCGCGTCCATACGATCGCCAGCAGGCAGACCAGCATCTTGATCCCGAAGTAGATGAGTGACAGGAGCCATGAATCCTGTGCTCCGGGGCCCGACCAGCCGCCCAGGAAGAACGTGGTAAAGAGCGCGCTCATGGCGATCATCTTCACGTATTCCGACATGTAGAACAGCGCGAATTTCATCCCGCTGTATTCGGTCATGAACCCGGCGGTTAGCTCCTGTTCAGCTTCCACCAGGTCGAATGGAGAGCGCGCCAGTTCGGCCATTGCTGTGATGGCGAAAAGCACGGCTGCCACAGGCTGGCGGAAAATGAGCCAGCCTAGAATATTGCCAGGATGTTGATACTGGACGATCTGGTTCAGACTGGCGCTTCCGGCCATCAACACCACCGCCACCAGCGACAGACCCAAAGCCAGTTCGTAGGAGATCATTTGGGCCGAGGCGCGTAACCCACCCAGCGAGGCGTATTTGTTATTTGATGACCAGCCACCCAGTACCGCACCGTATACGCTAATACTGAATACCGCCAGCACGTACAGCACGCCGATGTTTATATTCGCCGCCAGGTTCAGCCACGGGCTGTTACCAAATGGGATGACGGCGAAAATGATGAGCGCCGGGATCACCGAGATGGCCGGTGCGATGAAGAAAATCAGCTTGTCTGCCTGGGCGGGAGTGATACTTTCCTTGACGATAAGCTTCAGTCCATCAGCCATGGGTTGTAGTAACCCGAACGGGCCTACGCGGTTTGGCCCAATGCGCGACTGCAGTCGCCCGATGAACTTCCGCTCCACCAGCGTCATATAAGCGAATCCTCCTGCCCCGATCAGGAGCAGGACGATGGACTTCAGTGTGTATTCGAGTATCGGTGCCATATGTTTATTCAACGTACAACGAGAATAGCCATAAGATCACATGTCTGGCAACCTGGACATCCAGCATCAGTCACGGGCCATTTGGGACCTGGCGTTGGATGCCTGGCCTGCCTGGGATTCCAGGTAATCATGCCGCCTGAGGCACTTCCGTCACACTGTTAACAATGTGCGCAGCCAGGACCTTACTGCGACGGATCAGTTCGCCATCCTCATATAACCTTCGCCTTACCCGCTGCACCGCTTCGATGGTTACCTCCGGTGGTGTGTCCAGGTGGACATCGGCATGAAAATCTGCCCGCTCAGCGTCGGCCGGGTAACGTAGACCCAGCCCGCCCGTATTGTCATAAACGGTGCCACCGTAGTAAAGATCGCCGCGTCCTACAAGTGGCCATTGATCCTCTGTATGGCTGATTGCCTCATACGAGAGTCCTGCATAGGCCGGTATATGCTGCGATATCTCGGTGAAAATCTGCGCTGTATTCTGATAGTTCCAGGTTGCGCCCAGCCGTTTGGCCACCTCCTGCACGATCCACCAGTCGGGCATGGCCTGTCCCATCGCGGGCAGTGCCTGATAGAAACGCTGTACGCGCCGGTCGCCACTGGTGAACGTCCCCTCGCGCTCGGCAAAACTCAGCGCCGGTAAAACCACGTCCGCCTGCTCGGCCAATCGGGTCTGGAAAAGGTCCTGCACAATGGTGAATGGTGCCTGCGGCACGCCTTCGCCTTCACCCACGCCGATCAGCCACACGGCCTCTGCTCGATCCGGCCATGGTTGTGGAGATGTCATATCGGACACACCCTGCGTGTTACCGTGTGGGTACAAGGGCAACAGGCCACTGTTGCTCTTGCCAGCGTGTCCGCTTTGCACAAGTACACTGGCCAGCGAGATGGCCAATGACCGTACACCAGAAGTGCTAAGCTTTTCATCGCTGAATACGATCAATAGATGGCGTGCGCCTTTCAGCTCCTCGGCTAATACGGCCGCACGTGTGGATGCCCAGTTCGCCGCGTTACCCAGTTGGTAGCTCTCGGTTTGCCCGGCGTAGCGATGCATCTTCGTCGTGTGATCGTTTGCCACGATCAGCCGGGCACCGCGTGTGACCACTGCCTGGCGCAGGCGTAGAAACCATACGGGTGCTGCTTCTTCCAGGTCTCCATTGACCAGCAGGATTACATCGCCCTTACCCAGTTGGTTGAAGTCGGTGTCTTTACCCACGCCATAGGCACGCGCCAGGTCCGCATAGTAGGTTGCCATCGCCGGCGCCATGGAGATCAGGCTGCCCTTTGACGCCACGGTACGCAGTAACCCGGCGAACAGGTAGGCGTCTTCGTTGGCAATTCGGTCGCCTGCAATTCCGGTGATGGGTTTGCCCAGTGTCCGATCAGCGATTCTTTGTAGTGCCGCCTCCCATGTCGATTCGACCAGGGTTCCGCCTGCATTGCGTAGTAACGGGTGTGTCAGACGGTCTGCGGCGCGCGTAAAGTGATGCACGAAGCGTCCCTTATCGCACAGCCAAATCTCGTTCACCTGTTCATTCTGGCGCGGCATTACCCGTTTCACCTCGTATCCGCCCGTGTGTGTTTCCAGGCGTGTGTTGAGGGTCAGGTTGCATCCCACCGGGCAATGCGTACATAGGCTGGGAGTGCCTTGCAGTTCCCAGGCACGGGCTTTAAATCGGAAATCCGCCGTGGTGAGAGCGCCGACAGGGCAGATGTCAGTCGTGTTGCCGCTGAAGAACGAGTTGAAAGGCGGGTCGCTCAGAGTCACGATTTCCATGTTGCGGCCGCGTTCATGGAACTGCAACACGTGATCGTCGGCGAGGTCATCCTGGAAGCGGATGCAGCGCGAACACTGGATGCACCGCTCGCGGTCCAGATAAATCAGATCGCCTAAGGGAACATGTTTTTCATCGTGGTGTTTGGCCTCATACTCGAAGCGACTCATGCCCGGTCCATGTGCCAGGGTGAGGTTCTGCAATGGGCACTCACCACCCTTATCGCAGATCGGGCAATCCAGCGGGTGACTGGTGAGGAGAAACTCCAGGATATCTTTACGTGCGGCCAGGACCTGTGGCGTCTGGGTGCGTACAGCCATGCCCTCACTGACGGGTGTGGTGCAGGCTGTCTGTAATTTGGGCATCCATGCGATGACTGGTTTGCCATCTTCTCCCTTAACGATCTGTTTCGTCGCGGGATCCATCCGAGGTGTGCCCACTTCGACCAGGCACATGCGGCACATGCCAACCTGGCGCAGTTTTGGGTGATAACAGAAAACAGGGATGTCGTTGCCGATCCGCTTCGCTGCATCGACGATGTTGGTGCCCTTCGGCACGGCCACCGGCACGCCGTCGATTGTCAAATTTACCAAATCCGCCATGTTTTTTCCGACTTCTACAAAAACCACACTTGTATTGAGATGTACGCTGGTAACGGACGCTTGAGTCCGTTCCTAGGGGCGTTCATCAGTGATCGATTCCTCAGGCAAGACGTGTACCGCATGGTCGCGAATCAACTCGTCCCGGTACCCATCGGCCCTTCCGCCCTGGTGCTCCCGCACAAACTGTTCGTACTCCGGCCGGAAGTGCTTGATCGTACTCAGAATGGGGCTGGTGGCAAATTCACCTAACAGGCAGAAGCACTTGTTCAGCATGCCATTCGCAATGTCTGATAGTTGATCGATATCCTGCAGCGAACCGTTGCCACTGACGATTTTGTCGTACACGCGCAGCGCCCAATAGGTGCCTTCACGGCAGGGGGTGCATTTGCCGCATGACTCGTGTTTGAAGAAGCGCACCATCTTGCGTGCTGCCCACACGACGTCCACCGTATCATCCAGGATGATGAACGAAGCAGACCCCAGCATGGATCCGGCTGCCTGAACGCTTTCGTAGTCCAGTTTGGTGTCCAGGGCGCTGGCCGGCAACATCGGCGCCGATTCGCCAGCTGGCAGGATTCCTTTCACCGGGCGACCGTCAATGGTGCCACCGGCCATCTCAATCAGTTCACGAATGGTATGCGAGCCCAGCGAGAGCTCGTAGTTGCCTGGTTTATTAACACGTCCGCTGACGCAAAAGATTTTCGTACCGGGGCTCTTCTCGGTTCCGAATTGGCGATACCACGCCGCCCCATTTAACACAATGGGTGGAACGTTCGCCAGTGTCTCTATGTTATTGATGACCGTTGGTTTGGCATACAGGCCTTGTGCGGCGGGGAAGGGCGGGCGCAAACGCGGCTGCCCCAATTTGCCTTCCAGCGACTCCAGGAGCGCCGTCTCCTCGCCGCAGATGTACGCTCCGGCGCCCAGGTGAATGTAGATGTCCAGACTGTAACTGGTGCCCAGGATGTTTCGACCCAGTAAGCCGGCTGCATAGGCCTCGTCAATGGCTTTCTGGAGCATCTTGGCCGGTGCGTAAAACTCGCCACGCAGGTAGATATAAGCCGTGCTGGCCAGTACTGCATAAGAGGTCAGCATGACGCCTTCGATGACCTGATGTGGGTTAAACTCGATGAGTTCGTGATCTTTAAATGTACCGGCCTCACTCTCATCGCCGTTTACCACTACATAACGCGGGAAAACATCCTTGGGGAGGAAACTCCATTTCACGCCAGCCGGGAATCCTGCACCGCCACGACCACGCAGGCCGGAGTCTTTCACCACACCCATAACCTGCTCGGGTTTCATGCTGCCGAGTGCCTTTCGCCAGGCGGCGTAACCCTCGTTGGCCTCGTACACGGCCAGTTCCCGGATGTTTGGGACGTCCAGGTCGCGTAACAATACATGCTTATCCATATCTACTTCAGGTCGTCCACCATTTTGTCGAATGCCTCGGAGGTGAGGGAGTAGTGATATTCGCGGTTTACCTGGGCCACAGGCGCGCGGTCGCACGCCGCGATGCACATGACCGTGCGCAGGGTAAATTTGCCATCCGGTGTAGTCTGCCCGGTGCGGACGCCCAGCTTTTTCTCGCAGTGGTGCACAAACTCATCTGCTCCACGCAATGCGCAAGGCAGGTCATCACACACTTCGATCACGTACTGGCCTGTCTTCTCTTCAAAGAACATGGTGTAGAACCCGACGATGGACTTCACCTCCGTCGGGTCCAGAGCTGTCAACTCGGCCACCTCGCGCATAGCCTGTTCGTCGCAAAAGCCATATTCCTCCTGAGCCACGTACAGGAGCGGCATCACCGCGCTACGCTTGCTGGGGTATTTCGCCAGGATGGCGTCAATATCTTTAGCGCGTTTTTCCTTCAGCATGTTATCGATCAACCTCACCGAGAACAATATCGATGGAGCCAACGATCCCGACTATGTCAGCGATCAAGGCACCCTTGCTCATCTGCGGCAGCGCCTGCAGGTTATAGAACGACGGTGCGCGGAAGTGGATGCGCCGCGGTTTTGGACTGCCGTCGGACGAGATAAAGACACCAAACTCGCCTTTGCCACTCTCCACGGCGTGGTACACCTCACCGACTGGGACGCGGAATCCTTCAGTCCACAGCTTGAAGTGGTGAATCAATGATTCCATGGAATAGGCGATCTCGTGCTTGGGTGGAGGAGCTATCTTGCGGTTATCTGTGATCACCGGACCGTCTGGAAGTTTATTAAGCGCCTGCTCGATGATTTTCAGGCTTTGGGTCATTTCCTCCATGCGGCAACGGTAGCGGTCGTACACGTCGCCATGGGTCCCCAGTGGCACACTGAAGTCGAAGTGGTCATATGAGGAGTACGGCATTGCCTTGCGTACATCGTAGTTCACGCCACTGCCGCGTAGACTCGGCCCACTCATGCCCCAGGCGATGGCGTCCGCTTGGCTGATGACCCCTACCCCCACGGTACGCTCACGCCAGATGGGGTTCTCCTTGAGGATCTTCTCATATTCGAGCAGCCGCTGGGGCAATAGCTTCAGCACCTGGCGTACGGCATCGGCGAACTGGTCGGGTATGTCACGCCACAGGCCGCCCACGCGGAAATAACTGGTCATCATGCGCGCACCCGACACCATCTCGAAGATATCGAGCAGCATCTCGCGTTCGCGGAAACTGTAGAGGAACATGCTCATCGCGCCAATGTCGAGGGCGTGTGTCCCCAGCCAGACCAGGTGACTGCTCATGCGGGTCAGCTCAGCCAGAATGACGCGGATATATTGCGCACGCAAGGGCACGTCCACATCTGCTAGTTTCTCGACTGCGCCTACGTAGGCCAGGTTGCAGATCAATGGAGCCAGATAGTCGATACGGTCGGTGAGAACAATGCCTTGTGTATAGGTCTTGATCTCGGCTGTCTTCTCGATGCCCGTATGGAGGAAGCCGATGTCGGGCACGCAGCTCACCACGGTCTCGCCATCCAGCTCCAGCAGCAGCCGCAACACACCATGCGTACTGGGGTGTTGTGGCCCCATGTTCATCAACATCGTCTCGCCGCTGAGCGCGCGAGGGCTGACCAGTTGCCTGAGCTGGTCGAGCGTGATGTCCATCTGCGTGTCCTGGGCGCTGACCACGCTACCCGGCGACTCTTTTATTTGCTGATCAGGTTCTCTTACCGCCATAAATACATCCGGCTCACGGTTCCATCAGGCTTTCCTGACTCGCTTTTACCTTAACTCCCTTACTCCCGCACCGATAGTCATCCGCGTTCCCCTTTCTATTACTCCTGAGGGTGCGGTTTATCCTCCCAGGCGCGCGCACGGTTGAATGAGAATGCCACCTCCTCAACCTTGGCAGGATTCTCCTTCAGCAAAGGGTGGCCTTCGTAACCTGGCGGCATCATGATGCGCCGCAGATCGGGGTGCCCTTCGAAGTGGATGCCAAACAGGTCATACATCTCGCGCTCCGGCCAGTTCGCCGCGTGATAGACCGAACAGGCGGAGGGAACGGAACGGTCGTTTCCACTTAACATGACCTTCACCCGTACGCGGATGTTTCGCGTGGTAGAGTAGAGCTGATACAGGATGCCGAAGCGTGGCTCGCCCGGATAGTAGTCCACACACGTCGCGAAAGTAAACATGTCGAACTGCTGAGTATCACGTAAAGCCTGCAATACCTCCAACAAGCGATGCTTGGGGCAAAGCAACGTGACTTCATCACGAAATATCTGCGTCTCACTCACCGCGTCGCCCAACTCGGCCAGAATGGATGGGCTCATCGCGAATTTCTTTTGACTTTCCATGGTTACTGAGATTGGCAACTTGCAACTGGAAATGAAAGGTTCAGAATGAAATCCTGGCGCTGTGACGTGGAAGGTCTCTTATTTCCTATCACACATCACCTAATTCCACTTCGTCAGGGGCTCCTTCTTTATTCTGTCCTGCAGCTTCAGGATGCCGTCGATCAGTGCCTCGGGGCGGGGTGGGCACCCTGCCACATAGACGTCTACAGGGACTATTTCGTCCACTCCCTGAACCACGGCATAATTGTTAAACACACCACCGCACGAGGCACAGTCGCCCATGGCAATAACCCACTTCGGGTCGGGCATCTGATCATAGAGATGGCGCAGGGTGGGAGCCATTTTGCGGCTAACCCGCCCGGCAACGATCATCAAGTCCGACTGGCGAGGACTGGCGCGCATCAACTCCATCCCGAAACGTGACATGTCGTAATGGCTGGCCTGAGTGCTCATCATCTCGATGGCGCAGCAAGCAAGTCCAAACAACATGGGCCAGATGGCATTCGAACGGGCCCAATTGATGGCCTTTTCTGCCGACATCGTGACGATGCCCATGTTTCCAAGCTTTTGCTCCAAACCCATACCTTCACTCCCTACCTTTCGCTACATCCTGGTTGCCAATCCAAATGAGACTGGAGTGTTACACAATAGCACGCATGGGTGGTCGGCCAGTCTGCCTTCCTCATGCGTGCCTGGGCTGAGACTAAAAACCAGCTATTTGGTGGCTAAATGCTCGAAATTCTGTCATATTGTTTCGGTGATCTGGATCAGTGCGGAATAATTACTTGTCTGACTTTTCCCACTCCAGAGCACCTTTCTTCCATAACCAGATATAGCCAAGCAAAAGAATGCCAACGAAGATCAGCATTTCTATAAAACCAAACCAACCCAATTGCCGGAAGGCTACCGCCCAGGGGTAGAAAAAGATAACCTCGATATCGAACAGAATGAACAGGACGGCGATCAGGTAAAAGCGAACCGGGAAGCGCCGCTGTGCCACACCGATGGCGTTCATGCCGCTTTCGTAGGGGGCTATCTTTTGTGATTGCTTTGCTCTGCGCCGAGGGCCAAACAGTACAGACAGGAGGATGATAAAGCCTGCCAGAAGGGTTGCCAGTGCGACTAGAATGAACAACGGTATAAAGTCTGTTAGGGCAGATTGCATTCCTTCACCTGACTCAACACTACACCTATCCCGTACACGAACGTTTGCGCATTTTATCACAAGCGTTAAATACCAGTGCTTCAATAGGGTGGCGTCAATATCACAATAACGTGCACTGCGCACTGGGATCACGCCTGGCAGTAACTGGCTGCCGGGACGTAGCGGTATAGTTACGGTCCGCGGGCCTGCCCGTGTCGTGCACCATCGGCACATCCAACGCGTACCGGTCAAGGTGTCCGGAGACCGAACTTTGGATATGCAACCAGTCTACAGGCTGGTTTTGCTCCGGGTTTCCCAATAGCTGAACGAACAGCGACTGGCGAGAGGCTTATTCCTCTACCGCCTGCAGCGTTTCGCCAGCGAGGGGAATGTAAAAGATCTAGCCTGTCGCTCCGATCCGGCAATGCACCATGTCCACCGCAATGTCGTGCTGGGTACGCCAGAGGCGCACGTGACCTGGTGGTGCTGTTTCACAGCACCGTCCATCGAATAGAGTGGTTTTGCCCGGCATTTCGCAGAATGGCAAGCTGGGGCACTATGCATGCACCAGCGCGTGAACAGATCCACAATCAACCGTTTATTCAATTGCCAGGCTATCTAGAGAACGCGCATCCGGTTACGTAGTGTGCCAATCCTCTCAATCTCCACCACAATCTCGTCACCGTCTTTCATGAACACCTTCGGATCTCGCCCCACCCCCACACCATGCGGTGTGCCGGTACTGATCACGTCACCCGGCATGAGCGTCATATAGTGACTGATGTGTGAGACAAGCCTGGCCACGCTGAATATCATCTCCCGAGTGTTGGAGTGTTGCATCACGTGACTATTAAGGGTGCTACGAATGTCCAGAACCTGCGGATCGGGAATATCGTCCGCCGTAACGAGCACCGGTCCAATGGGGAAAAAGCCGTCCGGCGTCTTGCCCAGGGTCCATTGCTTGCCGCTGTCACTGTTCTGGATGTCACGCGCACTGACGTCATTACCGCAGGTGTACCCACCGACATAGGCGAGCGCATTGGCTTCCGCTACGCGACTGCAGCGCTGCCCGATGACCGCAACCAGTTCAGCCTCGAAATCCACCTCTTTCAGTGTGTCACCATACCATGTGATCGTGTCGCCGGGATTGGACAATGCGTTGTTGAATTTGGCGAAAATGATTGGCCGTGTCGGTGGCGTGGACTTCGTCTCGCGCACATGATCCATATAGTTCAACCCGATGCAGATCAAGTTTCGCGGAGTGATGGGTGCGCGCAAACGCACGTCAGCGAGCGGCACGCGTGCTATCTGCGAGGCAATGTTCTCAGCCTGCCGGCGTGCGGCGATATCGGTCATGATGTGCATCACATCACCGGCTGCACTGACGTCTACAAACTCATCTCTGCTCACCACTGCACCCGTACGTTGGGCACCGTTCAAATCGTACGTGATCAACTTCATTGCGTTATATCTCCTGGCTATTATTTTGCTATTGCGCATTGTAAGCGTAAGCGAGTGTATTCACCATAAGGGTACGAAGACCACGCAGTAATTCCAACTTCGTTTTCTTTATATCCGTCATTTCAAGGTGGTGAGTTTTGATCCATAGACCGATAATGGCTGGAGTCATCCAAATCAGGAGAAGATATGGTCACGATTCCGCATGATTATGAGGAGCGTGTTTATGCGGGGGTACTGGGCAAGATCATAGGCGTGTACCTGGGACGACCCTTTGAAGGCTGGACGTACGAACGAATCCTTAAGGAACTCGGCGAGATCAGCTACTATGTGAATGACCGTATCGCCCATCACCCGCCGCTCATCGTGACCGATGACGATATTAGCGGCACCTTCACCTTTGTTCGCGCCCTGCCTGACCACGGTAACCGGCGTGATCTGTCCGCTGCCCAGATCGGTCAGACATGGTTGAACTACCTGATCGAGCGCCAGACGATTCTATGGTGGGGCGGCATGGGGAACTCAACGGAGCACACTGCCTATGTACGCCTTAAAAAAGGGGTTATCGCACCGCGCAGTGGCTCTATGGAGCTGAACGGCAAGGTAGTGGCCGAACAGATTGGTGCACAGATTTTCATCGACGGCTGGGCCCTGGTTTCACCAGGTAATCCTGAGCAGGCGGCTGAGCTGGCGCGCAAAGCTGGGAGTGTGAGTCATGATGGTGAAGCCTTATATGCTGCGCAAGCGCTGGCTGCCATGGAGGCACAGGCATTCGTCGAAGACGACATGCATCGATTATTTGATGTGGCGCTCTCGGTAGTGCCCGCAAATTGCCTGATTGCCCAAATCATCCGCAATGTGCGTGCCTGGCGCGATGAAGATAACGACTGGCACAAGACACGTGCGCGCATTGCGGCTCAATACGGCTATGACAAATATGGTGGCAATTGCCATGTCATCCCCAATCACGCCGTCATTGTCCTGGCGCTGGCGTATGGAGGACATGATTTCCAGCGTGCGTTGATGATCGGCAACACCGCGGGGTGGGACACGGATTGCAATTCCGGGAACATCGGGTGCCTCATGGGTATCAAGTTGGGCTTGCGCGGCATCAACGCCAGCCCGGTGGATTGGCGTGGGCCTGTTGCCGACCGGTTGTACCTGCCTACCGCTGATGGAGGACGCTGCATCACCGATGCCGTGCAAGAGGCGCAACGCATCACAGCAATAGGTCTTGCGCTGGCAGATGAAGAAACTCAGAAACCCGGTATCTCCGTCAACCTCACTGCCTCCACTTCTTCCTGCCCTCCGCGCTTTAATTTCACATTCCCAGGCTCAGTGCAGGGGTTCCACGTGATCAGTGGCACAGCGCGCATCGAGAACGTCGAAACGGGTGGTGGCCGTAGCCTGGCCGTTCACTTCACATCGTCGGCCCAGGTGAGCACGGCCACGTTCATCCCGCCTGATGCGGTGAAGATGCCCGGCTATGGATTGATGAGCAGCCCCACGCTATATCCAGGACAGACGATCAAAGCCAGCGTATCGGTCGATGTAGGTGCGCGAGTGTACCTGTTCGTCCGTGCCTATGGCGTAAATGATGAGCTATACCTGCTGAAAGGTGACACGATAGCGTTAAGTGCGGGTGAGACCAGGGCCATCAACTGGGTACCACAACTGGATGGCGGTTCTCCCATCGCGGAGGTGGGTGTCGCCGTAGAAGGCCCACAACCCGGTACGCTATCCGTGCACTCTCTGGACTGGCGTGACACGCCAGATGTCAACTTCACACGGCCTGCACACAACGGCACACTCTGGCAGCGCGCCTGGGTGAAGGCATGTGACGACCTGGGTTTCGGCTGGAACGGCGTGTTCCGCATTTGCCAGGATGCTGGCACCGGGATGATGATTCAGGGGGAACGCGAGTGGGCTGACTATACCGTGCAGGCCACAATCATTCCTCACCTGGCGCGAGCGGCCGGTATTGCAGTCTGCGTTCAGGGGCTCAGGCGCTATTATGCGCTGATTTTGTGTGACGACCAGAAAATCCGCCTGGTAAAAAACCTTACACTCGATCCCGAAAAAGGGCAGGTGACTGCGCTGCTGGCCGAGCAGGATTTCACATGGCAACTGGACGGCGCCTATGAATTGAAATTGACCACACGTGGTGATCGCCTCATAGCGGCCGTAAAGGGTCAGGCGCTGTTCGACCTGTGTGATAACGACCATCCGCTTACCGGTGGCGCAGTCGCGCTGGTGATTGAGGAGGGCCGCCTGGACTGCGACTCTATCGCCGTAAACTCTTGCCCACTGGATAGCAGCCACATTCATTAACTGGAGGGATAACATGCCTGCTTATACAGATAAACTTAAACCGCATGAGGTCGATCAACGCGTCGATGAATTATTGCAACAATTGACGCTCAGGGAAAAGATTGCACTCACTTCGGGGGCAGACGCGTGGCGCACAGTACCCATCGAGCGCCTGGGTATCCCCTCTATAACCATGACCGACGGACCGCACGGCGTGCGTGCGAACCGTCAGGAAGCCGGGCGTACGGCCAGCCTGACGACTGCTTTCCCAACCGGCGTGTCCATGGCGGCCAGTTGGAATCCGGAACTGATCGAGCGGGTGGGGGCAGCACTGGGTGACGAAACCCATGCCTGTGGGTGCGACGTGTTACTCGGTCCGTGTGTGAACATCGTACGACATCCGCTGGCTGGGCGTAACTTCGAAGCTTACTCAGAGGACCCCTACCTGGCCGGGCATACCGGTGCAGCCTGGGTGAAGGGCATACAGAGCCGTGGTGCAGGGACATCGCTCAAGCACTTTGCGTGCAACAACCAGGAGATAGAGCGTAATCGCGGCAACTCTATTGTGGATGAACGGACCTTGCGCGAGATATACCTGGCCCAGTTCGAAACCGTCGTGAAGGAGGCAGCTCCCTGGACGGTGATGTGTTCCTATAACCGTATCAACGGGACGTATGCGAGCCAAAACCATTATCTGCTTAAGGAGATCCTGAAGGGCGAGTGGGGCTTTGAAGGTGTCCTCGTCTCCGACTGGGGTGCAAACCATACCATCTTCCAGTCCATACAAGGCGGACTGGACCTGGAGATGCCCGGCCCTGCTAAATACTACGGCAACTTACTTTTCGAGGCGGTGAGAAATTGGCAGGTCGACGAGACTGATATTGAAGACGCCGCACGGCGTGTGTTGAGAGTGGTTGTGCGCTCCGGGCGTATGGAAGGCACGACGGACGCTGGTTCCGTCAACACCCCAGAGCACCAAAACCTGGCCCGTGAGTTGGCTGAGGAGGCAATCACCCTGTTGAAGAACGACGGCGTTGACGGTGCAGGACATCGTCTGCTGCCCATTGATCTGGGAATGGTACGTTCCATCGCTATTATTGGCCCCAACGCAGCTCAGATGCCGATCAGCGGCGGCGGCAGCTCACAGGTGGAACCGCCTTACCGAGTCATGCCATACCAGGCCATGCAGGAAATGTTGAGCGGTCGCGTGGCTATGCACTATGAGCAGGGATGTGATAATCGCGTGGACCTGCCGTTAATGCCAATTGACTACCTCACTCCTGCCGGCGACGGCGGACATGGCCTGAAGGGTGAGTACTTCTCTCATGGCTCACTGGATGGCACTCCGGAGCTGACCCGCACCGACGAGATGACTGACTACTGGTGGTTCGGTTCAAGGCCGGACGAGAGCATCCCGATTGAGCGCTTTGCTGTACGCTGGACGGGTACGCTCGAGGTGCCGGAGGCAGGATTGTATGCCATTCAACTCACCAATACGGCCAATGCACGCCTAATCATCGATGGGGCGACGGTGATTGACAATTGGCGCGCTGGTCCGCTGGCAGTTGACCAACACTGGGTGAAGGGAGCCACACAGGTCGAACTTAACGCGGGGCATGGCTACGGCATACAAATCGAATTTGTGAAGACAACCGACGAACCTCTCGCGCATTTGAGTCTGCAGATGGCTCGCACCTTCCGCCCTGGTGAAGATGATCGTAAAGAGCGAGCGCTGGCTTTGGCCAAACAGTCTGATTTGGTGATCTTCTTCGGCGGCCTGCCACAGGGGTATGAATCGGAGGGTCGCGACCGCCCAGACATGGAGTTGCCAGGCGATCAAAACGACCTGATTCGCGAGCTGGTGAAGGTGAATCCACATACCATTGTGGTTCTGAATGCGGGTGCTCCTGTCACGCTGCCGTGGCTCGAAAGGGTACCGGCGGTGGCACTGGCCTACTATCCCGGCATGGAAGGTGGCCATGCCATTGCCAATGTGTTGCTGGGCGGGGTGAACCCCTCGGGCAAGTTGCCGGTGACTTTCCCGAAGCGGTTGGCAGACACGCCCGCCTTCAACAACTACCCTGGCACGAAGGATGTGCTCTATGGCGAAGGCATCTTCGTCGGCTACCGGCACTATGACCAGCGAAATATCGAGCCGCTGTTCCCATTCGGTCATGGCCTTTCGTATACCACGTTTGGATATGCGAACCTGCAGGTGCCGCAGCAAGTGAAGGTACAGCAACTGCGAAAAGGCGAAAGCGTGCCAGTGTCTGTGACGGTGAGAAACACTGGTACGGTCGATGGAAAGGAAGTGGTTCAGTTGTATGTACGCGACATGGAATCGTCACTGGTGCGACCGCCCAAGGAGTTGAAAGCATTCGCCAAAGTGTCGCTCTCGAAGGGTGAGGAGCGTGTGGTGCAATTTACGCTGGACGAGCGGGCTCTATCGTTCTACGATCCATATCAGCGAAAGTGGGTAGTCGAGCCAGGCGAGTTCGAGCTGCTTGTCGGCAGTTCCTCACGAGATGTCCGTGCCACCGCGCGATTTACACTGGTGTAGAGGCGTAAACATTGTACGTTCCAGCGGCCAGAAAGCGACACTTACGATAGCCGGGCTAATCTCGCAGAGTTACGCCAATCGATGGTGAATCACCGGCGGAACCTGATGGTGGGAAGAATCATGACGACCGATACGTACCTGCAGGCGGTCTGTCGCGATTTTCAAAAGAAGGCCGAAAATATATTGAAGTCGACGTCTTGAGTAGGGTACGTACTGTTGCCGAAATGTTATCGCACGGCAGTTACAGTGACTCCCGAAGGATACCTTCGGGAGTCTTCATGCCATCATGAGTTATCAACGAGCTTTGAAAGCCATACATCTTGAGCCTACGGACCAGGCGGCGCACCAGGAAACGCTTGACCATCCCCAGTTTATGCAGGAGGTAATCGGCTATGACCCCTGGTCGAACCCCCAGCAGGCCTTTATCGACACCTACAAGGCACTGGATATTGACTGGATGTTTGGTGTACCCAAGCATGCGATCCGCTTTGCACCAGGCGAATCGAGCCGGGCTGGCCAGAATGGGGTACGCTATACGGAGTGGGGCCTGACTGGAAGTAGCTGGCGCGAGCAGTATCCTGTCCATACTGTCGAAGATGTGCTCACGTACGACCCGTGTGCATTGAACTCACCTAAGGACATTCAGAACGCCATCAGCAGTCGACGTGCTGACCAGGTTCTGATGGGTGATTCGACCCTGGTTAGCGGCCTGTACTACACCACGTTGTTCCAGTGGCCCATCATGACCTTTGGTTGGGAGCTGTTCCTCACGGCTGCAGCAGCCGAGCCCGAGCGATTCCAGAGGGTACTGGCAGACTTTGCGAAGGTGTCACGCTACAACCTGAGCGCCATCGCCGCCGAGAACTTCGACCTGGTGTTTCTGCACGACGACATCGCGATGGAGCGTGGCCTGGTCTTCCATCCGAAGTGGTATCGCAAGCGCCTGTTCCCGCTCTATGAGGAGCTGCTGGAACCTCTGATGAAGGATAAGCGAGCGCGGGTAGCTTTCGTATCGGACGGTGATTACACCGAGTTGCTGGACGACCTGGTGGCTGTGGGGTTTGATGGTTTCATCATCAACGCCAACATGGACCTGGCTGCCATCGCACGGCGCATTGGGCGTGACCATTTTCTGGTTGGCAATGTAAGTACTGCCATCTTGACTTTTGGCAAACCGGAGGACGTGGTGCGGGAGGTGAAGCGCTGCCTGGATGACGCCCGTCCCTGCGCCGGGCATATCATGAAGGCGACGGCGGATTTGCCACACAATATCCCACTGGATAACATCCGCACTTACTTCAGCGCTTCGCGTGACCTGAGCCGCAGGAACTGAACTACGCTGCTTCATGCCATGCATGGCTCCAGCGACTCGCATATCATTTCTCGCAGTCATGGAAAATAACATCGACTGTGAACGCTTTTATGGCAACACGGCTGCTGTATTCAGCCAGCCCTGATACCACGACGTTTTCCGAGAAGCCGGCGCCCATCATGTAAACAAGCTCGCCGATCATGACATGTTCGTCAAAGCGGGATCTGGTCCTAGTACCAAAGTAATGACCAGGGCGTTGTCCACCAATGCTTGTGATCGGCAGCAACAAAAGACTCTCCAGGCTTGACGTAGGACGCTAGACCTGTTACCTTGGTCCTGGGTTAAAGAAAGGTTTCATGTACCGATCTCAATGAAAGAGCCATGCGAACTATACAAATTCCTGGTACTGAATTAAGCGTGTCGTCAATCTGCCTGGGTACAGGCGGATTGGGCTCCAGCGTGAATCGCGATGATTCGTTCGCTCTGCTCGATGCCTATGTTGAGCAAGGGGGCAATTTCCTCGATTCGGCTAAGGTTTATGCTGATTGGTTGCCAATCGAACGGAGCGCCAGCGAACGCACGATCGGGCGCTGGCTGAAAAGCCGGGGTAACCGCCACCAGGTGATTATCGCCACGAAAGGCGCTCATCCCAACCTGGCGACCATGCACATCCAGCGTCTGTCGCGCCAGGAGATCGCTGCTGACGTACAGGCCAGCCTGGATCACCTGCAGGTGGACACGATCGATCTTTACTGGTTGCATCGCGACGATCCCCAGCGTCCCGCCGGTGAGATCATCGAGTCGCTCAATGAGCAGCTCAAGGCTGGTCACATTCGTTACTTTGGCTGTTCCAACTGGCAGGCTGGCCGCATTCAGATTGCGCAGGCTTATTCCGCACAGCACGCATTACAGGGCTTCGTGGCAGATCAGATGATGTGGAGCCTGGCCGCTGTGGATGCTGGCAGGATGGCCGACCAGACGCTGGTGGTGATGGACGAATCCCTAAAGGCCTACCACGCCGGTAGTGGAATGGCAGCCGTTCCCTACAGCTCACAAGCGGGTGGATTGTTCCAGAAGTTGGTGGCTGGCAGATTGCAACACCCGGCGCCTTTTTACCGCATGGATGAGAACAGGCATCGCCTGGTTCGTGCCCAGCAACTGGCCAGTGACGCAGGTCTCACCCTGACTCAGGTGACACTTGGATACCTGTTATCGCAGCCATTCCCATGCATCCCCATTGTCGGTTGCCACACCCTCGAACAACTACGCGACAGTCTGAGCGCTGCAGAAGTGAACCTGACGACCAGTCAAGTGGCTTTTCTGGAAGGATAGAGGGCTGAGCAGTGGCGCGAAAAAACGGTTTTGTCCACTCGGATGCACGGTTAAACGCGATCTTTCGGTGAGATATGAAATGGCGTGACCTGCTGGGTATCGTCATGGCTGCCATGACTCTGCGCAATCACGCTGGCTGGTCCGCCCACGCCGCTCTGGATAACGTCGATCACACCGCTCATCTGCCATAGCATCTGCTTGACTTGCTTTAGCGCGTGTTGCTCACAAATGCAGTGCACATTTGGCCCGGCGTCGATCGTAAAGGTAACGGGCACGCCGGATTCACGCAGCTCGCGTACGGCACTCAAGATGTTGAGCGTGGTGGAAGCCCAATAGATAATTGATGGTTGAGATGTCATGGCGACGGCGTGCATCATCAGAGCGTCCTGTTCCACTACCTCAGCCAGAGCCGCGAAATCGCAATTCATGATTGCTTGACGGCACAGCTCATATCGGCGCGAAGTATCGGTGATGCGGGCCGCCTGTAGCGGAGATGTTTCGGCCAGGGCGTGGCCTTCCGTGGAACTGACCGTTTTGTGCTCGTTACTGATGATGGCAATAACATCCATCAGGTTCCAATGTTGTGCAGGGGCGATGGTGATAGCAAAACTATCATGCCATGAGACAAATCCACCGGGGATACTGCGGCAAGCGGAACCGCTACCCAGCCGTGCCAGACTGGAAAGTTCTGCCTCCGACGGTTTCATTCCTAACACCGTGCAGGTTGCCAACGTGAGAGCGGCAAAACCCGAGGCTGACGATGCGATACCTACACCCATCGGGAAGGTATTGATGGACGTGACCCGCATGCGTGTGCGGCTGCGTCCATTCACCTCCTGTGTTGCGCATACCGAGTCGACGATGCGGTCGAGATGATGAACAACGCGCTCGTATGCGGCACCTCCAATGGTGCGTCCATCGAGGGTCACCTCATCGTGTGATAACGACGGGTCGATTTCTACCGTGGTGGTTGTACGCAGGTCGCCCAGATTGAAAGAGAGTGAGTCGTTGGAGGGCAGACGCAGCGTGTGGTCGCGGTTGCCCCAATACTTGACCAGTGCGATGTTGGGGTAAGCGATAGCGGTCACTTTTCTCGCATGCATATACGCCACCTGTACACCAAACTGACCCTTCTCCCCGCCCTGATGGAAAGTGTACCACTTACCACCTTTGGGTATTCGGATTCACCGATCCTGGCAACCGCGTCATCCGGATTACATCGATTGACCGCGTCAATCACATGGCCAAACGAACCTGACCGAATAGCATACAATCGCCGCTACATTTTCATTTTCATAAAGGCTGTAATAATTCGATGGCGATTCTCCTCGGTATTGACACGGGCGGCACCTACACCGACGCCGTGCTATTCAACGATAGTGCTTCACAAGGTAGCAATGGAGTGATCAGCACGGCCAAAGCGCTCACCACCAAGTATGACCTGGCCATAGGAATTCGCAATGTCATTAACGCCGTGCTGAACACACCGGAGGCGAGCCGCACCATTTCCGGCGGCTCCACCCCCGACTCCTTGCACGACATCCGGCTGGTATCGCTCTCCACGACGCTGGCAACCAATGCCATTGTTGAGGGGCATGGCACGCCGGTATGCCTGCTCCTGTTGGGCTATCCTGGTGACAGCCTGAACCTGGCGAACTTAAAGCAGGCGCTAGGCTCCGACCCGGTTGTGTTCATTGATGGCGGGCACACGGTCAGTGGCGAGGAGCAGACGCCGCTGGATGTAGAAGCCGCGCGACGTGCCATTCTGGAATATGCACCGCAGGTGACTGCCTTTGCTGTATCGGGCTATTTCGCAGTGCGCAATCCTGCGCATGAGCTGGCTGTCCGCGACCTGGTGCGCGATCTCACCGGCAAACCCGTATCCTGTGGGCATGAGCTGACCAGCTCACTGGACGCCCCGCGACGTGCGTTGACGACTGTGATCAATGCACGTTTAATCCCGTTACTCCAGCAACTCATTATGGCCGTGCGTGATATTTTGAATGAAAAAGGCATCCATGCTTCACTGATGGTGGTGAAGGGAGACGGATCACTCATCGACGCCAATGTGGCACTGCGCCAGCCCGTACAAACGATCTTGTCCGGCCCAGCGGCCAGCGTGGTGGGAGCGCGCCATCTTTCAGGCGAAAACGATGTACTGGTGGTGGATATGGGAGGCACAACCAGCGACATTGCCCTGCTGCAGGGTGGACAGCCAGTATTGAACCTGGACGGCGCAACCGTGGGCGGTTGGCGCACGATGGTGGAGGCTGTTTCAGTACACACGTTTGGCCTGGGTGGTGATAGTGAATTGCGGCTGGACGATGCAGAGCGCATGGTAGTTGGTCCCCGCCGGGTCGTGCCCCTCAGCTTGCTGGCGCTACAGCATCCGCAGGTGCTGGATGTGTTACGCGCCCAGTTGAAAAAGCCGGTACCCAGTGCTGACGATGGCCTGTTCGCACTTCGTCAGCGCCCACTGGATGCATCGAGCCTGCCCTTCGATCAGCAGCAAGTTTGGGCTTTGCTCGCGGAGGGTGTGTTGCCATTGGCCGATCTTTTCGCCGAGCCACGCATCGCATACTTCCGTCGCGTGGCACTGGCGCAACTGGTGGACCGTGGCGCGGTAGTGCTTGGCGGGTTCACACCCTCGGATGCGGCTCATGTGCTGGGCAATCAGGCCGACTGGTCAGTTGAGGCAGCACAACTGGGTGCACTGATCTGGTCAAGGCGCCTGGGTGATATCGCCAGCGGGGAACTCTACTCTCAACCCGGTACGGATCCGGAGAGGAAAGAGCCATTACCCATCCAGGCGAGTGGCAATATAGAAACTGCGCAATCGACCCTCTCCACCCCGGTCGACGGACGGGAGATCGAAGTCGCACGGGAAGTCAGCCGCAGAGTCATACAGCAGGTGGTGGTGCAGTCAGGTCGTGCACTGCTGACCGCCGCGTTGATTGAAGCGCACGGCATAAAGCTGGACGATCGCGATGCGGCGCAGCGCCTGCTGATCGACCGGTCGCTGGAAACACAGCCCCACCAGGGCGATGTGCTGAACGTGTCGCTCACGCTGCGCAGGCCCATCGTGGCAATCGGTGCGCCGGTCGCCACGTACTATCCACCGGTAGCGGAGCGATTACACACCCGTCTGCGCATTCCACCGCATGCCGATATTGCCAATGCTGTCGGTGCGGTGGCCGGCGGCGTGATGCAAACGGTGCGTGCGCAAATCAAAGTGCTGGATGGCGAGCAGGGCTATCGCGTACACCTACCGTCTGGCATACAAGACTTTGCCAACCTGCCTGAGGCTGCAGAGTATGCAGTGCATGAGTCACAACGCCTGGCTGAGTCGAAGGCGCGCGAAGCGGGTGCGGTGAACATTCAGTCACAGACTCACCGCCAGGATCATATTGCACGTGTCCACAGGGAGGAATTCTACGAAGATATGTACATTGACACGGAGGTGACCGCCATTGCGTTCGGCCGTCCGCGGCTGGCAGAGAAATCCCCTAGCGCGCAACCTTGAACTGCGTCATGACATCTTTGATCGCCAGGCCGGACACTGTGATATCAGCCAGCTTATTTGTGCCCAGACCTTTGGCGGCTGCCAGGGCAATATGGTTGGCCGCGCCGTCAAAGGGGGCCTGAGATGACGACGCGGTCGCATCGAAACCCATCACGGCAGCGGCCACCGTATCAGTTGCGACTGGATTCAGACCAGCGATCAGCACGTTGGCCGTCTTCGCCTGCATGGTGCGTATCCAAGGCCCCTCGCCTCCCTCGGATGTCATAATGCCATCAATCAGAGAAAAGTTCACCGGTCGCGCGCGGTTCAGATCCACGATCACATGCGGTACTCGCACAGGCGCTTCGTTACCCTGACCATGAAAGGCGGTGCGTGTGTTATCGCGATCGCTCAGGCGATAAAAGCGTGCGGGGGCTGTGCCGAACAGGTTCTTCATAGATAGGGTGATCCCCGCGGTGTTGTGGCACTTCATCTTGGGTACTGAGATGAAGACGTTAACGTCGTACAGGATACGGTTATAAGTGAATTGATCGTAGATGTACGGGTTTGGCCCCACCGGCACTTTGACGTACTCGTTATAGGGTAGGGTGCGATTCAGGTCCACAAGCTGTGCGCCTAATGCCGTGGCGACATCCTGGTAACCCCACTCGCTCCAGCTTGCGTCTTCATACACCGACTCGACGATATAGAGCTGCTTGGCCCCTGCGTCAAGCACCGCCTCGCCCAGCGCACGCACCACCTCCGGATGTGTGATATAGCTCTCGATAGCGGATACATCAGGAAGGGGGCGGGTGCTGACACCACCTGTCAGGTTCGGCTTGATCGCCACCTTGTCGCCGGTATGAATAATGCCTTTGAGCCCACCTAACGCATCAATCAGCGAGCGCACCTTCTGTCGGATCTCGGCTCGATCGTAGCTGGTCGCCTGGACGATGGCTACGTGGGGTGGTCCCATGACTGACTGGATTGGCGGCACAGTTGCTCCCACTGCAGCATTACCTGTAGTGTTAAGTGTGGTCGATGCAGGCTGGCACCCAGCCAGGGCTACACTGGCAGCCGTCACACTCATTAACCCGAGAAATTCACGCCGGGTAATGTTATGTTTCATATCGTGGCTTGGATGCGCCATATAACAAACCTCCGAACCATGCTAGAACCTGCTACGATGATTCAACGATACGAACCAAAAGCCCCTGATCAATATCGATTACGGGCCATGCCTTGTGATTGCGGTTATTGTACGCCGTACTAAAGGTCAAGAAAGTATATTCGACTGGTTCATGCCCTGACACTGTTTGGATCCACGATATAGTTCCACCAGTTATTGCTAATACCGTCGCGAGTGCCGGGAAAATGGGGTAGGTGACGCAACCACCAGCGGTGATGTGCACGTATGTCTCCGTTTCCCCATTCGGTGCAGTTCACCACACGACTCAGGCCGTTGAGGTTGGGGTAATTCAGCCAGTCATCGCAGCGGCTGGGTACCCTGCGCGGGTTACCCCAGTCGTAATCACGGTCGCTATTGGGTGAGAAATGGACGGTGCCCACCTCAGCCTGCCCGGGTGCAACCTTATCGTAACGGATATAGCGTTCCCAGACATTACTGTTGGCCTGCTCACGCTCATAGACCTTGCTCATAATCGATTCCACCCGGTGGCTGTAGCTCTCCAGCATTTCGCCGACGCCTCGCTCATAGTTAAAACCCATCATAACGAAGCGGCGAGGGCATTGCTGTGAATTCTCCAAAGCAGGGGCATTACACCAAAAAGCACCGATCCCTGCCATACGCGATTCGTAGAACCCGGCGTAAGGAAAACCGAACATCCATACTTCGTCAATCTCATCCCGCGCAATACGCTCGTATAGATTGAACTGTCTCACCACGCGTTGATAATCCATCCAGTCGGGATTATGAGGCGCTGCATGCCTGTTGAGCACTTCCAGCAATGATTGGACTGAGTATGTGAATCCATCAGCTTTCGTAGGAATGTCATCCACGTCCTGCCGCTCAACAACCTGATACCGAGCTTGCCCTCCGCTACACTCAGCCAAATCAGAAATGAAGCCAGGCAATAGATCATCTACCCGATTCCAACGCTGGTGCGCTGAAATGGTCTGGTGCGAGTCTGGTTCCACGGTGGGGTCGAAGTTGATGAGCAGAACGCGCGACATGATGCTCGACTGGCCTGGAGGTTGCGTCGTGGCTTTCGATGGTGTCGGCTCAGGTGGCTCGGACATCGGATGACCTGTCAGCCGGTCGATGAAGCGAGTAAACCGATTAACTGATCTAGTCGGAAATGGCCCACTCATAAATGCACCTCGCTGACAGGTACTGTTGTTTTATGCGGCAACGAGCCTGGCAGAGATAGGAACCTCACTTGTCGTGGTAAGGAATCCTTAAGTGTACGGTTGTACCGGCGCCGGGCAGGGAAGCAACATTAACCGCGCCGCCTATCAATAAGGCCCGCTCTTGCATGCCTGCAATCCCCAGGTGACCGTGACGTAACAGCTCCTGTGAGTCCGCAACCGTAAAACCAGGTCCATCGTCCTGTATATAAGCGGATAGAAAATCTTCGTCGAAAGAAAGAGTAAAACGCACATGCGTGGAGTCCGAGGCGTGCATGCGTACGTTATAAGCAGCCTGCTGCAAGATACGAAAGGTGGTCAGTTCCACGTCGGGATCCAGACGGTGCTCGTTTCCGTTTACATCGCATTGCACTGTGCAGGATGGCATCTGATGTGCCAGTTCGTCGCCAATATATTGCACAGCGGCCACGATCCCCAGATCCTCCAGCACCGATGGGCGCAAGTCGTTGCTGATGCGCCGGAGCTTGGTGATCAGATCTCGCGCCATGTGCTGCAATTCCTCCAGCCGCCCGCGCACTGAGTCGGGTTGGCGCTCCAGAGCCCCGCGTGTAAGCTCCACCCGTTGCGACAGCGCCACAAGGTCTTGTAGAGGGTCGTCATGCAGCTCTCGCGAGAGCCGGCGGCGCTCATCTTCCTGGCTGCGTAACAATTGGTGAGCGTACTCATGTAAAGCTTCCTGCTGCTCCGAGACCTTGTGATCCAGTGCCGTGCGTTCGGTTATATCCTCGACAAATCCTTCAATAATCATGGGCCCGTCCTGCCCATCACCACGCGCTACCACACTCACCCGTGCATTGACAAGCTGGCCGTCTTTGCGCTGATAGAGCCGCTCATAGGAAGTGAGGCCGTTTTGCCCCTGCAGAGCTCCTTGGACGTGCACGGTGGGTGGGGAGGTGTCCAGAGTACCAACAAGTTCCTGCCCCGATGTATATCCCAGCATGCGGGCGAATGATGGACTCGCATCCAGGTATTGCCCGTCTGGTGTCGCCCGGAAGATGCCGATGGGTGCTGTTTCGAAAATGGTGCGGTACTTTCCTTCTGCCTGGCGCATCGCATCGCTGGCATGCTGGCTCGCGCGGTCGGCGGACAGGCGTTCCAGGTAGAGCAGCGCTGACATTAACACAACAAACAGCACCCCTTTGATCGAGGCGAGTTTGATGAACGTGGCGTGATCCTGTACGAGGGCCGACAGCACCTGATCAGACAGAAAAACCCAGGATCCGGCAATGACAAAGTAGATCAGACTGATACGGGCGGCAGGCAAATGCATTAGGCGTTTAGCTAAATCGGTCATAGTGACATGCACACGGCAGACAGAGTGCGGCCGGTGAAGCTCCAGAGTCGTGGGATCATTCCAAACTGATCCAGTGCTGGCGGATCGCATGGGCCACTGCCCCAGTGCGATCGCTGACTCCCAGTTTGCCAAAAATGTTACGCAGGTGTACCTGGACCGTGTTGGTGGTGATATTTAGTAATTCGCCGATCTCTTTATTAGTTTTACCCTGCGCGACGGCCCGTAGAACGTCGGTTTCGCGTTCAGTGAGTTTCTCTGTGGATGGATTGTTCCGCTGCGACTGGGTTAACCGGTTACGCACCTTGGTGCTGATCTGGCGGTCCAGGACGATGTCACCCCGGCTGGCCGAACGGATGGCATTAGCCAGGTCCTCTCCGCTGGCTGTCTTGAGCACGTAACCAGCCGCTCCGGCATCCAATGAAGGGAACACATAGTGATCGTCATCATAACCCGACAGAATAACAACCTGAATGTCTGGGAACTGAGAGCGGATTGCACGCGTAGCCTCCAGGCCGTTCATGCCCGGCATGTGGATGTCCATTACCACCACATGCGGGTGCATCTGACCACATAGCCGCAAGGCTTCCTCTCCGGTTGCTGTCTCAGCCACGACATGTAGATCATCGAACTGATCCAGGAGTTGCCGTGTCCCCTGGCGTACTATCTTATGGTCATCAACGAGCAAGATCTGGATAGCCATACTGACCCCTTTTCTTCACCCTATCCCAGCACTATTCTATCGCTTACCTTTGATACCTGGTTTCAGGTATGGGAGATGACTGTAGCAGGGGATGCGCCTATGGGGTATGGGAGGTACGCTACACAGCAGCACATACAAGTGCAAACCATTTCACCGCAGCCACGCACAGGTGACCCACTGCGGTATCCACTTGAGGCATTATCCGCCAGGATAGTCAAGTGGGCTAGAACGCGCGCTGGTAGTGTATATCCTATCCCCTCCCCCGCAACTACCAGCGCTTTTCTTTTCGCGCCATTGGTCCCTACAACGCTTTTCGACCAAACTGAACGCTGACTGACATAGCGGTAACAAGCATTCTTCAGAAGTGAATCGGCGCACGCACGAGTGAACTGATCTTCGCATGAACTTCATGTCCAATTCATGTTGGCGAGGCATAGTCTTGCCGTGACATTCACGCGTGATACCTTTGGCGCGGGTGTGGTGTTCAGACCAGGTTCCTGATGGAATGGCTAAACACAGCGCATCTCGTCTATAACTGAAAGCTAAATGCGCTTATTAATCGTTGAAGACGAGCGTAAGATTGCAGTCTACGTAAAGCGTGGCCTCGAAGAGCAGGGTTATGCGGTTGATACTGCTTTTACTGGGCGCGAAGCGCTTGACTGGGTCGAGACGGTCGCATACGACATCATCGTGCTGGATCTGCTCCTGCCAGAACTGGATGGAATCAGCGTCTGTCGCGAGTTGCGCATGAGAGGACTCCGAGCACCAATCCTGATGCTCACCGCGCGGGATTCCATAGACGACCGTGTCGCCGGCCTCGATGCAGGAGCTGATGATTACCTGGTAAAGCCCTTTGCGCTCAGAGAGTTGCTAGCCAGGCTGCGCGCACTGACACGTCGCGCGGCAGACGTTTCAAGGTCTGCGATCATCCAGATGGCTGACTTGAGTCTGGATACCCTGACCCATCGCGTCCGGCGTGCCGGCAGGTTGATAGAACTCACGGCCAAGGAATATGCGGTGCTGGAGTGTCTCATGCGTGAACCGGAACGGGTTCTCTCCCGCACGGTGATCGCCGAACACGTCTGGAACTACGACACCTTTAACCAGTCGAACATTGTCGACGTCTATATTCGGAATCTTCGGCGGAAGATTGATGACGGCTGGGAGATAAAACTGATCCACACGATTCGCGGTGCAGGTTATCGCCTGTCGGCAGAAGATCAAACTTGCTAAAGCTCAAGACTCTTCGTGTCCGCTTTGCTCTTTGGGTGGCCGGCCTGCTGCTGGCGGTGCTGGCCGTGTTTGGCGCGTTTGTCTATGTCGATATGGCTCAGGGGTTGTCGGCTTCCATGGACGACGCGCTGCGCATGAACGCGTTGCAAACAGCCGGCGCTGTGAATATCGAGAACGGGCAATTCAACCTGTCCGATAGCATGCCTGATAACAGTGCAAGCAGTGACCCCGGCCTGCATGGTCTGACAATCCGCGTGCTCGATGGCACAGGTAAAGTGATTCAGTCCATGGGCCCCTATCAGACGCTGTCCCTCACCACTGAAAGTCTGGCCGTGGTCTTGCAGGGACAGCCATCGTTTGCGACGGTCCCGGACTTATCGAGTGGCGGGCTGGTGCGGGTATACAGTGATCCCATCGTCGATAATGGTCACTTGGTCGGAGTTGTACAGGTGGCTCAAAGCCTGGGCTCCATTACACAAACGCTCAATCGCTTACTGGTAGCACTGCTGGTTGGCGTGCCCGCCCTGGTACTTGCTGCTGCATTCGGCGGGTATTTGCTGGCAGCCCGTGCGCTGAAACCGGTGGACCATATAACCCGCACGGCCCGTCGCATCTCTGCCCAGGATTTATCGGCACGACTGAATTTTCCAGCCACCGACGATGAGTTGGGCCGGCTGGCTGCCACCTTCGATTCGATGCTTGCCCGACTTGACCAGGCCTTTCAGCGAGAACGACAGTTCACATCTGATGCCTCACACGAACTCCGCACACCCTTGACAGCTATGCAGGCTATCCTGAGTGTGGTCCGCGAAGAACGCCGCACGCCCGATGATTACGAGCAGGCGTTGGATGATATTGCGGAAGAGGCCAATCGATTGCGCAGTCTGGTCGAGAGTTTGCTACGCCTGGCACGGGGCGGAGGTCACCAGCCCGCCGTCTGCGGCAAAGTTGATCTGTCCTCATTGTTGCGCGACGTAGCAGATTCACTTCGACCTCTGGCCGAAGCCAAAGGCCTTACGCTCACCTGTACTACCCCAGACGACCTGGAGCTCATGGGTGACGGCGATGATCTCATCCGCCTGTTCGTAAATCTGATCGATAACGCCGTTAAATATACGGAGCACGGTGGTGTGGATATTAAGGCGCTGTCCGTCGGTGATTCGCTCAATATTACGATCGCCGATACAGGGAGCGGTATTTCAGCTCAACACTTGCCACACATTTTTGATCGTTTCTACCGCGTGGACGCGTCGCGTACTTCGCCTGGCGCCGGGCTTGGTCTGGCTATCGCGCTTGACATCGCCCGCGCGCATGGTGGCACGATCGGGGTCAGTAGCGTGGAATGCTCGGGGACGACTTTCACGGTTCACCTGCCATGTTGATGCTTATGCCTGCAGAACACCATCTCGCGAACCTTCTCGTAGTGTAATTCTGTTTCTGCCTGTGTAACTGGCCAGCGTAAAGATGGAGCAGTGGCCATCCTGGCTTCACCTCAGCTTCACTAGAGTCCACTACCCTTTTCAATGATGAGCTACTACTTCCTTTCGAATCACAGGCATCGTCCACACAGGCGATGGGTGAGCGTTTTAGCGTTTGGAGCAGGGATAATGACCCTGGCGGTCTTGGTTCTAGTTGCCGTTCCCGTGGTCTTGCCGGGTGTTGGGGCGCAGGTCGCCGATACGCTACGTCGTATCGCCGGACCTGATGCTGTTGCCGGGATAGAAAGCATCTCGTTCAGGATTCAGGACCTGTACAACCGTACGCACTACCAGTTGGGTGGTGCCCAGTCGTCGATTACATTTGCCAGCGTACCGGTAGTAGTCCCTCCAACACCTACACTTGCCACTGTCCCCACTGGCGTACCGCAGATGATGCCAGTGAATGGTCCTGTCCCTCAGAATGCAACGCGTCTGCCGGCGGTAACCGCTGCGTCCATCTCCTTCACACGGTTACCTGCTCCCATACTCCTACCCGTTCCAATACCTTCGCCTACTCCCACGTCCCTACCGAGTGTGGCTGACGCAGCTCCTATCGTAGCAGGGGGATGGCAGCCATTTGGACCTTCCTCATCTGGACGCCCGATCATGGCGCGTGCTGCCAGTAAACCCGACCCCACTCGGCCGTATGCGCAGGTGGCGCTAGTGCGGATTGACCTATCGCTCATTCGATTACATTTCGTTTTGGGCACCCAGGAGCCTATGGCAGCCGGGAGTACGACGCGCCTCCAACGCACCGGTGCCATCCCACAGACTGATCAAGTGCCGAATGCACTCATTGCCGCCTTCAATGGCGGCTTTAAAACCATTCACGGCCACTATGGAGTTTACGACCAGGGAACTACCGTCGTACCTCTGCAAAATAACCTTGCGACCCTGACGATTTATCAAAACGGCACAGTCCGGATCGGAGCATGGGGCCGCGATGTGGCGATGGTTTCGGGCCTTGTGGCAGCACGCCAGAATTGTCCGTTGCTTTTGGACGCGGGTTATATCAATCCTGATGTCAACAATGGGAGCCGCCAGGAATGGGGCTACACCATTGGGAACTTTGATGCCACCTGGCGGTCGGGTGTAGGTATTTCCCAAGATGGACGTTTTCTTGTGTATGCTGCAGGGCCGTCTCTTACGGTCGAGTCTATAGCACGCGCGTTGCAACAGGCGGGTGCCTATTATGCTATGCAGCTCGATATTAACGGCTACTATACCCGTTTTGCCACCTATACACCTGCCAGCACTGCAACGGGACATCCTATCCTGGCTAATCGGCTGCTGAACCAGATGACCGTGCCGTCCAATTTGTACCTGGACTCGTATGTCCGTGACTTCTTCTATATCACTGCACGCCTGGGACAAAAGGTTACGTGGGCACAAAAACCCAGATGAAGGAACTAACGCTTTCGCTTCACGGGCGCTTCACTTCGAGTTGCTAAAGTGGAACTGTCAATGGGCGACACAATGTCACCCGCAAGATTCAAGTCAAGGAGAGTTTTATATGTTACAAATACCACGTCCTTTACTGTCCGTAGTGGCAACTGCTCTGCTGGCCGTTGGAGCGGCAGGAGCAACCGCTGGTGTTTCACTAGCCCAGACCCAGCAACCGCCTACCCCGACGCAGAACAGTCAGGTGTCAGGAGATACGGGCACTGCAGATGTGAATAACGTTCAGGACGTTCAGTCGGGCGATCAGACCACGCTAGACACCGGTATAAGCGCTGACGCAAGCGTGGAAACGAGCAAGGAAGCCAGCGCCGAGACCTCCGCCGAGACAGCCATTGAAGGACAGGATGCTGCCCCAGAGAGCAAAGCGGTCATCGCGGCGCAGGATGCACAGAAAACAGCCGAGGCGTATGCCAAGGCGGGTACGGCAACGAGCATCACGTTGGACGATGAGAATGGCAGGCTGGTTTACAGTATCCAGATTGGCGAGACCGACGTTAAGGTTGACGCCATGACGGGCATCGTGATTGGTACCGATGGTGCCGGGAACTGACACCATCTCATGGCACCCGGCATATCAATGCCCCGGAGTATCTCCGGGGCGTCTTTTATGTGAGCTACCAGCGCTCTGAGATGCCTGAACGCTTGCCGATACCTGTAGATGAACGCGGAAACGAGGGGCGATAGCTCCAGCAATATGCTCAAACAGAAAGGACATGTGCATACACCACCAGCATTACTGCACCGACGAGCAGGCGGTACCAAGCGAATAGTCGTAAGGTGTGGCTGGACACATAGCTTAGAAAGTAGTGGATGACCAGTAGGGCAACCCGGAACGAGGCAATTGCCCCGACTGCGAATGCGGGCATGGCGCTGGCTGTAACGGTATTCAAGCTGTGTAGAAAGTCGTATCCCGATGCAGCCAGCAGTAGTCGTCGTGCACTGGATTCCTCCCTGACCTGTGGGAGGGGCGTGATCTGGTCACGTGCGAAGTACAGGATCAGCGCGATGAGTACTCCACTGTGGACGAAGATATCGAATATCGACGCGATAACAGCCGTGAAATGCAGCAGACCTCCAATGATAATGACGTGACCAGGTGATGAGATGGGCAGGAATTCGGTCACGCCCTTGACGATCCCCATTATGAGTGACTTTTATAAGAGAAGAAAGTCCAAACCAAAAACTATGCAGTCAATTTCAACAGCATCGAACCTCCCACAGGTTTATTGAGATTACAGGCTGGTCCATCAACCTGTGGGAGGACATATTACGGGCATGATCACAAGCTATCCTGATAATCGTTTTTCACGATATAGCACTCGCCGGAGTGTTCAGTGGGTTGTATCGGTGATGCCTGCACCGCCGGTGAAAAGCTTACGGACCTCGAGCACCAACAAAATGACAACCACGGCTACGAATGTGACCAACAGACTGGCCGGGGGAACGGTGCTCAGTTTAAGCAAACTGCTCAGGAACGGCAAGTAGATCCCGGCTAACAGCACGGCGACGGCCAGGAGTGCCCAAACGGTAATGATCTGGTTGGAGAAGGCACCCAGAGTCACCACCAATTCTTTATCCGAGCGTGAGATGAAAGCCAGAACAATGTGGCCGACGATCCATGCGCCGAAAGCATATGTCTGCGCAGCTACCAGGTTAACGGTGTGTGAGTACGCGTACAAATAGACGCCCGAGACTGCAATGAACAATACGATGGCTTTAATGAAAATGTCCAGGATAGCCCGATTATTGAATACATTCAATTGCGGGTCGCGCGGCTTGCGTGTGTAAATACTCCGCTCCTTCGGTTCAGTAGTAAACCCCGCAGAGGCAGCCAGGTCCATGAACAATTCCAGCAAAATGATCTGGATGGGGGCGAAAGGCATGGGGATGCCCAGGATGACGGGTAGAAGGAAGCTGAGCACCAGGGCTATTTTGATGGCCAGGTAATAACGCATGCCTTTCGAAAGGTTGTCAAAGAAAGTGCGTGCTTCGAAGATGCCCATGGCGATGGTATTGAAATTATCATCAGCCAGCACCACCGAGGCCGCCTCTTTGGCTACATCAGTGCCTTTGATGCCCATGGCGATGCCAATGTTGGCTCCTTTCAATGCCAATACGTCGTTGATGCCGTCACCGGTCACGGCTACGACCTCATGGTTCTCCTGCAAAGCCTTAACGATGCGGTACTTATGCTCGGGGGTGGAACGGGCAAATACGGAAACGTCCTTCACGGCCTGCTGCAATACCTCATCAGAGAGTTTGTCAATCTCTTCACCGGTGATCACCCTGGAGGTGCGGATGCCCACCTGGTCGGCGATGTGGGCCGCGGTAAGGGGATGGTCGCCTGTGACCATGAGGGTGCGTATGCCAGCACGCGTCGTTGTCGCGATGGTGTCCTTTACACCCGCGCGCGGCGCATCTTCGAAGGTGATAAGGCCGCCAAAGTCCATGCCTATTTCGAGTTGCTCAAAAGGCTTTTGGCTGTCAACCTGTGTGAGCGCTTTAGTGGCTACGGCGATCACCCGGCGACCACTGCGAGTCTGTTGCTCGAGGTCAGCAACCGCTTCACTGGGTACTGTTGAGCATGAGGCAAATACCTCCTCCGGTGCACCACTTTTGTAGAGGGTGTAAGCGTTTCCACTGTTGCGTGTGGATTGGCGAATAGCCGCACGCGTTTTCTTCCCGTTGATCCGGTCGCGCTCACGCAGTAAGGTTTGTGGTGCCAGCACGTAGCCTAATTTCTGAGCCTGTTCACGGATCACGCTGTCCACAGGAGTCATCGCATATTCTGAGGCGCATTCGACGGCTGCCTGAAGCACGGAAGCGGCGTTCGAAGGGTAGGTTGCCACCACCTTCATATGACCTTCCGTGATGGTGCCCGTTTTATCGGTCACGATCACGGTGGCGTTTCCCAGTGCCTCTGTTGTACGCAACTGCTTGATCAGGAAATGCTTCTTCGAGAGTTTATAGGACCCCAGACCAAGGACCATCGTAATTACGATGGGCAGTTCCTCGGGAATCACGGCGAAAGCCAGAGCCAGCCCCGTGAGGAGCATTAGTTTCCAATCCTGCCCGCGAAGTATTCCCAGCAAAGGGATGAGAATGGCAAAGAACAATGCCACGTACACCAGTTTGCCTGCCAGCGACCGGGAAGCAAGTTGCAATGCAGTGCGAGGAACCTTGATCTCCTTTGTTTGGGCAGCAATCTGTCCCAGACGGGTCTGACGGCCTGTCGCCGTCACCACCGCCTGGCCCTCACCCGACACAATAAACGTGCCAGCAAAGAGCTGTTCACCGGCCTGCTTATCCACCGGGAAGGACTCGCCTGTCAGGGCTGACTCGTCCACTTGCAGGCCGATGGACTGCTGTATCCTGGCGTCGGCGTTGATTTTAGTGCCCTGTGACAGGATCAATACATCATTTGGAACTACTTCGAGGGTGTCAACTTCCACAATTTGTCCATTGCGCATCAGGCGTGTCTTAAGGGCAGCCAGCTTTTTAAGCGAGTCGATGGCAGCTTTGGCGCGATACTCGGTCCACACCTCCGATAACAAGAGAGTTGCGATGATGACAAAGATCGTGATTGCATCACGTAATTCGCCCAGGAAGCTGTAAACGATGCCGGTGAAGATTAGCAATAAAATCATCGGCTCGGTCACTTCCTCGCGAGCAATCCCCCAAAAGCTCACTTGCTCTGGTTTATAAATCTCGTTGGGGCCATGAGCCTGCAATTGTGCCATGGCCTCCTGCGTGCTTAGACCCTGAAAGAGCGATGTCTGTGTACTCATAGTTTTCTCCAATTTACTTTGTTTGCATACCGCTGTAATGGTTCTTCACCCGCAGGCTCACTTATCGGATGTCAACAACTCGTGACCGCTGGGGCTTTCTGTATATTCATTTGCTCCTTCATTTCCATATACCCGATCTCCGAAATCCAATAAAGCTTGCCGGCAGTGTTCCAGCTTGGAATCTGCTTCCGGAGCCCTGGACGGACTGGTGAAGTCGCGGTACTTGATCTTCGCCAGCCAACCGACCAGCTTATTTAAATTCTGTTCATTCTCCTCAAACTCTGCATAACTGTAGTTTCGATGCTCGATCTCCTTGGCGACCTGCATCAGGAAGTCCTCACATTGCTCTATAAACTCGCCATATTCCTGATCACGGTCGGCGCGGAAACTTTCCAGTATATGCTCCTCGGTTTCAGGATTTAAAACACTGGCAACGAACACCTGCACCGTGCCACTTTGTTGTTCAACATAACTTTGCATATCCTCTAAAAAGGATTGGTGTTCTTTTGAATCGGGAAGTACCCAGATGCCATTCTGCAAGCCGGTGGCACCGGCTGCGCGCATGCGCCGCCAAACCATCACACGTGACCGCGACGGAGTAGCTGGTAACTGTGAGCAGAATAATAACCAGGTCTTATATTCCATAACGATTAGTTAACACATGTTACATCGTACCGCATACCCCAATAAAATGCAACATGTGTTACAGCTCAGTTGAGTAACAGTACCTTGCTAAATGTAGGTAGATTAGTATTGTGTCTCACAACCAAATGTGAGCCCAGCTAGCAGCTCAGAATATCTCTCGCGCCAGCCTAGGCCCACCGCGTAGAGCCAAACCAATGCGGATAAGCCAATCCAGCGCGAAGAAGGTATTTGCCTGGTAATGCTTGCGATAGAAGAGCCACATAGCGCGGTCGAACTCAAATTGTGCCCTGGCGCTGCGCCGGCTGGAAGCGCGCTTAACGTGTTGCACGACAGCACCAGGGTAATACACCACGCGATAGGGTCTGCCCTGCCCGTCGTGTTCTTGCTTGATCCGCAGGCACCAGTCCAGGTCTTCTCCATACATGAAGAACTGCTCGTCCAATAACCCCACCTTTCTCATGGCATCGGCCCGCATGAGCATGCACGCGCCAACCACTGAATCTACGTCAGTCTGCGTGTCAATGTCCAGGTAGGTCATGTTGTATTGCCCGAAGCGCCGGCTATGTGGGAAGAGATGGCTGAGTCCTGTCAGCCGGTAAAACGACACTGTTGGTGTAGGAAAACTACGACGGCAGGCCGCATCGAGGGTGCCATCCATCAGCATAAGCTTGGGTCCAACCACGCCTACGTCGGTATGTGCATCAGCGAATGACACCATACAGGCCAGTGTGCCCTGCGGAGTGAACGTATCGGGATTCAATAACAACGCGTAGCGTGCCTGGGGCTGAGTCGGGAAACCGCATGCCGACAAACCCAGGTTGTTTCCCGCGGCAAAGCCATTATTGTTGGGACTGCGGATGAGCGTCACCTCCGGGAATTGACGGGCAACCATGTCGGCACTGTCGTCGGGGGAACAGTTGTCGACGACACACACGCTGTAGTCCAGTCCCTGTTGGCCACGTAGCGAAGACAGACAGTCAGCCAGTAAATCGCGCGTGTTGTAATTCAGGATGATGATCGCGAGGTCGCGCATGGCACTATTGTAGTCATGGCTGGCAGTAGGTAAAACACCAAACGTGAGGAGGCATGTTCCCTGGTTAACGTAAGCTGTCAAGCCGATAAACACTCACCTTGCGATTTTCGGACCCACCGCCCGGATAGAAGTAAGGCATGTCGAGCCGGGCTATCGACGTGAGCCTGTAGGCAGTCCGCAAGGTCGTCAGGGTGGGGCGAATCTCGGTGCCATCGTCCAGCACGTACACTGGAGCGCCTTCGGCTTGTATAGCGCGGATGAAAACGATCACCTGCGCCGATGACCAATTCGCCGGGCGGAAGGTCCTCCGGTTGGCATACAGGTCCACTGCACCACTGTTCAGCGTGCAACCGATGACGGCGTTGGACGGCGTAAGTTGAGCCAGTTGTGTGAACGACTCACGCTGCTCGCGTACCAGATAGCCAAACACGTCGAAGCCGTGCGTGATGGGTAAGGCTAAAACAGTGCTGCTTCTGGCAAAGAAGGTGAACGCCAATACGATCAGCAGTACGGCGCGCGCGGCCATGAACTGCACCTTCTGCCCATGGTGCATCAGCCAACTTACCAGCCAAACTGTGCCAACCGCCGCGGTAATAGCTAGAACCGGGAACAGAAAAAGAATATCGCGCGGGCGCAGGTAGGAGTAGGCAATATGAAAAGCAAACAGCGGTATAAAATATATGCCGAGTGCGATGCATGCTCGTCGCGCATAACGCCATAAAACGATGCCACCTGCTGCAATCAACGGCCAGAGCAGTCCAAACTCGCGCACCGACAGAAGCTCTCCAGTGATACTGGCCAGGGTCTGAGGGATGAGCGTGAACGAGAAGTTGGCCAACTCTTCCGAACCGGTGAGGAAAGGACTGCCGAACGCGGCAACATGGTAAGCGAGGACCGGAGCTGCCGCGATCAGTGCGGCTCCAGCACAGGCGCACACTGGACCAAGCCACGCCCACCTATGGCGTGGCCTCGTCGGGCTTGGCGAATACTGATACGCTGTGACCAGCGCATAGACTAGTGTCGGGGCAAGCAGCACCTGTGTGTAGCGAATGTCGAATGCGACGCCCAGCGCGAGACCACTGAGAATGGCGCCTATCCATATACCAGGTCCAGCACGTGCGCGTAGTGCTGCATACAGTGCCAGCAACGAAAAGAGCTGAGCTGCAATGTCGGCCATGGGGACAAGCTGCCACTGCACCTGTTGATATGAGGTGGCTGTGAAGAACACTGCTAAAGCAGCCGCCGCATAGGCTCCATCACCAATGGAGATGTCTCGAGAGAGCCAATAACTGAGCGCCCATACCGCACCCAATGAAAGCAGTGAGATAAGTGGCGTGATCAGATATATCCCCAGCTCGCCGCCAACCAGGTATCCCAGTGCAGTAAAAACTGCATAACCCGGAGGCCAAACGGTGGGCGCTGTGCGCGTGATGTCTTGTGGCAGCCTGTACCCTACATGGACAATCGGTTCGGAAGGAATGCCCAGGTTATAGGTCAACTGGACCAGCGGGAAGCTATGAAAAACAGTGCCTGTCCTGACCAGATCGATGCCCATCTGAGTATAGGCATAAGGATCGCTTCCCGTCACGCCCTGTGTGTGAAGCGTCAGGGCGTTCCACACAGCCCAGACCAGTGTCGCCAGGACCCAAACTATTGACGCAGCACGCAAGTAGGTGACTTGAGACAGGATACCAGGGGTTGGGGCATGCTGACCGACGGATACCGCTGTACAAGTTTTGACAGCCTGGTAGCAGGAAACAGCGAATGCATAAACACCCATCACCATAAGACTGGATGGCAGGTCCAGCAGCTGGTCGAATGGGCTGATTACACGGAATTGCCCGATGCTGAGGCGCGCTGCCAGACTGACGAGCAGTCGCAAAACGACGACGAGGTAGATCACGAGTAGTGGCGTCAGCACGGATAGGTTGGGAACTGGTATTGAGAAATGACGATGTGCGGATTGCATGGATGTATTCGAGTTTGCCAGCGCCCGCCGAATAGGAGCGTTGTGCCAGGCTGCAGCGATGAGCTGCGGTACGATGAGGAGCGCGAACATGATCAACGCAAGCCATTCGGGCAACCGCATGATGCTCAGCACGACCAGCATGCTCAGTAAGTGAAGTCCCAACCAGGTGAGTGAGGTCACGGCGCTCCAATGGTTTTCCTGTGTAGAGCTGAATGCGAATGCACGAAGGCAATCGCCAGCCAATCCATCGCGGTATGCCTCACGCAGCGCATAAACTGCAATGGGGAAGACGGCAATGGCTGCTGCAACCAGCCATCCTGCTCGCAGCCCCAGAACCGGGATGGTGTATAGCCGGCCCAGGGCAACTGCGCTCACAAGGGCGCCAGCCAGCACCTGCGCCAGGCTGACATCTCGCGATGAGCGTCGCCCGAAAGCGGTTACCAATCCCACCCCGCACCACAGCGCACCCAAAGCGACAACGAGCCACATGGTTGTGCCAGCGTGCTGAGCGATCACTGAAGGGTCCAGCCAGTACGAAAGGTGGAACAGGTTACCGATACGCATCGTGTGTCCAGTTTACCGCGTCGCTGAACTGTCATCTTCATCTATACTGTCTATAGACCTATCAGGCCGATCCGTTAGGGGGCCAAAAGATGAACGAAGTGATCCGGACGTCGCTTGCCGCATCAGGGCACTCGATCGATATTGACGGCGACACTGGTCACGTGCGGGTATTAAACGAGGCCATGTTGCGCACGCATGGCATAGACTCGCTGGTATACCTCTCCGTTTTCGGCAGCCCCGAGCGACAGGTTGCCGCTCGCTGGCTAATCTGGGAGACGGCTCAGGCGCTGGAGATATTACCCAGTTCCATCGATGAGCTATACAACGCCAGCACCCACGACAGGATTGCACGGCGGTTCACCACGCCTGCGATGAACCTACGCGCTATGACCTACGACTTGGCACGTGCTGCCTTTCACGCAGCAATAAAGTCTGGTGTCAGTGCATTTATGTTCGAGCTTTCGCGTGGTGAGATGGTGCACACGGCTCAGCGCCCAGCTGAATATACCAGCGTCATCCTGGCTGCTGCGATCAAAGAGGGTTATCGAGGTCCAGTGTTCCTGCAGGCTGACCACCTGCAGGTGAATGCGTACGATTTCCGGACCCGAACCGATGCAGAGCTGGATGGTTTACGCAGCCTGATTCGGGAATCCCTGCATGCCGGGTTTTATAACATCGAGCTGGATACATCCACTTTAACAGCCCCGGATAGACCGACGGTGGAGGAGCAACAGCGCAATAACTATGAGCTGTGTGCCACGTTGACCGATTACGTGCGCTCACTGCAGGAACCTGGAGTAACAGTGGCTGTGGGGGGTGAGATTGGAGATGTGGCCACCCACAACACAGAGGTGCAGGAATTGCGCGTGTTTATGGATCACCTGCAGCGGCGCCTGCACCATCACCCTGGACTAAGCAAACTGTCGGTGCGGGTGGGCACCTCCACCGGTGGGTTGGTGCTGCCTGATGGCACGCTTGCCACACCACAGATAGACTTCGAGCGACTTAAGGAACTCTCTACGGTCGCGCAAAACGCATTCGAGTTGGGTGTGGCGCAACATGGAGCGAGTACACTGCCTGCGGAAATGCTTCACCGGTTTGTTGAATCTGGAGCTGTCGAGGTGCATCTGGCGACGGCGTTCCAAAACCAGCTCTTCAACCTGCTGCCAGCCAGTTTGCTTAGTGGAATACAACTTTGGCTCCGGCAGAACTGCATTAACTTGCGCCAACCTGGTGATACCGAGGCGCAGTTTTTCCACAAGACACACCGCATGGCAACCGGGCCGTTTAAGAAGCAATTATGGAACCTGCCAGAGGACCAGCGCGCACACATCCGGCAGGTTTTCGAGAGTCGCTTCAGTGAGTTGTATCGGCAATTGGCGGTAGAGCACACGCGAGACATCGTGGCAAGTGTTGTCACGCCCCTGCACATCGATAAGCGATCGTCTGACTTCGATAGTGCACAATTCATCAGCCAATCCGAGTCGGAAACGATGGAGGCGTGAGACGCGACAGAGGTTCGCCGAAGAGATACGTACTTTATTAACACGCTCCAGCCGAATGGTCATCGTCACCGCCTGTGCAGTGCTCACCTGGATTGTCTTAACCGTTACGTGCCCGGCGCAGGCATCGACACTGCCAATGACTTGCGCGAATGAAGGTGGGCAAGTGGTCAGTGACACGATTCCGAGCAGGATTTACGGCGCCGCTATGGCCGTCACACTCTACCTGCCACCCTGTTACACACCGCGGATGATCCATCTGCCGGTTATCTACCTGTTACACGGCGCCAACACGGACCAGACCCAATGGCCGGATCTGAACTTACGGACATCAGCCGATAAGGTCATCTCTCGCACCCGCACCCCCTTCGTCGTCGTGATGCCCGGCGGCGAGTATCGCTACGATGTCGACTACGGCGCGTTCGTGCTGGACGACCTGATACCGGCCGTTGAAAGCCGCTACAACGTCAGCACGAACCCGAATCAACGGGCCATCGGCGGCATCTCCATGGGAGGTTACTACGCTCTGCGCCTGGCATTCCAGCATCCGGAGATGTTCGCTGCGGTTGGAGGCCACAGCCCCGTCGTCACCCTCGGCGGAGTGGACGACCCGCTCGACCTGGCACGCCGCGCCAACGAGCTGGGGCGATTGCGCGTGTGGCTGGACGCCGGCGATCAGGATCCGCTGCGCGCAGGGGCGGCCGATCTGGCAGCCATGCTGCAGGCACGCTCCGTCGCTGTGACGTTCTCCGTCAATCCCGGTGCGCACGACCGCCCTTACTGGCGCGCGCACTCAGAGGAGTATCTGGATTTTTATGCGAACGCCATCACCACCACCGCCTGCCTCGCCAATTTCATGGCGAATGAGCAACGCTGGCTCTACATGGTCTCACCCATGTGGCCGTTTGAATTGAGCACAGACTATGTGTGCCCGCAACCATAGAGCCTTCTGTACAGCCAGCCAGGACACTCGGAGCCGCTTATTGAGGTTAGTCTGTGCCTCGCACGTCCACCGAAGCGGTCCGCACTGGGAGTGTCTTGAGCACACCGGCCGTGCTGGCAAAGTAGAGTGCCGTCGAGGTCGACGGCAGTTCCACGCGCGATGCGGTGCCGGAAGTTCGTCACGTGCGTGAGCGGGAGATGCCAGACTCCTTCGAAGAAGTCTGACATCTCCCGCTCGACCGGCACGGAACTCACTTATAGGGCTGACCAAATCTTTCGCTGTTGACCACCTCCGAGAGCAGCTTGCGGTTCTTCTTGCCCTTGCCGATGGTCTTGGCCGGGTAGCCGAACGGGACGATCGCCAGCACATCCACGTTCTGGGGGATGCCCAGCAGTGGTTTCACATTGTCCAGCCCGTGGAAGCCCACCCAATTCGAGCCTATCCCATCAGCCCAGGCCGTCAGTACCATCGATTGAATGGCGCGGCTTGCGTCAGATTCGGCAAACTTCGAAGCGTCGGTCGCCACAACGATGGCCAATGGTGCTTTGGCGATGTACGGCCCAGTGCGGGCCATGGAGCCTAACTGGCGTAGCGTATCCTTGTTCTCCACTACGATGAAGTGCCAGGGTTGCCCGTTCATGCTGCTGGCCGTCAGCCGACCCGCCTCCGCGATACGTTGCACGACTTCCTTGGGCACGGGTCTGTTCTGGTACTCCCGTACGGCCAACACCGTGCTCACAGCTTGGAAAACGTCCATACATACCCTCCCTGAGTGCCACCTGGCACAAATCCAACCCGCACCGAACACGCAACAGCGTGCATTACGGGCATGTGCCTCTGCCAAATAGATACTACACCCGGTGATACAGTACGACCGCGGTCAACCAGCCTGCTGAGGCTCTGCAATCGGTTGATACAGGTAACAGGCTACTTCATGTCCGTCTTTAATGCGGGTATAGGGAGGGAATGAGCGGGTACAGAGGTCCATGTGCTGCGTGCAGCGTTGATAGAAGCGGCAGCCTGTGCTGCTCTTCATGCGCATCACCTCCTCGGCAGGGAGACTGATGTGTGTATGCCATTTCACTTTCGGGTCTGGTACCGGGATGGAGTCGATTAACTGCTGCACGTAAGGATGGCGTGGGTTCTCGATGATCATGCCCGTACTACCGCGCTCAACAGTAGTGCCCTGGAACAGGACGTACATCACATCGCTGATCTGGTAGGCGGTGGACAGGTCATGCGTGATATATAGGAAAGAGATGTGATGCTGGTCGCGTAGCTTGAGCATGATGTCCAGGATCATCGCCCGCAGACTGGCATCCACGGCTGAGACGGGTTCGTCCGCCACGATCAGGCGTGGGCGCAGCATATAGGCGCGTGCCACCATGACCCGTTGGCGTTGTCCGCCGGAAAGCTGATGCGGGTACTTTTCAAGGATCTCGCTTCCGCGTAACCCCACCACGTTGAGTGCATCTTCGATCAATGCCCGTGCGTCGTTCCGGTTCTTCGCCAGGTTGAAGTGCCGGACAATCATACTAAAGATGTGCGAGACGCGGAAAAAGGGGTTGTACACCTCATAGGGGTCCTGGAAGATGGCCTGGACTTCCTTACGGTAGGTTCTGCGTTGTGCGCGGGTCATCGTCGACACGTCCACGCCTTTGTAAACGATTTTACCGGAGGAAGCAGGAATGAAACCCAACACCAGGTTGGCTAGCGTCGTCTTGCCACTGCCACTCTCGCCGGCAATGGTAATGATCTTGGCTTGCGACTCGAAAATGTCGAGCGAGAAGCGATCCAATGCCACAATCGGGTTGGAGGTGCTGAGGAACCCCCCACCGTAGATCTTCGTAGCCTCTTGTATGGAAATGATTGGTTGTTCAATTGTCATGGACAATGACTCCGCACCACTATCAGTTGAATTGAGCGCAGGCGACGTAATGATCGTTCCCCATTTCTTTGAGGACGGGTCGCTTCTGACGGCACTCGTCGTGCACATATGGGCAGCGGAATTGAAAGCAACATCCCGGAGGCGGATTGCGCAAATCGTGAGTCAGTCCCTCGGTTACCTTGAGAGGTTTTTTCTGTTTCGTCGACGGAATGGCATCAATAAGCAGCCTGGTGTACGGGTGGTAGGGTTGCTCAAAAATAGACTCCACCGGCCCTACTTCCATCAGATTACCGGCGTACATGACGGCCACGCGATCGACCATTTGCGCTTGCAGGCCCATGTCGTGTCCAATCATGACCATCGAGACTCCCAGGCGGCTCTTCACATCCAGCAAGGTCTGCGCCACCACACGCTGCACCACCACATCCAATGCACTGGTCGGTTCGTCTGCGATGATGATGGCTGGGTTCAGGGCGACAGCCATGGCAATACACACGCGTTGCTTCATGCCACCGCTTAATTCGTGCGGATACATGCTATAAACACGCTCCGGCAGGCCGACATCATTGAGGAGCCTGAGCACCTTCTCCCGTAATGCTGCACCACGGGTGCGCTCGTGCGCGATGATTGCGTCTTCCATCTGCTCCTTGATCTTGATGACAGGGTTCAGCGAGTTCATGGCACCTTGCGGGATGAGAGCCAATTTGCGCCAGCGTATCTTGCGTAATTCCCGCTCGGGCAGATTGACGATGTCGCGACCTTCGATCCGGACCTCCCCACCGACGATACGTCCAGGCGCACTCACCATCTGCAGAATGGACATGGCTACAGTCGTTTTGCCGCAGCCGGACTCGCCTACCAGCCCAACGATCTCACCTGCCTTAACATACAGGTTGATCTCGTTGGCAGCAATCACCGCGCCCCCGGGCGTAAAGTAATGCACGCTCAGGTCATGAACCTCCAGGACTTTCTGATCACTTGACATTGCTGTACCCCCTCAGGCGCGGGTTGGCAATCTCGTCCAAACCAATTGTCATCAAGAAGAAGCCCGTGAAGATCACCACCAGCGCGATGATCGGAGGCAGCCACCACCACACCATGCCGCGCACCAGAGCGGTGCTATTCAAAGCGTAGTTGATGATCATCCCCAAGGAAGGCACGCGAGTGGGACCCAGGCCAAGCGCCTCCAGCCCCGTCTCACCCAGGATCGCCCCGGAGATACCACCTGTCAAGGAAGCGGCCAGCCAGGGCAGCATATTAGGCACCATCTCCACCAGCATGATCTCCAGCGTCGGCACGTTCGAAAGCAAAGCCATGCGCACATAGCCACGCTCCCGTAAGGTCAGCACCTGTGAGCGGATCAAGCGAGTGGGGCCTGGCCAGGCGAACAACGCAAGAATCAATGCCATAGCGGTCGTATCCGGCATGGAGACGTAGGCAGCAATAGCGATCAGCACCATCAAGCTGGGTATGGTAATCACGGAATCGGTGATTGTACGGATGATGTGGTCCGGCCAGCCGCCTACGTAGCCAGCCGTTGATCCGAGTAATATGCCGACCGCCATGCCAATGGATGCGGCCACCACACCCACCTTCAGGGACGCGGGAATGCCGACAATTAGTTGCGCCAGCATGTCGCGGCCATTGCTTTCGGTTCCCAACGGGTGATCCGGGCTACCTCCCTCAACCCAGGCGGGTGGAAGATTCAGGGGAGAAGAGGCGGTATAAGCCAGGTCTGTATTCCAGAACAGCGGTCCCAGTAATCCAAACAGTAAAGTCAGCAGAATGACGATGCTGCCTGCAACGAACTTGGCATTTAGCCACGGCATATCACGGACGCCGGTGCGCCGGGCGGGTGTCTGAGTTAATTGTGCACTGGAATTGGATGCTACAGCAGCCATAGATTCGTATCCCTCACCAAAAATAATGTATCTCTATGACGAGACACTCCGCTTATAGGTGATGCGTGGATCTACTAATGGATAGAGCAAGTCGAGTATCAAGACACCAGTGGCTGTGATGACGATCATCAGGTTGGTGATGGTCTGGATGACTGTATAGTCCTGGTCCTGGATGGAACGATATAGCGTATAGCCCGTACCGGGGTAAGCGAAGATCCATTCCACCAGGGTGGAACCACCGACCAGGGCGCCCAGACCCAAGGCGAAGGCGGTCAAAGCCGGCAGGATCGCGTTACGGATGCCATAGCGGAAGAAGATGCGTGCCGGTGAAAGCCCTTTAGCCTGCGCCAGCAGGAAGTAATCTTCATTATTGACCCCGATCATCAAGCCGCGCATGCCCAATGCCCAGCCGCCCATCGAAGTCAAGACGATTGACAGGAGCGGCATGATGGCGTGCAGGAGCACATCTTTGATAAAGGGCAGGTTCCAGCCTGGGTTCACGCTCATGGAATATCCACCCGTGGCTGGCAACCAATGTAATTTAAAGGCGATGATGGAGATCAAAAAGATACCAAACATGAAGTAGGGAATGGAAGTAAAAGTCAGGCTGGTTGGCAAAATGGTCTGCAGCCAGCGGGGCGTTCGACGCCAACCCATCAGCGAGCCGATGGTGACCCCGATGATAAAAGAGAGCACTGAGGCAACCGAAAGCAGGCCCAGAGTCCAGGGTAGAGCCGGGGTGACGATGTCCCAGGCCGCGGTTGGAAAGCGAGCAAATGAAAAACCGTAGTCGAAGCGAACCACGTGCCCCAGGTAGCGGATGTACTGAATGTACACCGGATCGTTGAGCCCGAAGCTTTGCTTATAGGATTCGATGATCTGGTTGGCGTTCTCCACGTAGCCGCGCAGGTTCATCATTGCCAGGACCATGGCGGTGGTAGGATCGCTGCCACCCAAACGCGGGATGGCGAATGTCAGGGTGACGCCGATCCAGATCGTCAGGATCCACATGAGTATACGTTGAATCAAGTAACCTCTGGTCAAGCCGGCCATGCGCACTCTCCAGGTCGAAATGTGGAAAAACTTCCTGATGGCCTACCAGGGCCATCAGGAATGCACTATCCAACACTAAGTCAACGCAACGGGCATTCGATTATTGGGCTTTACTAAGCTTGGTCATCGCCACAACCCAAAGGTTGCACCAGTTGCACGGGAAGATATAGTAATTGTCGCGGGTCGGGTAGCCGGTCCAGTAAGTGTAGTTGAAGGGGACGATCTTGCGGGACTGGGCAGCCGGGAAGGCCGGCAGTTCGTTGTACAGGATGGTGATCGCCTGCTTCGCCAGATCCAAGTACTTGGGATCGGTTTCCTTGGTGACGCCCAGTTGCGCAACGATATCGGTGTACTGCTTATTGCTCCAGCGCCACTGGTTGTCAATTGGGCCACCCTTGGCTGCCTGGCCGAGTGGGGCGGCCGCGCCGGTGAACTGGTTCAGCGTGGTCCAGGGCTCGTTTACGGATCCGCACGCGAACCAGTTGGACTGTGCTTCGTAGTCGCCGGTGGAGGCGTTGGTGTAATAGACCGCACCCAGCTTCGCCTCAGTGGCGTTGATGCCGAACTTCTGCAACTGCTCGACGTAGACATCGCCGATACGCTGAAGCTCGATGAAGTCTTCAGGGACCTGAATCTGAATGGCCAGATCCTGGCCATCCTTGGACCAGTATTTGGCGCCCTTCGTGTAGCCTTTGGCCTTCAGGATTGCCTCAGCCTTGGCCAGTTGAGGTGACAGCATATCCTGTTCAACCTGCGGGTCGACCAGGTCAGAGTAGGGCTTCATGGAGGGGTAGTTCGGCCAGAAGTAGGCGGCCAGTGTGGTCGAGCCCTCATAAGCGATGTCCACGATCTGCTTGCGGTCCATCACATCGCTCAGCATGTTGCGCATGTCCTTGTCATCCCAGGGCTTCTTGGCTGAGTTGATGGAGATGATGCGGGCGCACGGATCCGCTACAGCGTAGGGTTTCTGGTCGTACCAGGCGTGCCACTTGCTGTTCTGGTTGATGATGGCCTGCAGGGCGCCGACGGTGATGTCCTGCATGGAGTCGAATCCGTTGTCAATGGCTGTCTGGGTGCGTACCTCTTCGGTGCCGACATACTTGAATACCACCTTCTTGGGTTCCGGCAACTTGGCGAAACCGGTCTTGGCACCCCACCAGTTGTCGTTGCGGACGAAGATCGTTTCGTTGGTGGTCGTCTTGGCCAGGATGTACGGTCCCGTGCCTAACGGCAAGCCTTTGGACGGGTCATAGTTCTTGAAGGTGGTTGGGTCCTTGACATTCTCCCAGATATGCTTGGGGATGAAGACATCGGGGAACACGCCCAGGCCGCCGCTGATGCGTTCGTCGGCAAAGCGGGGATTGGTTTTGTTGAGAGTGTACCGCACGGTGTAGTCATCAACCTTTTCCACACTCTTGAGCCATTGCACCCAATAGAAGTGGTTCGTCAGCTTGTCGTTCTTCTGCTGCAGATTGATGGTGTAGATGATGTCGTCGGCCGTGAACGGCACACCGTCGTTCCAGGTAATGCCCTTTCGCAGATGCAGCGTCCAGACGGTATCATCAGCATTGCTGTCGACCTTTTCAGCCATCCACATGATGTGCTTGCCATCACCATAGTTGAGGTACATCAGGTCGTCCATGCCAATCTCAGACATGCCCCAGCCGAAAGCATTGCCCGGGATATAGGGGTTCCAGTTATCGAAGGTGTCGAGCTTGTAGGGCTGGTCGATCATAAAGGTGTCTGCACGATCGGCATTCAGGTAGTCCATCGGATTGGCCGCGGCAGCCGTGGTGGGTGTTGCCGCGGCGGTGGCGGCGGAGGTTGCCGCGGCAGCCGACGTATTCGTTGCGGCTGGTGGCTGGGTCGCCTGCGGCGCCGCCGCAGGTTGTCCGCCACACGCAGCCACCGCTGTTGCGATCACGATGGCCAGGGTTATAGGAACGTGGTTTATTGACGAGCGAAGCGCTTTCATGAATCTCTCCTCCCCTCCAATGGGGACTTCCACTATCGAGTTGAACTTCAAAGAGCGAATACTAAAGAAGTTGCTAACGAAGATGTGGAGATTTCGGTAAGGGCATCACCTCCTTACAAGCAGGCACAAGTACAAAATCCAAAACTATATGAGCCACAAGAATTCAACCGTCACACATCCCGCGGCTCGCACAGGTATGAGCCCCGAGTAGTCGTATTCTATCAATTGCTCGGTTTAGCGCAAGTCGGTTCCGATACATGCAATACGATATGAGACCAGATGGTCAGGCAAGTTATTGTCACGGTTAGCAATGTGCCTATATCTCGTGTTGGCATGATTTCGCGGTGTCGTGTTAAGATTACGGGCGCGTCAGCCGCAGGTGACCTAAAACGCGTGTAGAAGATAATACACTAACCTACTATGAAACAAAATGTCACTATACCGGAGAAAGGCGACCGGAATGTATCCACGCTGTACCAAAAGGACCACGTACAGCAGGTACTCGATATCGAAAAACAAGCGCAGGCAATCTACGATGCGGCGATGCATGAGGCGGAGCAGTTCCCGAAGCGGGCAGAGCAGGAAGCCAAGGCGCTAATGGATAAGGCGCGGGCGGATGCCGAAGGCGAAGCCCGCCAGATGCTGTCCCAGGCCCAGGCAGAGGAGGAATCTGCACGCCTCCTGGCTCAAGCACAGGAAGATGTTCGCCGCATGGAAGTCATCGCCATGAGCAATTTCGACCGGGCGGTCAGCTTTATCCTGGATCGCGTGGCTGGCAGGGAGTAGAACCATGCCGGGAGGCGTCACAGGCTACGCGGCTATCAACTCACGCGTCCGGGCCATGTATTCAGGACTGCTCACTGCACACGACTGGGTCAGGTTATGTGAAACAGTTGATCTGGGCAGTTTGGTTGAGGCCCTCAAGAGTACGGTCTACAACCCGTACGTCGCGAATCTCGAAGATCGCAACCTTACCCCACGGCGTGCTGTATACAACACCAAGCGCCATCTGGCTGATGTCTATACACAGGTCATTCGAGCAGTCCCGGCTGAGGTACGCGCTCTGGTAACCCAACTCTACCGGCGTTATGAGGTGGACAACCTTAAAGCAGTGCTGCGGGGGATTGTAGCAGGAGCCGCGTGGGATCCAATCCGGTTTGTATTGTTCCCCTACGGACCGATTACCGTCCTGCCAGCACAAGCCATGGTGGAGTCGGGGAATGTGACGACTGCTGTAGAGCTATTACGCGGCACTCCCTATTTCGATACGCTGTCTTACGCCATGTCTCGTTACACCTCGGAACAGAGCCTCTTCCCGCTGGAAGTTGCGCTGGATCTGGCTTACTGGCGAGAGCTGCGTCACGAACTCGCACAACTCAACGGAGATGACCGCACCCAGGCGTTGAAAATCGTCGGAACGCTGATGGATATGACCAACCTGATGTGGGCGATCCGCTACCGCGTCTACCATCATCTATCTGAAGAGGAAATCATAAACTATACCTTGCCGTTCGGCTACCACATACGTGACGAGAGCATTCGTGCCATCGCAGCCGGCGCGGATATTGCCCAGGTGGTCGAACGCACCTACCCCGATCTGCACGACGTAGATGTATTGCTGCATGAGCCGCATAGCGGTTTACCAGTGCTGGAACTACAACTCCAGCGGCATGTCGCCGAGGCATGCCGGGCTGCTTTCAGTGGATACCCCTTTCACGTCGGCATCCCGTTGGCCTTTTTATTATTGAATGAACATGAAATTCAGGACCTGACGGTATTAGTCGAAGCCAAGTCGGCACACATGCAGCAGGAAGAGTACCAATCACACCTGTTAACGGGCTGCACGCCAGGATGATTCGCATGTGTTCATTGGAATTAACGGTCAGGTGTGAGAGATTGTTCTGATTCGGACCTGATTACAAGGGATATTGGAGTCTGTATGTTCTATCCGGAAGAGATGACCGAAGCCGAGATCATCATTACCGCAAAAGACCTGCTGGCAGTTACTCGTGCGTTGGCGGGCATGGGTGTCTTTCAACAAGCGGACGCCAGCTATCTGAGCGTGGAAAAAGGTTTGGATTCAACCGATGACTGGCAGGAACGCACATCCAGTTACGGCGCATTGGAACGACGCATTCTCAATGTCATGCAGACGCTGGGCATAGAGGTGGGATCACCTCCATCGGTGGACCGTGCCACGATGGTCGATGTCGGGACGATCAGTACGCAGGTGGAACAAACTGAGCAGGCGGTTCAGACGGTCAGCCGGCAGCTCGCCACTGAGCTGAAGAAATTGGAGGTGCTGGAGAGCTATCTGCGCCAGATGGAACCTGTGGCGGGGATCGATGCAGACATTACCGCATTGCGTCACCCGCGGTATTTATTCTCCATTCTGGGAACCATTCCGGTCGCTAATGTGGAGCGATTGGAGACAAGCCTGGCTCGCATGCCCTATGTGCTGCTGCCGCTGCGACAGGATAACCGCGAGATGGTTGTCTTGCTAGCTGGTGCAAGGAATAACGCCGATGTTCTGGAACGCGCCGCACGCAGCGCATATCTGAACCCGCTCAACCTCCCAGAGGCCTATGAGGGTACTCCACCCCAGATCATCCAGGCATTACATAAGGATATCAGTGCATCGAGACAACGGATTGGTGAGCTGCAATCTGAGCTGGCGAAGTTGCGCGATATTCATCGACAACCTATCCAGATCCTGCTCTGGGAGGCACGCACCAGCCGGTTGCTAGCCGATGCCATCACGCATTTCGGCCGGTTGCGTTACACCTACCTGGTTGTGGGTTGGGTGCCGTCTTCTCGAGTGGAAGAGCTGAAGCAGCGCCTTAAGAAGATTTCCAGCAACATAATTGTGGAAACCAACCCGACCCGCCGCAGCACTGCTCCGCAGGATGTTCCGGTGGCGCTGCGCAATCCAGGCCTTGTCGGAGCCTTCCAGTTATTGACGACCACCTATGCTCAACCGCGCTATCAGGAAATCGACCCAACCGTGCTGATGACGGTGACGTTCCCGCTGCTCTTTGGGGCCATGTTCGGCGATCTAGGGCAGGGGATCATTCTGGCTTTGGGGGGCATCTTGATATCGACTCGCAAGGTGAAGTCGCTACGCAGCCTGGCGAGCCTTGGCCCAATCGTAACAGCCTGCGGAGTGGTGGCTGCTGTCTTCGGTGTACTGTATGGCAGCTTCTTCGGTTTTGAAGATGTGATCCAGCCGCTATGGATGAGGCCGCTGAGCAACATCCTGACGATCCTCATGATTGCCATCGGTGCGGGGATCGTCCTGCTGAGTGTGGGATTCGTGCTAAACATGATCAATGCCATCATTGCACGAGACCTCGGGCGCTTCTTATTTGACCACAATGGCCTGGCCGGGTTTGTGCTCTACTGGTCATTGCTGCTCCTGGCAGCCTCCATTGCGATCAAAGGTTTTCCCATTCCGACTGTTGTCTTCGTCGTGACGGCGGTCGTGTCTGCAGTCGCGGTCATGTTCTCAGAAGTTTTACGGCATTTGGTCGAGGGACATCGGCCGCTTATCGAGGGTGGTGCCGGTACATACGTTGTTCAGGCGGCTGTGGAGATATTCGAGACGTTGATAAGCTTCTTGAGCAACAGTCTCTCGTATGTGCGTGTTGGCGCCTTTGCTGTGGCGCACGGAGGGCTGAGCGCTGTCATTTTCATCCTGGCTGCTCTCGCCAGCCCAGGCCACGGTGTAGGGTATTGGATTGTGGTCGTTTTGGGCAATTTATTCATCATCGGTTTCGAAGGCTTGATTGTGAGTATTCAGACCATGCGTCTGGAGTACTATGAGTTTTTCAGCAAGTTCTTCAGCGGCGGTGGTGCTCGTTACCGGCCACTCAAGTTACAGCCTGCCCAGTCAGAGTGAGGCCAGGTGCAGTAGGGCTGATGACTCAAAGGTTTTTACATCATTAATAAGGTATTGAGAAGTGCGATGCAGGTCATATGACCATTCGCTTGTAACCTTTCTCCAGTTGCGGCACAGGCGCGAGGCTGTGGGCTGGGGGATGGCCAAAATGAATAATGCAGAAGGAGTGAAAGTATGGGAATAATTATGGTTGCCATTGTTGCAGGACTCGTGCCGATCGTTCCAGCCATTGTGTTTTTTATACGGCACAACCGGAACGAGCCGACCCATGCTACGCGTGGCCTGGTTCTGGGTTTGGGAGGCTTTAACGCCGTCGTCGGTCTGATGGCGGCCGGTTTTGGCCTGGTGTGGCTGGCCTCTCCGGCCACGATACTGGCTTCGGGAATGGTCGCACCAACGGCGGCGGCCGACCAGTTTACCTCCCTGGCAGCGGCTCTGTCCACCGGCTTTGCAACGATTGGTGCCGGCATCGCCGTCAGCGCGACCGGGGCGGCGGCCGTTGGAGCAATAGCGGAAAAGCCCGAATCTTTCGGACGCTCCCTCATCTTCGTCGGTTTGGCTGAAGGTATTGCTATCTACGGACTGATTATCTCGTTCCTGTTGTTGAACCGATAGCTGCAAGTCATACGGCGTCGTTCAGGCTGGACAGGATTAGTCAATTGAATGACCAGAGTAGTAATGTTCCTGCCGAACTGTGATAGTGAGCTTGTCGAACTGTACATAGTGAGCTTGTCGAACTGTACATAGTGAGCTTGTCGAACTATGAAAGTGTACGTGATTGGCAATCCGCAGGCCGTGCTGGGATTTTCCCTGGTCGGTATCAGCGGCCGGGCAGCAACCAGTGCGGCTGAGGTTAACGAGGCGCTGGATGATGTTTTGGCGGCCAAGGACGTCGGTGTGGTGCTGGTGACCGAGGACGTGGCACGCCTGATCGTGTCACGCATGGACAACCTCAAACTGCATAGTACCGTACCGCTGATCGTCGAGGTGCCTGGCCCTGAAGGTGTTCGGTCGGACCAGCCAACGCTGGCCGAGGTTGTGAGGCGGGCTATTGGCATCCGAATCTGAGGTGTACCTGACATGAAACCGATCGAAGAAGGGATGGAGGCACTGTCGCACGCGGTGCAAAGCGAAGTGCGTGCCGAGGCTGACCAGATCCTGGCCGATGCCAAAGCGAAGGCGGAGGAGACTCATCGACGCGCCCAGGAGCAGGCAGAGGCCCAGCGCGAGGAGATTCTGCGGCGTGCTTCCCAGGAAGCCACTCGCATCCGCAGCCAGGTCATTGCCACGACACAGTTAAAAGCACGCACGATGCAACTCGAGCGGCGTGAAAAGCTGTTGAATGATACCTTTCTGGCGGCTCAACAAAAGCTGCCCGCAGCGCAACAGTGGAAAAACTACCCGCAGCTCGCGCAAAACCTGTTGCGTGAGGCACTGATCCGCCTGGCTGCTCCGGAGGTGCGCGTACGAGCTGATGAACAGACCCGCACACTCCTGACACCTGAACTGCTGGCAGCCCTTCAGAAAGAGCTAAACATCAAAGTGGAGCTGGGTGAGCCCTTGCCCCATGGCACAGGAGTCGTGGTGGAAACGCCGGATGGACATCGACAGTATGACAATACTCTGGAGTCGCGATCAAGGCAGATGCAAAATGAACTGCGAGCGCAGGTATATCGTCTCTTGATGGGAGAGTCGCTATGAGTCAGCAGATCGGAACCGTGACCTGGGTAAACGGGCCAGTGGTCCGCTCACGGGGCTCGCGCCGGGTGGGCATGATGGAGCTGGTCGAGGTCGGCGACGAGCATCTGGTTGGTGAAGTGATCGGCATGCAGGGCGACATCACCACCATCCAGGTGTACGAAGAGACATCGGGTATGCAGCCTGGCGCGCCCGTGTTTGGCACCGGGTTACCCCTGTCGGTGGAGCTGGGCCCTGGCCTGTTGAAGAGCATCTTTGATGGCGTACAACGTCCATTGCCCGTGATTGAGATGCGCACCGGCTCATTCATCAGCCGTGGTATGCATCTGACGCCACTGTATCGCAAAGACCGCTGGAACTTCACGCCACGCGCCAAAGAGGGTGACGCCGTGAGTGGTGGAACGATTCTGGGTACCGTGCCGGAAACGCCCGCCCTGGAACACCGTATCATGGTTCCTCCCGATCTATCCGGAACACTTACATGGGTTGCCCCGGAAGGCCAATACACCATCACGGAACCCATCGCCCGTCTACGCATTGGATCAGCGGACGACGCAGGTGAAAGCCGTGAGGTGGAACTAACCATGTTGCAGCGCTGGCCGGTGCGTAAACCGCGCCCCTACCGTAGTCGCCTGGGCCAGAACATCCCTCTTATCACCGGACAACGCGTGCTGGATAGCTTTTTCCCGTTGGCCAAGGGTGGCTCGGGAGCCATTCCTGGGGCATTCGGCTCGGGCAAGACGGTGACTCAGCACAGCATCGCCAAATGGGCAGACGCGCAAGTGGTGGTGTACATTGGCTGTGGTGAGCGCGGCAACGAGATGACGGAGGTGTTGCAGGATTTCCCACACCTGGTGGATCCACGCACCAACCGCCCTCTGATGGAACGCACGGTGCTCATCGCCAATACCTCCAATATGCCTGTTGCCGCTCGCGAGGCGAGTATTTATACGGGTATCACCATCGCCGAATACTTCCGCGATATGGGCTACCATGTGGCCTTGATGGCCGACTCAACCTCTCGCTGGGCTGAGGCTTTACGTGAGATCTCGGGTCGGCTTGAGGAGATGCCTGCAGAAGAAGGGTTCCCAGCCTACCTGGCGACTCGACTGGCTGAGTTTTATGAGCGTGCCGGTTATGTCGAGACGCTCAGTGGCCAGAGTGGCTCCGTCAGTGTCGTCGGAGCGGTCTCGCCTCCTGGTGGTGACTTCTCCGAGCCGGTGACACAACACACCAAACGCTTCATCCGCTGCTTCTGGGCACTGGACAAAGCCCTGGCCTCGGCGCGGCACTTCCCATCCATTAACTGGCTGGACAGCTACAGTGAATACATTGCCGATGTAGCTGGCTGGTGGAAAGAGCAGGTGGGGCAGGACTGGTACGCCCTGCGCAATCAGGCCATGGAGATCCTGAACGAGGAGAACCGGTTGTCGCAGATCGTGAAACTGGTCGGCCCGGACGCGTTACCCGATGAGCAGCGCCTGCCACTGGAGACAGCCCGCCTGTTACGCGAGGGATTCTTACAGCAGAGCGCCATGGACGACGTTGATGCTTTCTCGACGGTCCAGAAGCAGATCCAGATGCTGAGCCTGATCCTGCACTTCCACCATCGGGCGCAGAGCATCATCAAACGTGGCGCGCCGATCAGCATGATTCACAACCTGCCTATCGTGATCACGCTGATCCGTATGAAGTCGGTTGTACCAAACGACCAGTTGGAAAAGCTGGACGGTATCCGTCAGGATATCGACCGGCAGATGGATAAGTTGGAGTCAGAATACGCATGAGCGAGGTACTGGATCGCGTAAGTGAGGTGCTGGATCAATCCAACGAACGCCGCATGGGGCACGGCGGTCAGGAGGTTATCGGCGTCTCACGTATCGATGGCCCTATCGTCATTGTGGAAGGAGCGGGGAACGTCGGCTACGATGAAGTGGTCGAGGTGATCGATGCGCAAGGCCAGCGACGACGTGGCCGCGTCCTGGAAGTGGGTGAGAATACGGCTGCTGTGCAGGTCTTCGGCGGCACCACCGGCCTCTCGATTGATGGGACTCGTGTGCGCTTCCTGGGGCAGCCGCTTCGCATCCCCGTGGCGGAAGAAATGCTGGGACGCGTCTTCGATAGCATGGGCCAGCCCATTGACGGAGGACCGATGCCGTTGACTGACCGCCATGCTGATGTCAATGGCCAGCCAATCAACCCGACGGCGCGCGTCTACCCTCGCGACTACATCCAGACGGGCATATCGGCCATCGACGGGATGAATACCCTGCTGCGTGGCCAGAAACTGCCACTCTTCTCTGGATCAGGCATGACGCACGACCAACTCGCGGCCCAAATCGTACGCCAGGCCACGCTGGGTGTACCGGCAGGCCAACGCGGCAGCGAAGGCGCCAGCGCCACGAGCACCGAACAGTTCGCGATTGTTTTCTGCGCAATGGGTGTGAAACACGACGTGGCCGCCTACTTCCGCGAGTCATTCTCGCAGAGTGGCGCTCTGACCCGCGTGGCAATGTTCCTGAATCTGGCCGACGACCCGCCGGTGGAGCGCCTGGTTACACCACGCTCGGCACTCACCCTGGCCGAATTTCTGGCCTTTGAGCGCCAGATGCATGTGCTGGTCGTCCTTACCGACATGACCAACTATGGCGAGGCTTTGCGCCAGATTTCGAATGTGCGCGGCGAGGTGCCCAGCCGTAAGGGCTATCCAGGCTACCTCTACAGCGACCTGGCTTCCATGTATGAGCGCACTGGACGCATCCGTACCAGCGAGGGGTCCATCACGCAGATTCCCATCCTCACCATGCCCAACGACGACATCACGCACCCCATGCCAGACCTGACCGGGTACATCACCGAAGGCCAGATCGTGCTCAGTCGGGACCTCATGCAGCAGGGAGTCTATCCTCCCATCTCCGTGTTGCCCAGCCTTTCGCGATTGATGAAGGACGGCATTGGCGAGGGGCGTACTCGTGCTGATCACAGTCACTGGTCTGCACAGCTTTACGCCTCCTACGCACATGTGCAGAACGTTCGCTCGCTTGCATCGGTCATCGGCGAGGAAGAGCTCTCCACGGTAGATCAGCAATACCTGGCGTTCGGCGGGTCGTTCGAGCGCGAGTTCGTCAGCCAGGGGTTGACCGAGAACCGCACCATCGACGAGACACTGGACATTGGTTGGCGCCTGCTCTCCATGCTTCCGAAGGAGGAACTCACCCGCGTGAGCGAAGGCGAGATCAAGAAGTATTACCGGGAGGCTCATGCCGCGCATTAACGTTCCCCCAACACGTTCCAGCTTGCTGCGTGTCAGGCAGGACCTGCGCTTCGCACGGGAAGGCTACGAGATTTTGGACCGCAAACGGGAACAACTGACTGCCGAGCTTATCCCTCTGGCACACAATGCAGAGGTGATCCAGCAGGAAGTGTGGAAGTTACTGGAGGCAGCCTACGGCGCTCTGGCTGAGGCCCGGTTGACCATGGGCCAGGAGCGAGTCGAGTGGGCAGCTCTGGCGGTGCACAAGACCGTAGACGTGCAACTCAAATTTCGCGGAGTCATGGGCGTCTCAATTCCCGTCATCAGGGCGCATGGCAGCCCTCCCGAGATGCCCTATAGCCTGGGCGAAACATCGGCGACTTTGGATGAGGCCAGTGCCGCCTTCCGTGCAGTGCTGGCAAAACTACCAGAACTCGCTGAGCTCATGACATCGGTATGGCGACTTGCCGGTGAATTACGCAAGACGCAAAGACGGGTGAACGCCCTGCAGTATATTTTCATACCTGAATATGAAGAGACTGTCACCTTCATCCAGGGTGTGCTCGAGGAACGCGAGCGCGAAGACGTCTTCCGCCTGAAGTTACTAAAGAATCGGACAGCCAAGCGGGTATAACCGGGTAGGCTGCCAGTCCATCTCGAATGCAGAGTTGATACTCCAGACTGGTGGGGATCCCGCCGCATTGCATGTTGCGATGCCGCGTAATAACGAGGTCGAGCGTTTTCCCTGCGACTCAACGCCCTATCAGCGCAAGTTGTGATTGCCTACCAATCGCAGCAGTCGATCCGCCTCCTGCATGGCCTGCAGGTCAGAGGCAGGACCTTTTAGAGCCTGCATTAAAGGGAACGCCTGCTGATAGAGAGCCGCGTCGGCAAGGTGACGAAGTACATGATAGGCTCCCCTTAACAAACGCGCGTCGCCGGCACGTTCGTGATCGGCCAGAGCGTGACACACCTCTACCACAGCCGGCTCGCCCATGCGTGCCAAACCTTCAGCCGCCGCCCAGGCCACACCCGAGTCATCGTCTTGTAGAGCTTTTACCAACCGGACAATCGCTTTGGTATTAGGGTGGGTCTGCAGGTAATGACCGGCCATCTCGCGCTCGATGTCGGAGCGGTTCTGGTCGTCCAAAATCGTGAGTGCCTGCTCTACAGACGTGATCATTAAGGTCTCCTTTGCCTAGTTGTGACAACGACTTCTCTTATGCCACTTTCCATTACTGATTCAACCCAATTCGGGCTATTCCCTTTAGGAGATCATTTCCATTTGGCTTGAGCTTCCACAATGGAGTTAGTGCGGCATTATACCATCCACACCATGCTGTGTGCGTCGAGTTTTTAACGTACCTAAAAGTTACTGCCAATGAGTTAACCACCTGCACCTTTACGTTGTAACAGGCCAACGCCGTAGAATTCATACGACGCGGCACGGTCAGGCACGTCAACCACGTGCACAGTGAAACGACAGGGCAGTCCATTATTGGGGCAGTGCGTGGTCCACCAGTTGCGATAGGCATTGGCATAGGCCGCACGCAACCGCTCGACCTCTCGCTGGTATCCAGCCGGGTCCACCAGTGGGTTCACACCTTTGGGCTGGCAACCAAATACATGCATCTCGATGAAGTCCACTTCGCTGAGTGACTGGCAAATTCCGGCATCACGCAACCATTTTTCCCAGCATGCAAATACGAGCGGAATTTCGCGCTCGGGATCCATCGTGACGAGCGCGTCCAGATTTAGCACCCCTTTGGCGGAGTAACCTCCTGTGAGTCCGGCGAAGTGAATACGCAGATCACCATCAGGCTGCGCTTCAGTAACAAGATTCGACAAGACTGGCGAGTCGCCTTCGGAATAGTAAGTGACCTTGCCGTGCTGCTTGACGTTAAATGCCATGGTGCCTCCAATGCATTAGTACATTGTGCCGAGTTTCGTACAGGCCAGAGGCACTGTACACCGGCTTGATAGATACGCGGTTTATACAATCCTTATATAACATAAGTCATCATGGTAACTAACACAAATATGTGATAAATTTCACATATCAGTTGTGATGTTTATTACTAGCGGTTTACACACTATGTGTTAACAACTATTCAGACGATCCGAGTAATCGTTAAGGTTCGCTACCATCAATACTGGTAATAGCTTTCCAGAATGATAGCGGACTACCAACATAGCCTGATAGCTAGGGAGCGTTTCCATGACGATATCGCCCTCCCGTTCAAAGGACCGCCTTTCGAAAATGCTCAATCGAGTGGGAGCTTGGCTCTTGGGCACCGGCCAGAGTCAACCACCGTCTGGCACCGATGAGCCAGTCGAACTCACCCAACAACTCATAGCACTTTCGGAGCGCTCAAACTCGCTTGCCCAGAACAGGACGCTGGTACTTGATGTCCAGCCCGCGAGCCGAACGCCCATACGTGACTTGAACCGCCGCACCATCGACTCCGAGCAATACGGAGGCGCCAATCTGGTGACACGGATCCGGCCACCGAGTGTCGAGGCGAGCGCCTATCCGTCTCGTGCAACTCCCAGGGAGGTGTGGGTCTATCCTTCGTCGGTGGACCCTACGCCGGTCTGGTACAGAGTAGCCGGGTACGAAGATAAGTCTCAAAAACCACAGGATTGACCCGCTCCCAAGCCTGGCACCTGCGCGCCGCTATACCTGCGTCCACACACCCGTGTGTATTTCGCAGGTGTGACGGCGTTTTTATTTCCGTCTCAATTAATAACCCCATCTGGAGCGTTCGGTGTCCGTGTAGATATTAGAAACCTGGCAGTGAGAGCCTGGATCGCTGCAAGTCTTGCTGTAAACCATAACCACGATTCCTGCCAGCATGACGACCTGATCGTTCCTCCGCTGGAGGCTGGTCCGGTTGAGGTCATAACATGAAGGATGATACTCGGTGCATCCTGCCGATTAAGGGATATCTCGTTTTCGGATGACGGAAGAACAATGAAACGCATCTTTGCACTCTTATCGATTGTGCTTGCGTTTTACGCCGCTAGCATGGTGGCGAGTATCGCCCGAGCTTCCACCACGTTCGTTGCTGGTGGCTCGGATCTGACGGTTACCTTCGTCGATGTCGGTCAGGGCGATGCCGCACTCTTGCACGACACCGCTGGCTGCAACGTTCTCATTGACGGGGGCGACACTGCTGCGGGTTCTAGCGTGGTCGACGCGCTGCACTCCCAAAAGGTGAGCCAGGTGGACACTATGGTGGCCACCCACGCCGACAGTGACCACGTCGGTGGTCTGATTGCCGTGCTGCAAACAAGCGATATCTCGGTGACGCAGGTGCTCTACAATGGTCATGGTGATCCCACCTCTGCTACCTGGAATGCCTTCGCCACTGCAGTGGCGAGTCGGGGACTTACCCTGACCGTCGTGCACTATCCCGCTGTCTACTCCTGGTGCACTATTACTGCTCAAGTATTGAACCCGGATCCCGCTGTGCCTTTCAGCGACGACAACGATGCCTCAGTGGTTCTGCTGGTCCGGCACGGTACCGAACGCTATCTTTTCACCGGTGATATCTCCGACGGTGTGGATGTTGACGTCATCTCGCGCGCCGCCCAAGCTTCACTGCCTGTTGACGTCCTCAAGGTCAGCCACCATGGCAGTCAATATGCAACGAGCGCGGGGTTCCTGTCGCTGGCCTTGCCCAGGGTTGCTGTGATCTCAGTTGGTCCCAATCCCTATGGGCATCCGGCGACCGAAACACTGCAACGGTTGGGTGACATCGGCGCACAGGTATACCGCACCGATCTGTCAGGCACGATCACATTGAGCGATTCGGCATTCTTCACTTATTTCGCCTACCTTCCGTTAGTCACGGTACCAGCCAGTGATCTGCACATCACTACTCTGAGTGGTCAGACCACACCGGAGTATGTAGTCCTGTCGAACACCGGTACCGGTGCGCAGAACCTGACCGGTTGGACACTGGTGTCGATAGTCGGTTCGCAGATCTATACATTTCCAGATGGCTACCGGTTGGAGGCTGGGGCCCAGGTACGGATTGAGAGCTATACCGGTGCAGTGCATAATCCGCCAAGTGTCCTGCTATGGGATACGAAAGCCATCTGGAACAACACCGGCGATAAAGCGGAGCTGCGCAATGCGGTTGGTGAAGTAGTGAGCAGCGCCTGCTATGGCAATGCCTGTCCATGACCTGAGGTTAAAATAACGGGCTGGTCGGAGAAGGGCCTGAGTGAAAACATTTCAAGATAGAGTGGCTGTAATCACTGGTGCGGCCAGTGGCATCGGACGGGCGCTGGCTGAGCGCGCTGCTGGACAGGGCATGCGAGTCGTATTGGCTGACGTGAATGCGGTAGACCTGCTGGAGACGGAAGTTGCGCTTCGTGCCAGGGGAGCACAGGTGCTGGCCGTACGCACCGACGTTTCACAGCGAGCCGACATAGAAGCATTGGCTCAGCAAACGCTCAAGGCATTCGGAACCGTGCACCTGCTCATCAATAATGCTGGCGTGATTGCCGGCACCACGGCATGGGACAGCACACCGCAAGACTGGGAGTGGGTGCTGAACGTAAACGTTTGGGGCGTCATCCACGCTGTCGGTGTATTCGTGCCGCTCATGCTGGCGCAGAATGACGCTGGTTACGAGGGACACATCGTCAATATCGCCTCGGCCACGGCGTTGATCTCCAACAACCCGGTAGCTCCCTATACACTGAGCAAGCACGCCGTGCTTGGGTTAGCGGAGAATCTACGTTACGCGCTGGCGCAACGCACGGACAGGTTGCAGGTGTCGGTGGTGTGCCCAGGCTGGGTGAGGACGCGCATCATAGACGCTGCACGCAATCGACCTGCCGTGCTGAGCAATCCTGCGACCGACGTCCGTCAAGCCTGGCGCATCGCGTCACCTCCATTCCATCCGGCGCGTGAGATGGCGCAGTCACCTGAGCAGGTGGCTGAGACAGTGTTCAACGGCATCGCCGCCAACCGGTTCTATATCGTCACC
>JAJYKL010000181.1 GCA_021788625.1 Chloroflexota bacterium
CAGTCGTCAGCACTTTACCGTGATAGCTACCGGCTGCGGCATGCTTCATTTGCCGGCTATAGAGTGGCACAAGCAGGAAACGCCCCAACCCAACGTATTCGCGTGGCCAACGGATATACGCAAATGCATGCACAAATGAGCCGTTCAGCAGGCGCCCCAGTCCTCCATCCTTCAATAGCCGCCACGTAGAGCGGCGCAGCAGTCGGCCGCGCTCTACATAGAGCACGGCCAGCAAGAGAAACAGACCACCCAATGCAAACTTGATTATCCAGTTCACCATCATTTCCAAGTCCACGCTGTGGAGTCATCGCCAATGGTAGGGAAGCAGGCGATCCGCAGTCGAGCGCAACCAAGCGGAATCAACGTAAGCTCCTCCTCCGGCTCGTCCGAGCGAACCGGACTGGGCTGCAACGGGCGTACCGTCTCATTCTCCAGGTTCCATTGTGCGATGCGTTTGCCACGTGCCTTAATCTCAATCGGTGCCGCGTCAAGGGCCCAGGGTTGGTCAGCGATGGTTTCTGCGATACGCGCCACATGCAGTGAATCCTGTGGTTGCTCACGATCAAGAATCAAGCCATAGTTCCACGCGCTTGTCGGTATGACTTCCCATTCAGGCCAGGTATCGCTCCCGCCACAACGCCGCCATGTTTCGCCGATACGCAGGCTGTAGGTTAGAGGTCCGCGATCCACGCTCACGCTGCCCGTCCGTGGCCACTCGGTGAGAGTGATTTGCATGGCCATATCCAACACCACCACGTCTCCGGTGCTCCAGGTTCGCTCGATGCGTACGATGAGCCCGGATATATCTCCCAGGCTAGATAGATCGACAGCTTCACCATTGATTTTGACATGAAAATCGGCACACCAACCCGGTACGCGCAGGTACAGTGGGAACATGACGTTCTCTGCCTGTGTCACCTTCAACACCACATTGCCGCTAAAGGGGTAGTTAGTCTCTTCCTCCAGGCTAATGGTTTGCCCGGCGCGCCCCACCCTGGCTGTTACGGTTGACGCAGCGTATAACCAGGCCACCAGTCCGTCGTCGGCGCTGGCCTGCCACAGATTCTCGGCATAGTATGGCCAGCCCATGGCCACATTGTGCTGGCAGCAACGATAATCATGTGGTGAGTAGCTGATCATACGGCCTTTGTTGTCATATTCATGGTGTTCTGATGCGTCCAGTTGGGGTTGATTCGAGGCCGTCAGATAGTGCAGCCCTTTCAAGTCCGGTGTACTGGCCGCCGGGAAATGATTCAGTAGAATATCCTCGGTCCGATCGGCCCATATCGTGTCCCCCGTGACGCGTCCCAGGATGTGGAAGCTCTTCGCGAACTCCACCATGCCACAGGTTTCGAAGCCCTGACGAGGGTCCACAGCGCCGGGGCGGATATTCTCATCAGCGCCAAAGATGCCACGTGGTTGCTGTCCCCAGGTGTCCATGTGCTGGCGATACCAGTATTCGGTCTGATCGAGATGCCATGGCATACCGGATTGCACATAGTGATTACCCGCATAACGGAAGCGCTGTGTAAAGTTCACGACGTGATGATCAAGCCATTCATCAGGTGCTGGGTCGATTCGCTGATAGACTTTTGCTGCCAGATCCAGTAACCAGGCATCAGCGGTCTGGTTAAAGAGCCAGTAGATCTGAGGTAGAAAGTCACCGGCGCGGCGGGTCTGCCACCACACGCGCCAGTCGCCAAACTCGCGGCCGCCATGAGTGATGACCGGCAGGAATTGCTCATCTGGCAGGTCACGACAGTAAGCGAAGAAACGCGTCATGAAGGGAACCACACGCTCGTCATGCGTGTGCTCATAATGACTGATCACCGCATCGAGCATGATCATGTGCGGCCACAGATCAGGACACACCTGACCATTCTTCCCTTCCAGGTGCTTATGATACGGGGCGCCAAAGTAACCATCTGTGTCCTGGCTACCCAGAATCGCCTCGATCCAGCGCCTGGCCTCAGTCAATAACCGCTCATCACCGGTAAGCACTGCCAGATTGTGAAAGCCCCGAAACCAGTAAGGCTGTTCTTCCCAGCCCATATTCTGGCCTCCGAACCACCCGTTTGATGGCTCCAGGAAAATGCTGATCTCCTCCAGGTGCCCCGTCATACCCTCAGCCATCAGGTCGAGTTGATGGCGCAGCCACCCCCTGGGCTGAACTTGACCCAAAGGCAGCTTAACCAGCGGGCTGGGTTGAAGGGGTGCGCAGTTGGTGGTGTAGAAGCTGTTACTCGATTCAGTAGATGGTTGCGAAACCACGGATACAGGCATGGTAAATCCTTATGCGTAAAAGATAGACCAACTCCATACAAGTTATCGCACATCGGCAAAAAACTGCGTGGCTACTGGCGATGCCATTTCCTATCCGTAATAGGTGTGCATTCAGTTGCGGTAACCAGGTTGCGATTGCATAACCTCGATGAACGTGAGCATATTGACAAGTGGCACGTCTCCTTCGACAGCATGGGCAGGAGAAAAGATATAACCACCCTCGCGGCCCAATTCGATCAGGCGCAGCGTCTCAGCTTTGACGTCAGCCACGCTACCATAAGGTAGCGTCCGCTGGGTTGACATTCCACCATGAAATGCCAGCCTTCCATGGTACTGTTTCGCCAGCGCATATACATCCATGACCTCAGGTTGAAATGGGTTAAAACAATTCAGTCCGATGCCGATCAGGTCCTCGAATAGTTCATCAACGTCACCGCAGGAGTGGATGAACACTTGCTTGCCTGCCTGGTGGGCAGCTCCGTACATGCGTTCTAACGCCGGGTAGATGAATGTGCGCCAGGTTTGATAACCCATGATCAATCCGTGCTGCTGGCCCCAGTCGTCGCCAAAGTATATGGCATCGATATCATATTTCGCGGCCTGGCGGATGATTTCGATGTTATAGTCGGCGATCGTATCAATCAGTTCATGGACAAAGTGTGGATGGTCCAGGAAGTCCATCATCAGGGGTACCATACCACGCAGTGTCCAGGCTCGCTCATAGAGCGAAAAGCCTATATTGAAGATACGGAAGCGGTCATCATAGCGAGCAATGAGCGGATCGATGTCTCGATATAGTTGCGGATCGTGTGGATCGGGGAACTGGTAGCCTCTCAGACTGGGTTCTGGCAGCACCTGGCCTTGCAGCGCGCCAATATCCTTATCAATGCGGCGATCCCAAACCGCACCGAAGATATCGCGAACACGCGCATGACCGATGTCGGTGAAGAAACCAAACGTGTCTGCAACGGTCAGGATGTGGTTCTGTAAAACATCCTCCAGGTCGACCGGCCCGTAATGCGCGATAAGTTTCTCCTTCGCCTCCTGAGTGAACCCAAATGACCATGGCACGTAGGAGACTGGCTGGCCAGCCAGGGCTGTTCTGATAATCTCGCGTTTATTCACTGCGTGCCTCCTATATGGTAGAGCCCAGTCGATTACAGGCACCTTCAGGTGCTGGATAAGCTTTTAATCGGCTGGTGGCTGAGGTGCAGGCGGCACAAAAGCCAGATCGATGACATCGATGTTGCCCGATCGAGAGATGGCTACCAACACTGACTTGTGTGGCTCAAAACGAAGCGTGAAGGGCAGCCGCCTGCCGGCAGCATCAAATTCCACCTGTCGTTCCACTACCTGGTCGGTATATGACTGGCCGTACATAAGCGGATAACGTAAACGGCGCGCCTTCGGGTTCGCAAAAAAGAAGTATGTCACCTCGCCTTCCCGACGGCACCAGAAGTCTGGCAGTTCGGAACCGCGCACCAGTCTGGGGCGAGCTGCCACGGCACCAAAGTCAGTGGATACATTGGCCATCGTCGTCAATTTCGATACATCAGCGGCGTAACCCTCAGTCTTCACTTTACCTGGTTCTTTTGGTCGCTGGGCCAGGCACACAGGCAACCCCTGCCCGGCCAGCCGTATCACTTCGGCCAATGACTCGCGATCGAGCCATTCCACGTTCAGGTATAGCGCGCTAAAAGTGTTCTCACCGCAGCGTAACTCGCCACCCTCATAACGCGCCGCTTTAAGGTAAGGCAGGCTTACCCACAATGGCCGGTAACCCTTCAAGCTGCGCGGGATGCGCGCGTAATGCATCTCCCAGTGGTATCGTGCGCTGGGTTTACGCAGATCTTCTGGCAATTCATGCTGCATCCAGGCGTCTTCCAGCGGCAGGTAGACCGCCACCTCACTGCGTGTGCTGCCACGCTTTAACACGTCGCACACTTGCTCCATGTAGGCGTTGAAGGCAGGGATTTGGCTGGCGAAGCTCGCGTCGGGGCCGACATGCACTGATGTGTAAAAGCGATTATGCCCACCAGGGGGGTTATAAGGCATGCCATGCCAGAATACCTGATTTACACCATTGGCGAACAGCGCGTCGGCCAGCAATTTGAGATCGGCAATCTGCTCCTCGCCCTGGTGTGGGCTGGGGCCGGGCTTGGGTGCCCAGCCATACAGGCAGGTGAATGACTCGGCTGATACCACGCGTTTATCGGTCAGCGCTGCAGCAGAGGCGGCGATATTGGCAAACTCCGGGTCAAACAGCAGCGCCTCGCTCTCCGGCACGTCCACTGCACCGTAAGCTGCCAGCAAGTCTGTCGGAGCACCATGGCACTGTACGCGACTGAAGGCGCCAAGCTGGTGAACGATATCAGCGAGGGGCCGGTAAAACTCGTTCAGCACATACTCAGACAGTAGCTTGCGGTAGTCGTAGCGTTCAGCAGGATGCTCGTTGAGCGTGGGCATGAAGGGCTCAATGGCATAGCCGAAGCGCGCCCGGAACGCCTCGCCGAACCCGGCCGTCCACAGTTGCTCAGTGAGTATCTCCCATGAGTCGCAGAACAGACCGGATTGCTGACCTTGCAGCGCACCAGATAGACCAGAGCCCATGATCTGAGCGTAACGTTCCAGCGCGTGACGATCCAGGTGGTTCATAATGAAGCCCTCAATGGGCCACTCCCACGACTTCTCAAGGCGCTGCGATGATGGACCGCTGAACAAGCGCGCGCTGTCCTGTTCCTGCACCAGCGTTCCGCCGAATGGCCACGACGTGCCAAAGGTGAAGTCGCAACCCAACCCAATCGATTCGGCATATCGCTTGGCGAACGTCACCTTCGCGGACCACTCCGGTGAGAG